>DASXOA010000520.1:0-8257 GCA_036494675.1 Rugosimonospora sp.
TCAGCGCCGGTCCCAGGGTCCAGATGCCCAGGGAGCCCGACCCGCGGCCGGACCCCACGGGCCGCGTCCCCCGGGACCGCCGCCCCACGGTCCACGGCCCCAGCCGTACGCGGCGTACCGGGCGAATCTCCGGTGGCGCAGGAAGCTGAAGGTCAGGATCGCCAGCGGGATCAGCGGCCAGAAGAAGTGCGCGCCGGACAGTACCCACAGGCCGACGAGCACGCCGGCGATCAGCGTCACCGCCCCGGCGTGCAGGCGCAGCCGGCGCCGGATGCCGGCCAGCGCCTCGGGGGTGCGGTGCAGCGCGTCCCAGCCGCCGCCGGGCAGGTCCGCGGTCAGCGGGCCGAGTTCGTCGCGGTACTTCGCCTGGTAGAGCTTGCCGAGGCGGTCGTCGCCCTCCTCCAGGCTCAACCGGCCCTCGCTGACCGCGGCGCGCAGGATCGTGGCGACCTGTTCGCGCTCGGCGTCGGAGGTCCGGACCCGTCCGGGTTCTTCGGGCTGAGTGGACATGACAATCCTCCTTGTCGGTGCCGGGCGTGGTGGCCCGGTCACTGTTCGAGCGTGCGCCGCCGGGGCGGGCGCGTCGTCGGGTCGGCGGCGGCATTGACCGTGCCTCCCCGGGCGTACCGCGCCGGATGGGGTACTCCGCCGGGCGTAGCGGGTCGTCTCCCCGGCGACGACGCCGGCCGCAGCGCCGGTGACCTACCGTTGCCCTGTGGAAAGCCCGACCGACCCGCACGCGGTGCCGCCGCACGAGGACCCGGCGGCCGGGGGCCGATGGCCCGCCCGCCCCGCACCGGTGTGGGGCGTGGACGGCGGCCCGTGGGGACGGGGCAGGCGCGGCTCCGGCATCAGATTGGCCATCTTCGTGGCCGTCGTCCAGGTGGTCGGCTCCAGTGCGACCGCGCACTTCCACGCCGGGTCGGGCGGCCGGCAACTGCCCCACATCGGGTTCCTGCTGCTGCTGGCCGGGCCGGCCGTGCTGGTGCTGCGGCGGCGGTGGAGGGTCGCGACGCTGGCCGTGGTGCTCGCGATCACGCTGGCGTACTACCTGCTCGACTACCCGTTCGGGCCGGCGTTCCTGGCCGCGCTGGCGGCGGTCCTGGGGACGGTACGCGCCGGGCACCGGCTGGCCACCCAGGTGCTGTGCGCGGCCGGGTACGCGATCTACGTCTCGGCGGGCCGGCTGGTGCACACGATCGGCGGGGTGCCGGTACGCGCGCCGACGCTGAGCGCTGCGCTCGGCCTGGCCGCCTGGTTGATCTTCGCGCTGGTGATCGCCGAGGGGATCCGGGTCCGTTCCGTCCGGTTCACCGAGATCGCCCGGGCCCGTGCCGAGCAGGCCCGTGCCCGGGCCGAGCAGGAGCGCCGCCAGGCCAGCGAGGAGCGCCTGCGCATCGCCCGGGAACTGCACGACGTCCTGGGCCACCACCTGTCGCTGATCAACGTGCAGGCCGGCGTCGGGCTGCACCTGATGGACGAGCGTCCGGAGCAGGCCCGCACCTCCCTGCTGGCCATCAAGCAGGCCAGCGCCGAGGCGCTGCGGGAGGTGCGCTCGGTGCTCGGCGTGCTGCGCCCCGAGGACGAGGCGGCGCCGCGGGCACCGGCGCCCAGCCTGGTGAACCTGTCCACGCTGGTGGAGGGATCGAGCACCGGGGTGGTCATCACCGGTACCGCCCGCCCGCTACCCGCCGAGCTGGACCGGGCGGCGTTCCGCATCGCCCAGGAGGCGCTGACCAACGTGCGCCGCCACGCCGGGCCGCAGGCCAGGGCGACACTGACCATCGGGTACGGGTCGCACGAGCTCACCGTGCGGGTGGACGACGACGGTACCGGCGGGGCGCCGGACGGCGACGGTAACGGCATCGCCGGCATGCGCGCCCGGGCCGCGGCGCTGGGCGGTACCTTGAGCGCCGGCCCCGGCCCCGCCGGCGGATTCCGGGTCGAGGCCCGCCTGCCATGGGAGAGTCAATGATCAAAGTGTTGCTCGCGGACGACCAGGCCCTGGTACGCGCCGGGTTCCACGCCCTGCTCGACGCGCAGGACGACATCGAGGTGGTGGGCGAGGCGGCCGACGGTGCGCAGGCGGTGCGGCTGGCCGGCCAGTACCGGCCCGACGTGCTGCTCATGGACATCCGCATGCCCGGCGTGGACGGGCTGGAGGCGACCCGGCGCATCGCCGCCGACCCGGCGCTGACCCGCGTACACGTGGTCATCCTGACCACCTTCGACCTGGACGAGTACGTGTTCGAGGCGTTGCGGGTCGGCGCCAGCGGGTTCCTGGTCAAGGACACCGAACCGGTGGACCTGCTGCGCGGGGTACGGGCGGTGGCCGGTGGCGACGCGCTGCTCTCGCCCGGGGTGACCCGGCGGCTCATCGCGGAGTTCGCGTCCCGGGCGCGGGCGCCCCGCGCGCCGAAGGACCTGGCGGCGCTGACCGACCGGGAGCGCGAGGTGATGGCGCTGGTGGGGGAGGGCCTGTCCAACGAGGAGATCGCCGAGCGGCTGGTGGTCAGCCCGGCGACGGCCAAGACGCATGTGAGCCGGGCGATGGTGAAGCTGGGGGCGCGGGACCGGGCACAGCTGGTGGTCTTCGCGTACGAGGCCGGTCTGGTGCGCCCCGGCTGGCTGGGCTGACGCGCGGGCGGCGCGGGGCCGCGGTCGGCGCGACGACAGCTCGCCGGCTATCGGATGCGGGCCACTGCTGCGCCCTTCAGGGCGGGGGTGAAGACCCGCGTTGGGAGGGCCGTCAAGGCCGGAGCGGTTCTTAGGTGGGGGGCTGATGAGCGGGTGAACCTGGTTGTTTTCGCCGTTGAATTCGACGAGCCCGGTCTCGAAGTCGGTGCACACCGTCCGCGTGATGTCGTCCATGCGGGCGAAGTGCCGGTCACCGAACACTTTGTGCCGGAGCTTCGTCACGAAGACCAAGTGCGTGCAGGGTAAAGACGCGGTGTTACCAGCGCGGCTGTCTTCGAGTTTGTCATAGGGCATGGTTACGGTTTGCTGGTGCTGCTGCGTTACAAGTACCGGCTCTACCCGGATACCGCTGCGCGCGAGGCGTTGACGCGCTCGTTTGGGTGTGCCCGGGTGGTGTTCAATGATGGGCTGCGTGCACGTCAGAGGGCGTGGGAGAACGGCGAGAAGTACCTGTCGGACGGGGTCTTGTCCAAGCAGGTGATCACCCAGGCCAAGGGCACGCCCGAGCGGGCGTGGCTGGGTGAGGTGTCGTCGGTCGTGTTGCAGCAGGCCCTCGCGGACTTGAACGTGGCGTACCGCAATTTCTTTGCCTCGATCAGCGGTAAGCGTAAGGGTTGCAAAGTGGCTCCGCCGAGGTTCCGTTCGCGTAAGGACAACCGGCAGGCGATCCGGTTCACCAAGAACAGCCGGTTCACGGTGTTGGACAACGGCCGGTTGCGGTTGCCGAAGATCGGTGATGTGCCGTGCGTTGGTCACGTGATCTGCCTGCGGAGCCGACCTCGGTCACCGTGATTCGGGACGCGGGGGGTCGGTACTTCGCGTCGTTCGTCGTGCGGACGGCCGAGGACGAGACGTTGGAGCCGGTCGACTGCGAGGTGGGTATCGATCTGGGGTTGACGCATTTCGCGGTGCTCTCGGATGGTACGAAGGTGGCAGCGCCGAAGTTCCTACGTCGCGCGGCGCGTCAGTTGCGACGGCTGCAGCAAGACCTGTCCCGTAAGCAGCGGGGCAGTCAGAACCGTAAGAAAGCCGTGGTGAAGGTGGCCAGGGCGCATGGGCGAGTGTCCGACACCCGGCGGGACTGGCAGCACAAGCTCTCTACGGCGATTATCCGCGATAACCAAGCGGTCTACGTCGAGGACTTGTGCGTTGTCGGTCTGAGCCGGACGCGGCTCGCTAAGTCCGTGCACGACGCGGGGTGGGCTACTTTCACCGGCATGTTGGAGTACAAGGCGGCCCGGTACGGGCGCACGTTCGCGCGGGTGGACCGGTTCTTCCCGTCCACCCGGATGTGCTCCGATTGCGGGCGGATCAACGACAAGATGGCGCTCGATGTCCGAGCGTGGGACTGCCCATGCGGTAGTCACCATGACCGGGACGTCAACGCCGCGATCAATATCAAGGCCGCCGGGCGGGCGGACTTCAACGACCGTGGAGCGTGGGTCAGACCAGCAGCGATGCTGGCACCGCGCGGCGAAACGGTAATCCACTCGGACGCCGCGTGTTCCACGCGTGGTGTGGAGAGAATCTCCGTCCTTGAGAACGGAGAGAACGTCAATTGTAGCACTTCCAGGTCGTATAGTCGGCGAGCGAGCCGACGACCGCGTGCGCTGCCGGGCCGTACTGCCAGTCGCACACCTGCTCCGGGGTGAACGGGTCGAGCTGGCCGCGGCGGGTGGTGCAGGTCCAGGTCGGGGTGTCGTGGTCGGGAGCCCTGGCCAGGCCGCGGTCCTTCGCGACGCAGTACGCCAGCGGCTGTGGCTGGCCCAGCAGACTCGGCGCCGGGGACGGAAGCTTCTTGGCCGTCGTCTTGGCCAGCGTCGGCGACGGCGCCACCGATGACGGGGCCATCGAGGGCGACAGGCCCGCCGACGGGCTGGTCACCGGGCCGGGGCCGCCGCCGGCCGGGGTGGCGGTGGGCGCCGGGGGTGCGGGCACCGGGTGCTTGGTGTCCAGCCCGCCGAGGCCGAGCATCGTGACCACGGCGATGGTACCGATGCCCAGCAGCGCCGCGACGAACACGAGCATGCCCCGCTCGCTGGCCGGTAGCGCGCCGTCGTGGACCGGGTTGCGTGGCGGGTCGGCCGGCGGTGGCGGCGCGGGTTCGGGTTCCTTCCCGCCGGTGACGAAGACAGGCAGCACCATGGTCTCCGCGTTACCCGGGTGACCGGGCTCGACCTGACGGGGGATGGCTACGGTCCGCTCCGCGTCGGTCATCTGTTCCTCGCTGGCGCGGTGCTGCGCCGTCCGGTTGCTGCGTAGCGGCCCGGCGAAGTGGTCGCGGCCGTAGTCGGAGGCCGACGGCTGCTCGCCGCGGCCGAGGTCCGCCGTGGGTGGCTGCTCGCGTGCGGTCAGGTATTCCAGGTTTGCCGGCCTTTGTGCCGGTACCTGCGGCATGCCCGGCGGCGCGGAGACCGGCCGCCCCGATACGGCGGGCAGCGCGCTACCGGCGGGTCCACCGCTGGTCGGCGCGGTGCCGGTGGGCGGGGGGAACGTCGGTCGTTCCGCTGGGGCGAAGGGTGCGCCCGTTGGAGCGAAGGGTCCGCCGAACGGCGGCGGCCCGGCCGGTGGGCCGTCCGGCGGCGCTGAGGTCGGCGCGACGACCGGTTGGGTCGCTTCGGAGGGCTGGCCGGGCGGTCTGCCGAAAAACGGCTGATCTTCGGCCCTCTCCTGCTGCACGGACACGGACTCCTCCCACGGCGACCCTCAGCGACGCGTCGCCCGCAGACTTTACGCAGCGATCCCCGAACCGGGAAGCGCCGGCTCAGTTAATGATCGTCGCAAGGCCTGGATTTGGTTACCCGGGCCGCCCGGCGTTCCGTCGTCGGTACCCGCGGCTGGTGCGCGCCGACCCTCCGCGAGGCTACGTCGGGCTGGGCCGGCGTGCCCTGAGACACGTATCACGGGAGAACTCACCACGGCGTCCTTCCTGCCGCTCAGGGGCTCACCAGACTGTCCATAGTGGACAGGAACCGGCTGGCGTCGGGGTAGTCGATACCGCCCTCCCCGAGCCGGTTGGAGATCTTGGCGCGGATCAGGGCCACCTCGGCGGCCATATCGACGGGCGTACCGGCGACCAGCCGGCGTTGCAAATCGCGAAGGATATTGTCCAGATCGATGGCGACGTCGTCGCGGATCGCGCCGGAGCGACGGCCGGCGTCGACCTGGTCGATGAGATCCTGCACCACGCCCACACGGGTCTCGGCCGTCTGCGGTGAGCCGGACGGCGGGGCGGGGGACGGGACGGCGGAGGGCGGTGCCCCGCTCGCGCTCGGCGCCACCCACGGGCCGCCCAGCGGTGCACCCGAGCGGGAGCCGAGCGTGGCCAGCGCCGCCAGGGCGCCGGCGACCACGACCGCGGCCAGCGCGGCGAGGGCCGGGCGGCGGATCCGGCGCGGCGAGTGGGGCCGGGGCGCGGATGGCGGCACGACGATGGGGGTGAACAGCACCTCGGCATGCGCCGCCGGCAGGGCATCGCGCAGTGCCCGGGCGACCTCGGCGCTGCCCGGCCGGGCCGCCGGATCCGGGTCCAGGCATCGTTGGCACAGCCGGTGGACGGCGGCCGGCAGCCCGTCGACGCGCAGCGGTGCGACGCGTACCCCCTGGCGGTGCGCCTCGGCCAGCGCGGCCCAGGTACCGGCGGCCAGCGGGGGCGCTCCAGCCAGCGATTCGTACAGCAGCGCACCCAGTCCGTACACGTCGACCGCCGGTGCGGCAGGGGCGTCGTCGAGGCGCTCCGGCGCGACGTACGCGGGGGTACCGAGCAGGCTGCCGTCCTCGGCCTCGCTGCGCGTGCCGGCCGGCATGGCGATGCCGAAGTCCAGCAGCTTGGCGCCGGTGCCGGTGAGCATCACGTTGGTCGGAGCGATGTCGCGGTGCACGATGCCGCGGCGGTGCGCGGCGGCCAGCCCGTCGGCGATCTGGGCGCACAGCCGCACGGCCTCGGGCCAGGGCAGCGGCCCCTCGCGCAGGCGATCGGCCAGCGGATGGCCGGTGAGTAGCTCCATCACGACGTAGGGCACCGCGTGGCCGTCGGGCAGGACGGCCTCGCCGTAGTCGTACACGTGGGTGAGGTGCGGATGGGTGAGCCGGGCGGCGGCGCGGGCCTCGCGCTCGATGACCCGGCGAAACGCCGGATCGGCGGCCAACGGTCCAGCCAGGACCTTCACCGCGACCGGCCGGGCCAGCACGGTGTCGACCCCCCGCCAGACGACGGACATGCCCCCGGAGCCGAGTCGTTCGATCAACAGGTACCGGCCGGCCAGCGGAGTACCGGCAGCCAACGACCACATATCGATGAGTCTGCGACAGGCCGCGCCGCCCCGCCAGGTTCGTCACCCAGTTGTGCCCACCGCTCTCAGGCGCCAGGGGTGGCGATGGTTCCGGGGCTGGCGAGCTCGGTAGCCATGATCTCGATGGCCATGATCTCGGTGGCCGCGATGGGGTAGAGGTCGTAGGTGTGGAGGCGGGCCGGGTGCGGATCTCCTCGGTGGACTCGACCGGATCGCCGGTCACCGACGCGTGGCCCTTGAGAATCTCGGGAATGTCGCCGGCCGCGGAACAGCGATCGGACGACTGGGGGACTGATCTGACGGTACGAACGGCGTACCGTTGGGGGCGGGGAGGGCAATCCCCACCCCCACGGCTGTCGATGACAACCGCCATAGTGCTTGCTGGCGTCTTGGCGGTGTCACGGCTTGGGAGCCGGGGCCTCGCAGTGGTTCCGGTGACCACCTCCTTCGGGTACCGCTCCAAGGAGCGGCTCGTTGGATCGGTTAGCGGCGGCGTCCGGGCTGGCCCGCCGCTAACCGCCGGGTCGTCACCGGACACGATGGGGGCCAGCATGCGCTGGTCCACCGGCCGGTTCGACCGGCATCGATGGGAGCGCTTCCATCGATGTTGGTTGTGGACTGTAGTACTCGTTTCCGGTTTGTAAAAGACCCTCGCCAAGATTGGGTCCCGTGGCCGGTCACGACGGTGCCGGGTTGTCTTGGGAGCGTTTCCATGCCACGATGTGACCGACTCATGGGGAGCCAGTTCTCGTAGTACGCCGTCGAGGGCACCCGATCAGGGACGACGACGTAAACACTCCGCCCGCCGTCTGGGCCGGGCACCCGCACATTCCGTGGCGCGGACCCGCTGTGCATCGGCGCCCGCCACGCCTGTGAGAACCGCTCCGTGGTACATCCGCCCGGCCCGAGGAGTCGTCGGCATGAGGTTGCCCAACGTCAGACTGCGCGTCACCGCCGCGGTGACGCCGCACAACGCCGGTACCGCGGCGTGGGCGAACTGGACGCTGACCCCGCACGCTTTTCACGCCATCCGGCTCCACGCCATCCGGAGGATCACCCAGGGCCGGACCGCGACGGTCACGCGGTCCGGCGGCGCTACCACGGCGACCAGCAGCGAGCCCACCGCGCCGACCCCCGGCGCCCACGTCCTTGCCCCGGCCAACATCACGATCCAGGTCGCGGCCACCGGCCCCGGCGCCGGGGATTCGATCGCGACGGTGGACTTCGACCCGTGGACGCGCCAGGACGCCTTCGGAGCGGCGATCCCG
>DASXOA010000521.1:0-22419 GCA_036494675.1 Rugosimonospora sp.
CGCGATCAGCATCTCGGTGCCCATCATCCGGTGGACGCCGGAGCGGGAGAAGGAGTGGACGGCGCTGGTCCGCACGGGCGCGCTGACCCTGTCCCACGGGCTGGGCTACTCCGGCAGTTCGGACGCCATCGGGCTGGAACGGGTCGCGGTCAGTTCGGCCGGATGAGCACTCCGATCAGGTGATTCCGTTGGCGTTGTTGAGGATCCGGACAGCCGAACCATGGGACAGACATCGAGAATCACGGTCTCGTGTCGATCGGCGTGATCGGCCTGGACAGCACGCTGTACGGACCGGCGGCCACCATGCACGGAGTCGACGACGCCGCGCGCCGCGCCGACTACCGGGTCAACACGGTCGGCCTGGGCTCGATCGACCGCGTCTCGGTGCCAGACGACGAGCGGCGCTAGGCGATGACCGCCTGGCGGCGTGCCCGCGCCCGCAGCCTGTGCAGCACGTCGTTGCCGCCCCGACCGAAGTAGTCGTGCAGCCGGCGGTACTCGGCGTAGAGCGCATCGTAGCCGTCCGCGCGGGTGGCGTCTGGGTGGTAGATCGCCGCCCGCTGCGCACCCATGGCCTCCGAGGCCCGGTAGATGTCCGGGTGGGCACCGGCGGCCACGGCCGCGTGGATCGCCGCGCCCAGCGCCGGCCCCTGCTCGGACGCCGTGATGGCCACCGGACGGCGGGTGGCGTCCGCGTAGAGCTGCATCAGGTACGGGTTGCGGATCAGCCCGCCGGCCGCGACCAGTTCGGTGACCGGAAGGCCCGCCGATTCAAAGGCTTCGATGATGGTACGGGTGCCGAGCGCGGTCGCCTCCATCAGCGCCCAGTACCCGTCCTCGGGTCGGGTGGCCAGGCTCTGCCCGACGATGACCCCGGTCAGGTCGTGGTCGGCGAGCACCGAGCGGTTGCCGCTGTGCCAGTCCAGAGCCACCATCCCGTGCGCCCCCACCGGTTGGGCCGCACCGAGCGCGGACAGCAGCGTGTGCAGGTCCACCCCCTCGCGCTGCGCCCGGGCGTGGTACTTCGGCGGTACGCAGTTGTCCACGTACCAGGCGAAGATGTCGCCCACCCCGCTCTGCCCCGCCTCGTAGCCCCACAGCCCCGGCGAGATCCCGCCCTGCACCACGCCGCACATCCCGGGTACCTCGGCCAGCCGCTCGCCGTTCATCACGTGGCAGATCGAGGTGCCCATGACCGCGAGCATCTGGCCGGGGCGCACCGCCTTGACCGCCGCGGCGGTCACGTGCGCGTCGACGTTGCCGACCGCGACCGCGATGCCCTCGCGCAGCCCGGTCCGGGCGGCGGCCCGCGCGGTCAGCCCGCCGGCCCGGGTGCCCAGTTCCGAGAGCGGGTGGGCGAGCTTGTCGGCGACGAAGCCGGCGAAGTCGGGGTCCAGTGCGGACAGGAACGCCGGCGCCGGGTACCGGCCGTCCTGGAAGATGCCCTTGTACCCGGCGGTGCACACGTTGCGGGTCTCGGTGCCGCACAGCTGCCAGGTGATCCAGTCGGCGGCTTCGATCCACCGGTCGGCGCGCGCGTAGATCTCCGGATCCTCGGCCAGCAACTGCAGCCCCTTGGCGAACTGCCACTCCGCGGAGATGCGCCCGCCGTAGCGGCCGAGCCAATCCTCCCCCCGGCGGACGGCCAGCTCATTGATCTGGTCGGCGTACGGCTGCGCCGCGTGGTGCTTCCACAGCTTCGCGTACGCGTGCGGGCGGTCGCGGAACTCCGGCAGCTCGGACAGCGGCGTGCCGTCGCGCAGCACGGGCAGCGCCGTGCACGCGGTGAAGTCGATGCCGATGCCGATCACGTCGCCGGCCGCGATGCCGGCCGCGCGCACGGCCGCCGGTACCGCCTCGCGGAGCACGTCGCGGTAGTCCTCGGGATCCTGCAACGCCCAGCCCTGCGGCAGTTCCACGCCACCCAGTTCGCGGTCGATGACGCCGTGCGGGAACGGGTGCACGGCGCTGGCCAGCTCCGCCCCGTCGTCGACCCGCACCACCAGTGCCCGGCCGGACAGGGTGCCGAAATCGATCCCGACAACGTAACTGCCCATCCGAACTCCCGTAAGTCGTGCGATGCCAGCCCGAGGTGACCCATTCGGCTGCCATGTGTTCGATATGCCGGACACGTGCCTGATGCGGTGTGGATAGGCTGGACTATCGACGGGCGGACTGTCAATGCCTGCGGAAAGCGCGGCCGCCTTTGCCGGACAACGGTTTCTGCTCCGAGTCACCGCGACCCTTCGGCGTCCGGCCGGCCGGTCCGGGTGCCGGCAAGTCTTCCTCACGACCTGGAGTGCCGCACCGGTGCCGGATGTTGTTCGATATCTCGGGTGAGCGATCTCGACGACTCGGATGAGTAACCTCGACGACTCGGATGAGCGACCTCGACGACCGGGCGGCACCGCAGCGGTGCCCGAACCCGTGCGCGCAGCCAGGTCGGCTACAGTCTCGTGGCTGACACCCTTAACGGCCACCGCGATGATCGGTCAATCGACAGGATGGTCGGGTGGCACGATCTGACGGTGGAGGGCTGTGTCGTTCATGTCCGTATCTGGCAACTTCATCCTGGCTGGCGCCGGCTGCCTGGTGTGCCTGGTCCTGGTGCTGGTCATCGCGTGGGCCTTGTTGTCCTACAACAAACTGGTGCGCCAGCGTAACCAGGTGGACGCGGCGTGGGCGCAGATCGACGTGCAGCTCAAGCGGCGCTATGACCTGATACCGAACCTGGTCGAGACGGTCAGGGGGTACGCCGCACACGAGCGGGGCACCCTGGACGCGGTGGTGCAGGCCCGTAACTCCGCGGCCGCCGCCGCCCCCGCCGGACCGGTGCCCCGGTCCCAGGCCGAGAACGCGCTGACGCAGACGCTGGGCCGGCTCTTCGCCCTCGCCGAGGCGTACCCCGCCCTGAAGGCCAACGAGAACTTCCTCGGGCTACAGGGCGAGTTGAGCGGTACCGAAGACAAGATCGCGTACGCCCGACAGTTCTACAACAGCGCGGTACAGACGTACAACACCTCGATCCAATCGGTCCCCACCAACCTCATCGCCTCGATCCGCGGCTTCGGTGGCCGCGATCTGTTCCAGGCCATGGGCGGGGAGCGCGGCCCGGTACAGGTGCGGTTCTAGCGCGATGACGACGACGCAACTGTTCGCGATCGGCCTCGCGGTCGCCTCGGTGGGCGCATGGGTCCTGGCGTACCTGCTGGCCCTGCTGGTCACCCGGCCGGCCCGACCCGAGCCGGCACCGCCCACACAGGACCTCGGCCCCGAGCCGCCCGCCGTGGCCAGCCTGCTCGCCGGTGGCTGGGCGCCGACCGAGGACGCGGGCGAGGCCACGCTGATCGACCTGGCCGCCCGGCACTACCTCGAATTCCGCCAGCCGGGCAACGATCCCATCCAGACCACCGTGCACGTGCGCGACCCGAGGCCGGCCGGGCTCAACCGGTACGAGCAGATGGTCTTCGACCGGGTGTGCTCGCTCGCGATCGGCGGCGTGGTGCCGTTGACCGCCCTGACGTTCCGCGACCCCGCTCAGGCGGCCGGGTTCGTCAAGCGGGTACGCGCGGCCGTCGTCGCCGACTGCCGGGCGCGCGGGCTGTCCCGGCGCCGGTTCGGCCCGACCGTACTGACCGCCCTCAACGTGCTGGCGGTGGCGGCCGGGGTCGGCCTGGCCGCGGCGGTCCTGATGCTGACCGACCGGCAGCACGCCGGCCCCTCCATCAAGGGCGCGATCGTGGCGTGGCTGTTCGGCGCGGCCATACTCGCCGGCATCGGCAACCGGTCGATCGGCGAGCGGGACACCCCGGCCGGGCGGGCGGCGTGCGCACGGTGGCTGGGCGTGAGGACCTGGCTGCGCAACACCGAGGCGTTCGCCGACCTCCCGCCGGCCGCGGTCGCGGTGTGGGACCGGTACCTGGCCTACGGCGCGGCGCTGGGAGCCACCCGGGTCACCAGCGCGGTCATCGACCTCGGCATGGGCAACCGGCGCCGGGTATGGTCCTCGTACGGCGGCACGTGGCACCGGGTACGGGTGCGGTACCCGCGCTTCTGGCCCCGGTACGGCAGGCCGACCCGATACTTCGTCATCCTGGGCGTGCTGACCACGCTCGCCGGAGGGCTGATCGGCTACTTCTCGGCCACGAGCCTCACCGTGGCGCTCAGCGAGCGGTCGTCCGAGGCAGGGTCGCAGGCGCACTGGCCGGGCCCGACCACGAGCGTCGGGCTGCTCGTCGGCGTGCTGCTGCTCGGCTTCGGCCTGTACGTGCTGACGCGCGCGACCATCGATGTGGCCAGCCCCGTCACGCTCACCGGACAGGTGCTCTGGCGGCAGGTATGGCGCTCCACGTCCGAGAGCGGAAACTCCAAAGCCCGCCCGTGGCTGCACCACCTGGCCGTCGACGACGGCACCGGGGACACCACCACCGCGTGGGGCCTGCCCAGCGAGTGGGCCGGCCGGTGTGGTGACGGCGACACGGTACGGGTGTCGGTACGCCGCTGGAGCCGGCGGGTGGTCAGCCTCGACGTGGTGGCGCACAGTCCGGTACCGCGCCAGGCGGCGGCGAGCCCGGTCTCGGTGGACACCGAGACACTGATCGCCGCCGAACTGGGCATCTCCACCACGCGCGGCGCCGACGGGATGCCGCTGCCCTCGGCCGAGCAGTTGTTGACCGCCGACGAGGTGGGCCGGGCGGTAGGGATACCGGTGACCATGCGAGGCATCGGCAACTCGGGATCCAAGCGGGTGTCCGCGGGTACCGTGCGGTTCGAGGGGCCGGACGGAAGCGCACTGGTGACGCTGATGATGGCCGGTGGTACGGGCGGCAAGCTGTCCATGCTGATCCACCGGCGCAACCCGTCGCTGCCCGGGTTGGGTGACGAGGCGTACGGCGGGGACCGCTGGGCAGTGGGCCGCAAGGGCGGCGTGGTGGTCAGCGTGTCGGCGCGGACCAGCCCACGACCGATCGACCCGCGCAACCTGTACTGGCTGCTCTCCGTGGCGCTGTCCCGGCTGTCGCTGACCACCGCCCGCTGAGGGAGGAGACGGCGCCCCGCCGCCCCTGGTTGCCGACCCGTCCGGTGAGCCCCCGCCAGTCGAGGACGTTGTGGGGCCGGCCGGTTGCCGCCGGCGGACGGACCCCGCGGCAGCGTCGGGGCCCCGGACGCGGCGGGGCCCCGACCGGCTCTTACAGGGTGCGCGCCAGCCGGTCCGCCAGCAGGCGGGTGAAACGGGCCGGGTCGCTCAACTCGCCGCCCTCGGCGAGCAACGCCATGCCGTAGAGCAACTCCGCCGTCTCGGCCAGAGCGTCGTCGCCCTCCGGGTTGCGCTCGTGAGCCTCCCGCAGCCCGGCGACCAGCGGATGACCGGGATTCAGCTCCAGGATGCGCTTGATCTGCGGCATCTCGGTGCCCATCGCGCGGTACATCTTCTCCAGCGTCGGCGTGACGTCCTGCGTGTCCCCGACGATGCACGCCGGTGACGTGGTCAGCCGCGAGGACAGGCGTACCTCCTTGACGCTGTCCGCGAGCGCCGTACCCATCCAGGACAGCAGGGCCGCGAAGTCCTTCTTCTGCTGCTCCCGCTCCGGCTCGGCGCTTTTCTTCTCTTCCTCGGTGTCGAGGTCGACCTGCCCCTTGGCGATCGACTGCAACGACCTGCCGTCGAACTCGCGCACCGAGTCGACCCACATCTCGTCGATCGGATCGGTGAGCAACAGGACCTCGAAACCCTTGGCACGGAAGGCTTCCAGGTGCGGCGAGTTTTCGAGCATCGAGCGCGACTCGCCGGTCGCGTAGTAGATGTGTTGCTGCCCGTCCTTCATCCGCTCGACGTACTGGCGCAGCGTCGTGAGCTGTTCGGGATCCTGCGTCGAGGCGAACGACGAGATGTCGAGGATCGCGCCCTGGTTCTCGAAGTCGCCCAGCAGCCCCTCCTTGACCGCGCGGCCGAACTCCTTCCAGAACGTCTGGTACCGCTCGGCGTGGCTCGCCATCATGTCCTTGACGGTCGAGAGCACCTTCTTCACCAGCCGCCGCCGCATCAGCTGGATCTGGCGGTCCTGCTGGAGAATCTCCCGCGACACGTTGAGCGACAGATCCTGCGCGTCCACCACACCCTTGACGAAGCGCAGGTACTCCGGCATGAGTGCCTCGCACTCGTCCATGATGAACACGCGCTTGACGTACAGCTGGACACCGCGCCTGGCCTCGCGCATGAACAGGTCGAACGGCGCGTGGGATGGGATGAACAGCAGCGCCTCGTACTCGAACGTGCCCTCCGCCTTCATGTGGATGATTTCGAGCGGGTCGCTCCAGTCGTGGCTGACGTGCTTGTAGAACTCCTTGTACTCGTCGTCGTTGACCTCGTCTCGGGACCGCGCCCACAACGCCTTCATCGAGTTGAGCGTCTCGATCTCGCGGACCGTCTTGCCGTCGCCGTCGGTGCGTTCGATGTCCATCCGGATCGGCCAGGCGATGAAGTCGGAGTACCGCTTGACGATCTCTTTGATTTTCCAGTCGGCGGTGTAGTCGAACAGCTGATCCTCGGTGTCCTCCGGCTTGAGGTGCAGGGTGACCGTGGTGCCCTGCGGCGCGTCCGGCACCGGGGAGATGGCGTAGGTCCCCTCGCCGGTGGACTCCCACCGGGTGGCCTCGGTCTCGCCCGCGCGCCGGGTCAGCAGCGTGACCTTGTCCGCCACCATGAAGCTGGAGTAGAAACCGACCCCGAACTGGCCGATGAGGTCCTGCGAGGCCGCCGCGTCCCTGGTCTCCTTCAGCTTCTGCAGGAGTTCGGCCGTGCCGGACTTGGCGATGGTGCCGATCAGCAGCACCACCTCGTCGCGGGACATGCCGATCCCGTTGTCGCGCACGGTCAGCGTGCGCTGTTCCTTGTCCACCTCGATCGTGATGTGCAGGTCGGACGTGTCGACCGAGAGATCCTTGTCGACCAGCGATTCGAGTCGCAGCTTGTCCAGTGCGTCCGACGCGTTGGATACAAGCTCGCGCAGGAAGATGTCCTTGTTGGAATAGATGGAATGGACCATCAACTGGAGAAGCTGGCGCGCCTCCGCCTGAAATTCCAGCGTCTCAACCTGATCGGTCATGGGACTCCTTTCTGCGGGCAGGTCACTGTTCTGCGGGCAGGCCACTGTCATCGTTGATGTTGTCTGGGCCCGGTTGCGGCCCGCGCCATACTAAGTCACCCGGCAAAGACACGGTTTGTCCGCCGGCCGGGGTTCACCGCCGGGCCGGCGCGCGCCGAAACACCCAGATACAAGGATGGCTTATATAAGTTCATGCTGCTATCTTGTGCCGGTACCCACACCGCTACCACTCTCCGGAGAGGCGATCCATGATCGAGGTCAGTACCCAGATCAACGCGGTCCGGCGGCAGGTCGGCACGGCGACCGTGGAGGCGGGCGAGGCGCGATCCGTCACGATCAGCCAGACCTACGACGCGCCCATCGACGACGTCTGGGACGCCTGCACGAGCGCCGAGCGCATCCCCCGATGGTTCCTGCCGGTCTCCGGCGACCTGCGCCTGGGTGGCCACTACCAGCTGGAGGGCAACGCGGGCGGGACCGTCGAACGCTGCGACCCACCACGGAGCTTCGCCGCCACCTGGGAGTTCGGCGGGGAGGTCAGCTGGATCGAACTGCGGCTGCACGCCGAACCGGACGGCGGCACCCGGTTCGAGCTTGAGCACACCGCCTCCGTCGACCAGACGCGGTGGGCCGAATTCGGGCCGGGCGCGGTCGGCATCGGCTGGGACCTGGCCGTCGTCGGCCTGACCCTGCACCTCTCGTCCGGAGCCCCCGTCGACCAGGCCGCGGCCGCGGCGTGGATGGCATCCGAGGCGGGCCGCGAATTCGTGTCCGCCAGCGGCCAGCAGTGGTACGAGGCGAGCGTCGCGGCCGGTACCGACCCGGCCGAAGCGAAGGCGGCGGCGGAACGGGTCTTCGCCGCCTACACCGCCACGCCCTCCGACGACCCGGCGTAGACGCCCGCCTGGCCGGGCTCAGTCTGGCCCGGAATCGGCACGCCGGACGCCGGGCTTCGGCAGGATCGGGACATGGACTATGACCCGGGGTCCCTGGTGCTGCCCTCCCGGCTGGACTGGCTGCGCGACAGCGACGCCGGCCGGGACTGGCTCGCCGCGCTGCCGGGCATGGTCGGCGAGGTGGTGACCCGCTGGTCGTTGCGGGTCGGCCGGCCGTACGACGGTTCCAAGGTCTCCCTGGTCCTGCCCGCCACCCTGCCGGACGGAGGCAGAGCGGTACTCAAGCTGCAGTACCCCGACCGGGAGAGCCAGCACGAGGCGGCGGCGCTGCGGTACTGGAACGGGGACGGCGTCGTACGGCTGCTCGCCCACGACGAGCAGCGCGCGGCGCTGCTGATCGAGCACTGCTCCCCCGGCGATCACCTCGGACAGGCCGATCCCGGCAACGCCCTGCCGGTGTTCATCGACCTGCTGCCGGTGCTGTGGAAGCCCGCGGCGGCCCCGTTCACGTCCCTGGCCGAGGAGGCCCGGCAGTGGGCCGGCGACCTGACGCCGGAGTGGGAACGAGCCGGACGCCCCTGCGAGCGGCGGCTCGTCGACGCCGCCCGGGACCTGCTGGCCGGGTTGAGCACCGATCCGACCGAGCAGGTGCTGCTGCACCAGGATCTGCACTCCTACAACGTGCTGCGCGCGACCCGGCAGCCGTGGCTGGTCATCGACCCCAAGCCGCTCGTCGGCGAGCGGGCGTTCGCTCTCGCCCCGATCGTGCGCGACTACGAACTGGGTCACAGCCGCCGGGAGCTACGCCACCGGCTGGACCGGCTCAGCACCGAGTTGGACGTCGACCGGGATCGGGCGCGCGACTGGGCTTTCGCGCAGACCATGGTGTGGGCGATGCGGGGCGGCCCGGGGATGCCGTACCACGTCGAGAGCGCGCGCTGGCTGCTCGCCATGCA
This sequence comes from Rugosimonospora sp., assembly GCA_036494675.1. Classification (GTDB taxonomy): domain Bacteria; phylum Actinomycetota; class Actinomycetes; order Mycobacteriales; family Micromonosporaceae; genus Rugosimonospora. The sequence goes on from DASXOA010000521.1 coordinate 8,959, forward strand.
CTGAGCCCACGCGCTGCTCGCCATGCGCTGAGCCCCACACCTCGGGCCGCGAACCGGCCGGATGCCGCCGCGCTGCACCGGCTCCTACGAGACCCGCCGCTGGCGTCCGCGCACCGGCACGTCGCTGAGCCTGATCCGGCCCACCTTCCGGGGCACGTTCGGCCGCACGGTGAGCCCGTCGTCGCCGACGTCGATGCCGAGCAGCGTGCGCAACCCCAGCAGCGGCGCACCGGCCGCCCACGCCTGCGGGCGGCACGCCGTCGGGTACTCCACCGGCGTCTTGGTCTCCGAACGGGGGTGGCCGGCGAACACCTCCGGAAGCAGGAACTCGAAGTACCCGGCCGCGTCCAGCAGCGCGAGGACCACGGTGCCCGCCTGCTCGCGGAAGCCGTACCGGCGCATGCCCTCGGCGATCAGCGAGTTGTCGTGCGGCCAGACCGTACCGTTGTGGTATTCGATCGGGTTGTACCCACCGTCCTGTGTGGACATCGTCCGGATCCCCCAGCCGCTCCACATGTCCTCGCCCATCAGCCGCGCGACCACCTGACCCGCCCGGTCCTGGTCGAGGATGCCGCTCCACAGCAGGTGCCCCGTGTTCGAGGTCAGCGCGTCCACCTGATGCTTCGCGCCGTCCAGCGCGAACGCGTAGTGGCCCCGCGACTCGATCCAGAAGTCGCGGTTGAAGCGCTCACGCAGCCCCGCCGCGTCGCGTTCGAGGCGATCGGCCAGTTCGGCGTCGCCCCAGAACTCCCGCGCCAGCCGGGCCGTGCGCACCCGCGCGTCGTACGCGTACCCCTGGATCTCGCACGTGGCGATGGGCGGGTCGGCGAGCCGGCCGTCGGCGAACAGAACGGAGTTCCAGGAGTCCTTCCAGCACTGGTTGCGCAACCCCTGCGACGAACGGGTCTGGTACTCCAGGTAGCCGTCGCCGTCCGGGTCGCCGGGCCCCTCGATCCACGCCAGCGCGTTGCGGGCGACCTGTTCCAGGTCCCGCACCAGCGCGGTATCCGCGGTCCACCGCTCGTACTCGTCCAGCAGGATCAGGAACAGCGGCGTGGCGTCGTGGCTGCCGTAGTACGGCGTGTAGGGCGCGTGCCCGAGCTTGCTCATCTCGCCGCTGCGCAGCTCATGCAGGATCTTGCCGGGATCGGCGTCGCGGAAGTCGTCGCGTTCGGTCGCCTGGAGTGTGGCGAGGGCGCGCAGCGCGCTCTCGGCGAGCGAGGCGTGGAACGGAAGCGCCTGGTACGCCGTGATGAGGCTGTCCCTGCCGAACAGCGCCATGAACCACGGCAGCCCGGCGGCGGGCAGGCTCAGCCCCTTCCTGTGTGGCCGGAACCGCAGCGCCGCGAGGTTGAGCAGACTCTGCCGGTACGCCTGCTGGAGCGAGTCCAGTTCGGTGTGCAGCACCGGGGCGTTGTCTATCCACTCGCCGAGCGTCATCTCCATGTTCGGATGCACGCTGCCCATCCCGCCGTGCCCGGCGCGCATGCCCACCTCGCGGTCCTCGATGACCACGGCGATGTCGATGCACGTCTGCCACTTCTCCCGGGGGCCGAGCGACAGCTCCCAGCGCATCAGGTCCTCGGCCAGCGCGCCCGGTACCTCGAACATGATGGTGGTGGCCCGCCGGTACCCCTGGTTCTCGTACGCCAGCGTCACCTGGTTCTCGCCGTTGACCTCCACCCGCGTCCTGCCGCCCATGCTCCTCCCGTTCTTCACCGCCAGCAGGTCGGCGAAGTCGGCGCCGAAGCGCAGTTCCACGGTCACCGCGGCCGGCTCGCCGCTGTTGTTCTCCACCCAGATGTCCTCGTGCACGCCGTCTGCGACGATGCGTTCGCGCTGGATGGCGATGGCCGGGTTGTGCGCGCCGGCGGCGAGCGCCCCGAACACCCGGGCGGAGTAGTAGTCAGACGGCCGGCTGGTGAGCACGCGCATCGGCTGGCCGTTGATCAGCAGCGACCAGCCGGCCAGGTGCCGCACGTCGGAGTGGAACAGACCCTTCACACCGGAGTCCGTCGCGTCGGCGATATCGACGTCTCCAGCCGCGTCCGAGACGAAGAAGCTGCTGCCATCCAGGACAATCAGGTCGTCGGCCACCCGATGCGCATACCCCGGCCGGCGCGGCGGAAACGGCGGCACGCCTCCGCACACCCTGCCGCGCGGCTACCCGAGTTCGGCCAGCGCGGGCGTGAAGTCCAGCCGCAGGTCCTCGAATTTCTTGCGGTACCCGTCATCGCCGAGAATTCTCATCACGGCCCCATCGATCCGGTCGGTGAGGCCGTCGTTGAGGAACCGCTTGGACTTGCCCGTGTCGATCCCGCCGTCAGCGGCCAGGTGGATGCCCACGCCCAACTCCTCGACCCGGGTACCGATGAGCATCTGGTCGCCGAAGAACGGCGCCACCACCATCGGCACCCTGGACAGGACGGCCTCGTGGAAACTGTTGCTCCCGCCGTGGGTCACGAACACGTCCGCGCGGCTGAGCACCTCCTGCTGATCGACCTTGCCGTACACGGTCCAGTTGGACGGATACTCGGCGAGCACCGGGTTTCCCTGCGTGGCAAAGACAACCTCGAGATCGCGCGCCCGCCAACGCTGCGCCAGCCCCGCGACGCAGCGCCGCACACCCTCCCGCGTCTCCTCCTGGGCGGACCACATGTTCACCATGACCTCGGTGCCGAAGGAGAGATAGACGATCGGGAGCCCGGCATCCGGCGTCCGGCGGCGGTGGCCGTCGGACAGGTAACCGGCGAACTGGTACCGCGCCGGTGCCCGGTTGTCCCGGAAGTTGCGCGGTGTCAACGACGGGTACGACCAGAGCAGGTTCAGGTCCCCCGGAATGAACAGGCTGTTGGAGATCAGTTCGATGTCGGCCTGCCCGATCTCGATGCCGAACGTCCGCTCGATCGAGGCGATCGCGGCCTGGTTGGCCGGCGAGGAGACGCTCTGCGCGAGATAGTCCCGGTTGGTCAGCGGCCCCACCAGGCCCGGGACGGAGCACCAGCGGGGGCGGCGGAGCACCTGCGCGACGAAGGCGCCCTCCAGCGCGCAGAAGTCGTACAGGACGAGGTCCGGATCGAACCCGCGGGCGAGGCCCAGGCACTCGTCGAGCAGCCCGTACACGCGGGTGAAGACCTGCGACGCGGGGGTGTTCATGAACCCGGCCGACCGTTCGGGCACCAAGGCCGGTACGGCGAGATCGGCCAGGTTCGGCTCGGTACCGTGCCGGTCGACGAGCACCAGGCTGAACGTGTGCGAATCCCGGTATTCGCGCACCAGTCTCTTCAGGATGTTGAGGTGGCCGTCGTTGGGGATCGTGAAGATCATTATCCGCTTGCCGGGCATCGTACCCCTAACTCCCGCTTGTCGATCGGGCTTCCGACCAACCGACCGGCGCGGCCCGGCCGGCGCCCGGTCCGCCGGCAATGGCGCAGCAGTACGTGGCGCAGCAGTACGTCAAGAAACGATCACCCCCGCCTCATTATCGGCCGCCCGGCAGCACGGCGCGGCGCATTCCGCCCGGCCGCCGGCGGCCCCGCCGCTACGGTGAGGACGGTGAGCAGCGCCACCGCCCCGCCGTACCGCGACCCGACCCTGAGCACGGCGCGGCGCACGGAGGACCTGCTGGCACGCATGACCCTGGAGGAGAAGGCGGGCCTGCTGTTCCACACCATGATTGCCATCGGCCCCGGCGGCGGCCTGGCGCCGGCCGACCCCGATGCCGGGCTGCTCTCCGCGTCGGACCTGGTCGTGGGCCGCAAGATGAACCACTTCAACCTGCTCGGCTCCGGGCCGCCCCGGCAGATGGCGCAGTGGCACAACCGCCTGCAGGATCTCGCGGCCGGTACCCGCCTGGGCATCCCCGTCACACTGTCCACCGACCCGCGCCACGCGTGCTCGGACAACCCGAACACCGCCGTACTGGCCGGCGCGTTCTCGCAGTGGCCGGAGCCGCTGGGCCTGGCCGCGACCCGCGATGCCGCCCTCGTCGAGCGGTTCGCGGACATCGTGCGGCAGGAGTATCTGGCGGTCGGCCTGCGGCTCGCCCTGCACCCGCAGGCCGACCTGGCGACGGAACCCCGGTGGCCCCGCACCGTCGGCACGTTCGGCGCGGATCCCGACCTGACCTGTGAACTGGTCGGCGCCTACCTGCGCGGCCTGCGCGCCGCGACCCTGGGTCCGGCCGGCGTCGCGGCGATGACCAAACACTTTCCCGGCGGCGGGGCGCAGAAGGACGGCGAGGATCCGCACTTCCCTTACGGCCGCGAGCAGGTGTACCCGGGCGACCGGTTCGACGAGCACCTCAAACCGTTCGCGGCGGCGGTCGCCGCCGGTACGTCGCAGATGATGCCGCACTACGGGATGCCGGTGGGCACCCGCCACGAGGAGGTGGGATTCGGCTTCAACGCGGGCGTCATCACCGGCCTGCTGCGCGAGCGTCTGGGATTCGACGGGATCGTGTGCACCGACTGGGGTGTGCTCACCGACGCGGAGTTCCAGGGGCAGGCGCGGCCGGCCCGGGCCTGGGGGGTCGAGCACCTCAGCCCGCGGCAGCGGGCGCACAAGGCCATCGAGGCCGGCGTCGACCAGTTCGGCGGCGAAACCCGGCCCGACCTCGTCGTGGATCTGGTGCGCACCGGGCTGGTCAGCGAGCGGCGGCTGGACTCCTCGGTGCGCCGCCTGCTGCGCGAGAAGTTCCGCCTCGGCCTGTTCGACGACCCGTACGTCGAGGAGGACCGGGCCGAGGAGACGGTCGGGCGGCCGGACTTCCGGGCCGCCGGGCTGGCCGCCCAGCACGCCTCGGCGACGCTGCTGACGAACGCGACCGGGCCGGTGGGCGCGCGCGCGAACGGCGCCGCGCGCCTGCCGCTGCAACAGGGGCTGCGGGTGTACTGCGAAAACCTCGCACCCGCCGCGATCGGGGCCAACGCGACGCTCGTAGCCGAACCGGAACGGGCCGACGTGGCGATCCTGCGGTGCAAGGCGCCGTACGAGCACCGTCCCGGGCCGATCGAGTCGTACTTCCACGCCGGCTCGCTGGACTTCCCGCGCGAGGAACTGAACCGCATCCTGGCGATCGCCGGCACGGTACCGTCCGTTGTGGACGTGTACCTGGACCGGCCGGCCGTGCTCACCCCGCTCGCCACGCACGCCGCCACTCTGCTCGTCACGTTCGGCATCAGCGATGAGGCGCTGGTGGACGTGCTGACCGGCCGGGCCGCACCGCGCGGCCGGCTGCCGTTCGATCTGCCGGCGTCGAGCGCCGCCGTCGAGGCCGGCCGGCCCGACGTCCCGTTGGACGCGGCCGCACCCCTGTTCCGCTACGGCCACGGCCTGCGTTACTGAGCCGGCCAAGTCACCGAGCCGGCTACGTCACCGAGCCGGCTACGTCACCGAGCGGGCCGCCGTTCAGGTGGGCACCGGGGCCGGCGCCGTCGGCTCGGTTCCGGGCACCGGATCGTCGGCGGCGGGCACCGGTTCGGTGCGCCGCGGCCGGCGGGTGGCGAGCACCGAGCCGGCCAGTACCAGCGCGAAGCCGAGACCGATGCCGAGCGTGAACCTCTCGCCCCCCACCAGTACGCCCAGGGCTACCGCGACGGCCGGGTTGACGTACGTGATGACGGTGGCGCGTACCGGCCCCACCTCGCCGATGAGCGCGACGAAGAGCAGGAACGCCGCGGCGGTGCACAGGATCGCGAGGACCAGCACCGCACCGATGACGTTGAGCCCCGGCCAGTGGCGTGGATGCTGGAGCACCGCCAGCGGCAGGTACACGACGGCGGTCAACGCCAGCGACACCGCGGTCACGCCGGCCCCGGGCACGTCGGCCAGGTACCGGGCGAGCACGTACGGCCCGACCGCGTACCCGATGACGACGCCGGCCATCTGTACCAGCGCCAGCAGATCCCCGCCCCGCACGTCCAGCCCGACCAGGGCGGCCACGCCGGCGAGGCCGACCAGCAGCCCGACCAGCCGCCGGCCGCCCAGCCGCTCGGTGCCGCCCATCCAGCCGAGGAGGGCACCGACCAGCGGTACGGCGGCGATCAGCAGGCCGGACAGCGAACTGCTCAGCCGCCGTTCGGCGTTGGCCAGCAGCAGCCACGGGACCGCCACCTCGGCGGCGGTGAAGACCAGCACCGCCGGCCAGCGCGGCAGCAGCGGGCGTAGCTGGCCCCGGGCACCGGCCAGCGGCATCAGCATCAGCGCTCCCAGCCCGGTACGCAGGAACACCAGGGACGCCGGCGACAGGGCACCCACCGCCACCTTGATCAACAAGTACGGTACGCCCCAGATCACGCCCATCGCCATGAACAGCAGCCACCCACGCCGCGACATCCCGCCCCCCAGCCATCTTCGAGTCAGGAGCGATTGTGCCCTCCGGTCCTTGCACCGTCGAGGGAGTATCCGGCCGCCGTTCCCGAGGTTTCCTGCCATGCGCCGCGTCCCGGGTCGCGACCCCGATCCCCGGCGGCGACCCCGCGCATGCCGGGTCGCGTAGGAGCGCGCAAGCCGGGTCGCATAGGAGCCGGTGGGCGGGGCATGGTGGATGGTGACGGGCGGGCCCCGGTGCCCCTCGATCGCAGGCGGTCCCCTCGATCAGCAACCGGGAGAATCTACGTGATCACCGACGAAGTCCTCGCGGCGCTGACCGGCGAGGAGCGCGCACGACTCGCACGCCGCCTGGCCGAACTGGCCGAGGCCGACCGGGCCCCGGCGGAACAGACCCGGCGGCGCTGGGCACGGCGGCCCGGGGCGCCCGGATCCGCGCGCCGGCGCTGGCTGGCCGCGCTGGCCGTCGGCGCCTGCGCGGCGCTGGTGCCGTGGACCGCCCGGCTCGCCACCACGCTGCCCGAGCGGTACGTCACGCAGCACTGGAGCGTCACCTGGGTCGGCTTCGACAGCGTGCTGCTGCTCAGCTTCGCCGTCACCGCGTGGGCCACCCTGCGCGCCGGGCGGGCTGTCTGGGCGGCCACCGCGGTCACCGCGACCCTGCTCGTCTGCGACGCGTGGTTCGACATCACGACCGCGTCCACCGCCTCTGACCTCACCGCCAGCGCGATCACCGCCGCCGGTGAGCTTCCGCTCGCAGCCCTGCTGGTCTATCTGGCACGGCATTCGGCCGGCACCGGTCATCCGCTCCGGAAGCTCAGAGCATCTCCAGTGGCTGCGCCGCGCTGGGCGGCGGGTACGCCGCGTCCAGCCTGGCGAGGTCCTCGTCGGTGAGGTGGACGTCCAGGCAGGCGGCGTTCTCCGCGACGTGCGCCGGGTTTCCCGAGCGCGGGATCGCGGCGAGCCCCTCCTGCCGCAGCACCCAGGCCAGCGCCACCTGAGCCGGCGTCGCGTCGTGCCGGGCCGCGACCTCGGTGACCTCCGGCCGGTCGAGCAGCCGGCCCTGCTCGATCGGCGAGTACGCGATCACCGGGATGTTGCGGTCGCGGCACATCGGCAGCAGGTCGTACTCCGGTCCGCGGCGGGTCACGTTGTAGAGGATCTGGTTGGCCGCACAGGATTCGCCGCCGCCGGTACGCAGCAGTTCGTCCAGGTCCGACGCGTCGAAGTTGCTCACGCCCCACTGGCCGATCTCCCCGGAGTCACGCAGCCGGGAGAACCCCTCAAGGGTCTCGGCGAGCGGGTACCGGCCGCGCCAGTGCAGCAGATACAGGTCGATGTGGTCGGTACGCAGCCGGCCCAGGCTGCGGTGGCACGCCTCCACGACGCCCCGGGCGCTGGCGTTGGAGGGGAGCACCTTGTCGACCAGGAAGACCTGCTCGCGACGGCCCGCGATGGCCTCACCGACCAGGTCCTCGGCGGCACCGTCGCCGTACATCTCGGCGGTATCGATCATTGTCATGCCGAGGTCGAGGCCCATGCGCAACGCGGCGATCTCGTCGGGTCGGGTGCGGGCACTGTCTCCGAGGTACCACGTGCCGTGCCCGAGCACCGGCATGTTCTGGCGGGACGGCAAGGTGATCACCGGTATCGCGGCGGTCATGAGCGGCTCCGGTGTGCGTGCGCCGGGGGCGGGCCAGGGCAGTGCGGGGCAGGACGGTACAACCGCCACCTACCCTGCCCGCCGCGGCCTAACCCGTTTGTTCGCCACGCCGCCGGGTAGGCCCGGGACATGCCGAATGTGCAGCAACCAGAGATGCGCCGCAGCGGCCGGGACCCCCTGGTACAGGACAGCTCGGAGGATCGGGCCCAGGGGGCGGGACGGGACAGCGGGCGCAGCCGTGGCCGGCCGGTACCCGAGGCTCAGCAGTCACCGTACGGTCCGAAGGCACCCACCGACCGCCGCGTCCAGAGCGGGGTCGAGCCGGAGGCGGACGAGACGTAGGACAACCGGGAAACGCAGGAGGGGCACCGGGTTTCCCCGGTGCCCCTCCTGGTTCCGATGACTCTCAGGCGGCGGCCCCGACCAGCGGGGCGACACCCACCTCGGCCGTGCGCAGCGCCAGCCTCAGCACCTCCGACACGTCGCCGGTGACGTGGATCGCCAGCGCCTCACGTACCTCGGCCGGCAGGTCGTCCAGGTCCGGCTCGTTGCGCGCCGGGATGATGACCTCGGTCAGTCCGGCCCGGTGCGCCGCGAGCAGTTTCTGCTTCACCCCGCCGATCGGCAGCACCCGGCCCGCCAGGGTGACCTCACCGGTCATCCCGAACTCCGGACGCACCGGCCGGCCGGAGGCCAGCGAGGCGAGGGCGGTCACCATCGTGATGCCGGCACTCGGACCGTCCTTGGGTACCGCACCGGCCGGCACGTGCAGGTGGATCCGCTTGCCCACCAGCGCGGCGGCGTCGATACCCAGTTCCGGGCCGTGCGAGCGCAGGTACGACCAGGCGATCTGCGCGGACTCCTTCATCACGTCGCCAAGCTGGCCGGTCAGGGTCAGCCCCGGCTCGCCGGCCATCGCGGTGGCCTCGATGAACAGCACGTCGCCGCCGGCACCGGTCACCGCGAGCCCGGTGGCCACGCCGGGCACCGCCGTACGCTCGGCCGACTCGAAGGCGAACCGGGGACGCCCCAGGTACGTCTTCAGGTTGTCCACAGTGATCCGCACCGAACCGGCCTTCGCCGCCAACTCGACAGCGACTTTGCGCAGCACCTTCGCCAGTCCACGCTCCAGCTGACGTACCCCCGCCTCCCGGGTGTACTCGCCGGCGATGCGGCCCAGCGCCTCGTCGTCGATGGACACCTCGTCGGCGGTGAGTCCGGCCCGCTCCAGCTGCCGCGGCCACAGGTGGTCCCGGCCGATGGCGACCTTCTCCGCCTCGGTGTACCCGTCCAGCGTCACCAGCTCCATCCGGTCCAGCAGCGGGCCGGGGATGGTGTCCACCACGTTCGCAGTGGCCAGGAACAGCACGTCCGAGAGGTCGAGGTCGATCTCCAGGTAGTGGTCGCGGAACGTGTGGTTCTGCGCCGGGTCCAGCACCTCCAGCAGCGCCGCTGCCGGGTCACCGGAGAAGCCGCCGGCGGACAGCTTGTCCACCTCGTCCAGCAGCACGACCGGGTTCATCGAACCGGCCTCACGGATGGCCCGCACGATCCGGCCCGGCATCGCGCCGACGTACGTGCGCCGGTGCCCGCGGACCTCCGCCTCGTCCCGTACGCCGCCGAGCGACACCCGGACGAACTTACGGCCCAGGGCCCGCGCGACGGACTCGCCGAGGCTGGTCTTGCCGACCCCGGGAGGCCCGGCGAGCGCGAGTACCGCGCCGGAGCCCCGGCCGCCGACCACGTGCAGCCCGCGGGCCGCCCGGCGGTTGCGCACCGCGAGGTACTCCAGGATCCGGTCCTTCACGTCGTGCAGCCCGGCGTGGTCGGCGTCGAGCACCTCGCGCGCCGCCGTCAGGTCGGTGTTGTCGTCGGTACGGGTGTTCCACGGCAGCTCCAGCACCGTGTCCAGCCAGGTGCGGATCCAACCCGACTCGGGCGACTGGTCGCTGGCCCGCTCCAGGCGGCCCACCTCGCGCAGCGCCGCCTCGCGGACGTTGTCCGGCAGGTCGGCACCCTCCACCCGGGTGCGGTAGTCGCCGGTACCGTCCGGCTCGTCCTCGCCCAGTTCCTTGCGGATCGCGGCCAGTTGCTGGCGGAGCAGGAACTCCCGCTGGCTGCGCTCCATGCCCTCGCGGACGTCCTCGCTGATCTTCTCGGAGACCTCCTGCTCGGCCAGGTGCGCCCGGACCCAGCCGACCAGCAGCTCCAGCCGGGTGGTCACGTCGGGCGCGGCCAGCAGCTCGACCTTCTGGGTCAGCGAGATCCACGGCGAGTACCCGGCGGAGTCCGCCAGCTCGCCGAGGTCGGTCATCCGCTCGACCGCGTCGATGACCTGCCAGGCCCCGCGCCGTTGCAGCACCGAGGTGACCAGCGCCTTGTACTCGCGGGCCAGCTCACGGGCCTTGCCGGTGGGTGCCGGCTCGTCCAGCTCGCTCGCCTCGACCCACAGCGCGGCACCCGGCCCGGGTACCCCGGAGCCGATCCGTGCGCGGGACAGTCCGCGGATCACCGCGGCGGGCTCGCCACTGGGCAGCCGGCCGATCTTGTCAATGGTGGCGATGGTGCCGACCGGTCCGTAGGCGCCGTCCAGCCTGGGCACCGCGAGCAGCGTCTTGTCGCCGGTGGTACGGGCGGCATCGATCGCGGCCTGGGTGCCAGCATCCAGGGTCACCGGGATGACCATGCCGGGCAGCAGTACCTCGTCGGTCAGCGGTAGGACCGGAAGAGTAGCCATGTGCACCTCTGTAATCACGTAATCGTTGAGCCTGTTGCACTCAAGTTTCCGCAGAGGCGATCTGTTCCTCGATGTGGCCGCCGTCACGCCAGAGTCGGCGGGGTCGGCGTCACGTAGACGCCGGCGGAGCCGGCCTCACGCCGACCGTGCACCGGGTGCGTACGCCGCCGGCGCCCGGCGCGACCGGCCGCCCGCGCCCTGCTGGCGCCGTGACCGCCGTCCGGCGGCGATGGGTGCCGGCGCCACCGGCTCCTCCACCGGCCCCTCCTGGATCATCCCCCACCGGCGCAGGTACGCGTCGGCGAGCATCCGGGCGGCCGGCTGGACGCTCTCCCCGGACAGCCCGCACCACAGGTACACCAGGTCCTGGGCGTCGCCCAGCGAGATCGGGCCGGCGCCGCGGTGGAACTCCGCCGGCAGGTTGCCGTCCTCCAGGCGGAGGTAATGGTGGGCATACACCCACGGGTACCAGTCCGGGACGAACGGCACCGCCGGCCCCTTGGTACGCCGCACAAACTCCGCCACGGTCTCCATGACCCACCCCCCAGGTGATCATTCCCCACTGCACATTGTGGGGCTTGCGACCGTTTGCAGCCGGCGACGCACCGAGCGTCACGAAACGTGGCACATCGCGGCGAGCCGCTCCACCCGCTCGTGCAGCCGGTCGAGGTACCCCTCGGACTCCGGCTTCATCAGCACGCTGCGCAGGATCCGCCCGCGCGGCACGTCCGGCACGACCCGATGGCCACGCTCCGCCAGAGACTCCCCGGTCACCGCGTAGGTGGCCAGGAACACCGGGTCGTCGCGGTCCTCCATGCCCCGGCGCATCAGCCGGTCGGACGCCTCGTCGATCGCCGACAGCGTGGTCAACCGCGGCAGGTACGCGACGATGTCCAGCTCGGGCCTCTGGTACGGGGTCAGGTACGGCGAGTCGGACAGCAGGCCGGCCCAGCGCACCGCCGCGCGGCGACCCGGACGCAGCGCGGCGCCCAGCCCGTCTGGGGTCAACGGCAGCAGCCGCAGCGTCAGCCACAGTGCGGCGGCGGCCGCGCCGGCCCGGCTGCACTCCAGCGAGATCTCGCCCAGGTGCAGCTGATCGGAGGTGAAGTAGGTGTACGGCGAGTCGTGCCGGTAGAAGCGACCGACCGCCGGGTCGGCGAACAGCACGGCCCCGCAGCCGTAGGGCTGCAACCCGTGCTTGTGCGGGTCCACGACGACCGAGTCGCAGTGCGCGATCGCGCGCCAGGGCGCGGCGGCGACGCCGTCCGCCCGGTCGTCGGCGATCAACGTGAAGAACCCGCCGTACGCGGCGTCCACGTGCAGCCGTACCCCGTACCGCTCGCGGAACGCCAGCGCCTCGTGGATCGGGTCGACCGCACCCAGCCCGGTGGTGCCGGCGGTGAGCACGACGGTACCGATCCGGCCGGTACGCAGCAGCTCCTCCAGCGCCGTGAGGTCCATCCGCCCGGCGGCGTCCACCGGCACCGGGTGGCCCTCGACGCCCAGCAGGTGGCACATGCGCGCATGGGTGTAGTGGCTGTCGGCGCTGTACGCCACGCCCAGGCCCGGATGGGTCTCCCGCGCGACGAACAGCGCTTCGAGGTTGGCGACCGTACCGCTGGTGGTCAGGTGGCCCAGATGCTCGCCGAACCCGAACATCGCGGCCAACGAGGCGACCACCTCTTTCTCCATCGCGGCCGTCGCCGGGCCGCCGTCCAGGGCGTGGTTGTTCGGATTGATCTGCATGGCGGCGAGGTAGCCGGCGATCGCCGCGGGGTGCGGCGGCTTGAGCATCTGGCCGGCGTACCGGGCGTGGAAGAACGGGTAGTTGTCGCCCAGGCGCTCGGTGAACTCGCCGAACGCCTCGGCGAACCGCTCCTCACCGATCTCGAGCGCCGGATGGCCCCGGTGCTCACCGAACCCGCCGGCCCACCCCTCGTACCAGTCGACCGCCTGCCCCAGCCAGCCTCGCAGGTCCATCCGCCGCCTCCCTGTTCGCCATCGATCTCGGCGCCACCCTAGCCGCACGGGCCGACCCGGTGACGTTGCCGGCGGCCGGTGCCAGAGGATGGTCGGGTGGACACCGGAGACGGTTCGGACTGGGCGGCCCAGCGCGGTCGGGCGATCGCCGCGCACGCGGCCGAACGGGCGCGGCAGGAGGCTGCCGAAGCCGGGCAGGCCCGCGAGCTGATCGCCGAGTTCGCCCGCACCGCGCGGGAGCGGGGCCTGCCGGTACGGCCGCTGTCCGCCCAGGGGTACGACGGCCGCACCCGGTACCGGACCGGGCTGCGCGGCTGGTACCTGCGCCCCGACCACACCATCGCGGTCGGCGACGACGGCGAGTTCTACATCCTGACCGTTTCCGGCTCCGTACGGGCCCGGCTCACCGGCGCCGTGGTCCGACCGGCAGCCCCCCGGCTGGTGATCGGCGAGGGTGGCCGGGACGGCGAGCGCATCTCGCTGCGCGAACTGCTCCGGTTGCGGTTGGAGCAGGGCGAGATCTGACGCCCGCCGGCCCGGAATTACCCCACGTCTGCCGGGTCAGTCGACGGCGACCGCCTCGGCTACCGCCGCCGGCCGGTCCGCGCTGCGGAAGACCAGCTTGGCGGTCTCCATGTTCTCCGGGTCGCCTTCGCAGTCCACGACCACGATCTGACCAGCCTTCAACTCGTTGAACAGGATCCGCTCCGACAACGAGTCCTCGATCTCCCGCTGGATCGTGCGACGCAAC
>DASXOA010000522.1:0-3337 GCA_036494675.1 Rugosimonospora sp.
GTTGCGTCGCACGATCCAGCGGGAGATCGAGGACTCGTTGTCGGAGCGGATCCTGTTCAACGAGTTGAAGGCTGGTCAGATCGTGGTCGTGGACTGCGAAGGCGACCCGGAGAACATGGAGACCGCCAAGCTGGTCTTCCGTGGCGCCGACCGACCCGCCGAGGTCCCCGAGACCGTCCCCGCCGACCTCGGCAGCCCCGCGGCCGCCGGTTCGGACGAGTAATCACCATCGGATGAACGCATAGTGGAACGCGAAGCGGCCCCGGACCTCACGGTTCGGGGCCGCTTTCGCGTCTGCGTCGTCCGGGTACGGCCCGGCGCGGGAGGTCCGGCCGCGTGCGGCACCCTCGATCACGTCCCGGACGACACCATGATCGTGCCGTAGCTGGCGAGGCGCACACCCCGCGGAGCCGTTCACCCGGCGAGCAGTACGAGGGCGAAGGCAACGAGTATCACGATGGTCCTGGTTAGACGCACGAGTCATGGTATCGACCCATTTGCGCCCAAGATGGGCGAGTCGACCGATTCAGTGGGATAACGACTGATACGGAGCATTCACCTACGGGTGCAGGGAGCCTCGCCGGCCAGCGCGAACCGCTGTCCCGACGCCGGCACCACCAGGCCATCGGCGACCAGTCCGGCGAGGGCCCGATCCCGCTGCCCGGCCTCCGGCCAGACAAGGTCGAGCCGGGCGGCCGGCACCGGCCCGGACTCCTCCCGCAGTACGGCGAGCAGCAGACCGCGTACCTGCCGGTCGGTACCCGCGTACCGCTGGGGCCGGCGCATCGGCCCGGTGCCGGCCGGGCTCCCGGTCAGCCGCCAGGCGCAGCCCCTCCAGAGTGGACACTCCTGGCACCGGGGGCTGCGCGCGGTGCAGATCAGGGCTCCCAACTCCATGAACGCGGCACTTGCCCGGGCGGCGAGCCGGTCCTGCGCCGGTAGGAGTGCCTCGACGGCCACGAGGTCGGCCGCAGTGGTGGCCGGACCGGCATCCGGGCGTCCGGCAACCGCGCGGGCCACCAGCCGCCGTACGTTCGTGTCGACCACCGGTTGCCGCTGACCGTACGCGAACGCGGCCACCGCGCGGGCCGTGTACGTGCCGATCCCGGGCAGGGCCAGCAACTCCTCCAGCCGCTCGGGTACGACGCCGCCGTGGTGCGCCACGATGGCCTCGGCGCACGCGTGCAGCCGCAGCGCCCGGCGCGGGTACCCGAGCCGCCCCCAGGCCCGGATCGCCTCCGCGACCGTATCCGCGGCCAACGCGGCCGGGTCGGGCCAGCGGGCCATCCAGGCGTGCCAGGCCGGCTCCACCCGGGCCACCGGAGTCTGCTGGAGCATGATCTCGCTGACCAGGACTCCCCAGGCACCAGCCTCGGCGTGGCGCCACGGCAGGTCACGGGCGTGCTCGTCGAACCACGCGATCGCGATGCCCGCCAGGTCGACGGAGCGCGGGTCGACGGAGCGTGGGTCGACGGAGCGCAGATCCACGGGACGGTCGACGGAAGGCAGATCCACGAGAAGACAGCCTGCCATCCCGAGGCGACACCGGCCGGTCATGGGTACCCGAGCCGTGTGGTGTGCGGCAGACTACGCAGGTGAACGAACTCGCGATCACGGTTGTCGGTCGGGACCGGCCGGGCATCATCGCCGACGTGTCCACGGCGCTGTCCGGGCTCGGACTCAACCTGACCGACTCGACCATGACGCTTCTGCGTGGCCACTTCGCCATGACGCTCATCTGCGTCGGCACGGTTGACGTGGCGGATGTGTTCAGCGCGCTGGAGCCGTTGACCGCGGACGGCGGCCTGCTGGCCACGGCCCACCGGGTGCCGCCCGAGCCGTCCGGCGGCAACACCGGAGCGCCGTACACGCTGCTCGTTCACGGTGCTGACCGGCTGGGTATCGTGGCCGCCGTGACCGGTGTACTGGCCGAGTTCGGTGGCAACGTGACGGACCTGACTACCCGGCTGTCCGGCACGCTGTACCTGCTCTCCGCCGAGATCGATCTGCCGTCCGGTGCCGACTTCGACGAACTGCTGTCCAAGCTGGACGAGGTCGCCGACCGGCTGGGGGTCGAGGTCAGCCTGCGCTCGGGTGACGCGGACGTCTTGTGAGCCCAGCGCAACTACCGGTACCGAACCCAGGCGCGGTGAGGCCGGTAGTTGCCGCCCCCGATCCGGTACTTTCCCGCGTGGGCGCCCGGGTCGACCCGGCCGACCCGGAGATCGTGGCGCTGGCCGCCGACCTGATCGCGACGATGCGGCTAGCGCCGGGCTGTGTCGGGCTCGCCGCACCACAGATCGGCGTGGCGGCCCAGGTGTTCGTCGTGGACGTCACCGGCCACCCGCGTGCCCGTACCTGCCACGGCACCGTCGCGCTGTGCAATGCGGAGGTCGTCGAGGCCTCCCGGTGGCAGAAGGGGCGCGAGGGCTGCATGTCTGTCCCGGACCTCACCGGCGACGTGAAGCGGGCCGGGCACCTGATGGTCCGCGGGGCTCTTCCGGGTACCGGTGAGCAGGTCACCCTGACCACGGACGCGTTCGAGGCACGGGCCTTCCAGCACGAGCTGGACCACTGTGCCGGCCTGCTGTTCCTCGACCGGGTACCGGGTCCGCACGCGATCTTTGCGCGGAAGGTGTATCTGTGACGACGCGGCGGCGCGTCGCCGTGAACCCCTTCCGCTCTACCGATAGCGTGAGGAAATCATGAACCTGACGGTTGGTCCGCTGCCCCCGGCCGTCTATTGGCGGCGCCGCGCCCTGCTACTGGGCGTGGTGCTGCTGCTTGTCGTCGTCCTGGTCGCGATGTGTGAAGGATCGGGTGGGGCGAACAAGTCAGGCCAAGGCCTGGCCGGCTCCACGCAGAAGGCATCACCGACCCCGAGCCAGACTTCGGAGCCCCCGATCATCGGCGGGGCCGGCTCGGCCACCGGCGGCTCGGGGGGCACGGCGGGCAGCACGGCCCCGAACGACCCGAGCGCGGCGGCCGGCGCGACGCCGGCGGCCGGCGGGAGTGTTGATCCGGCGGTGTGCACCGACGCGGAGATGCAGCTGACTCCGGCCATCCAGGAGATCACGGGGGGCAACTACCCGTACGAGTTGAGTTTGAAGATCAAGAATATCTCCACCCGGAGCTGCAAGCGCGACGTGGGCGCGGGCCCGCAGGAGATGCACATCACCGATGCCGCCGGGCACGTCCTGTGGTCTTCGGACTACTGCCAGAGCGGCGGTGGCTCGGATGTGCGGATGTTCGGCGCCAACATCGAGTCGTCGTTCCAGCTGCCCTGGGACGGCGATGGCGACGGTCCGGGATGCGCCAAGGGCGCCAGGCTGGGGCC
>DASXOA010000523.1:0-19165 GCA_036494675.1 Rugosimonospora sp.
GTGAGCACAATTGCGTCAAGACGGCGGCGCGCGCCGCAATTCTTCCGGCGGTTCATAAGTAGACCAGACATTGCGGACGCGGCCGGAGGGGGTGCGCCGGTGTCTGGGCGAGTAGGCACGGCGCGCCGCGGGGTGGAGTAAGAATGACGGGGTAGCCAGCCAGAAAGGATCACTCATGTCCCTGGAGCGTCCCACCGCACCGGACCCGTACGACCTGCTCCCGCCCAAACCAACCTTCACGTTGAGCAGCAACGACATAGCCGACGGCCAGCCCCTGGATTCGCGGTTCGCCCACCACAGCGTCGGCGGCGAAAACGTCAGCCCGCACCTGCGCTGGTCCGGCTTCCCTGCGGAGACCCAGGGCTTCGTGGTGACCTGCTACGACCCGGACGCGCCCACCGGAAGCGGGTTCTGGCACTGGGTCCTGGTCGGCCTGCCGGTGAGCACGGTCGAGTTGCCCGCCGGAGCGGGCGAGCCCGGCATGCTGCCGCCCGCCGCCTTCCACGTCCGCAACGACTACGGCAGCCTCGACTACGGCGGCGCCGCCCCGCCGGCCGGCGACGTCGTGCACCGGTACGTGTTCGCCGTGCACGCGCTCGACGTCGCGGACCTGGGCCTCAACGACTCGGTCAGCCCGGCCTATGTCGGTTTCAACCTGGCCTTCCACACCCTGGCCCGGGGCATCCTGCGGCCGACGTTCCAGGTGAAGTGACCGCTGTGGGGCGGTAACCGTCGCCCGTGGTCGCCGGCGCGGGAGTGCCGTGACCGTTCCGGGGGCGCGTTTGACGTTCCCGGCGCGGTCCCTCGGATGCGGCGACCGCCGACGCCGAGCCGGCGGTCCGGCTGCTGCCTAGCCGGACCGCCGGTGGCGGCTCTGTGATTGCAGGCTCTGTGTTTGCGGGCTCTGCGCTTGCGAGCCGTGTGTTTGCGGGCTGTGCGATGGCGGGCTGTGCGATGGCGGCTCGCCGATGGCGGGCCGTGCGCCGCCGCGCGGCTACGAGCGCAGCGCCGGCAGCAACTCCTTCTCCGCGAAGTCCAGGAACGCGGGTTGGGCATCGCCGCCGACCTGGGTCAGCGCGACGTGGGTGAAGCCCGAATCGATGTACCTGCGAACGGCGGCCACATGCTGGTCCAGGTCCGGCCCGCACGGTATCTCCTGCGCCACCTGGTCCTCGGTCACCGCGCTGCTGGCCCTCGCCATGGATACCGGACCGGGCAGCTCCGACATGACCGGCCAGCCCAGCCCGAGGTACGCGAACTGCTGGTGCGCCAACCGCCGGCAGCGCCCTTCGTCCTGCCCGTACGAGAGCGTCACCTGCCCGTACCGTGGCCGGCGCACCCCGCCGCGCGCCTCGAACTCCTGAACCAGGTCGGCCCTCGGTTCGGCGGCGATCATCGCGTCCCCGTACGCGGCGGCCAGCTCACACGAGTCGGGTCCGGACACCGCCACCCCGATCGGTACGCCCTCGACCGGCCGATCCCACAGCCGCGCCTCGGGCACCTCGAAGTACTCGCCGTCGTGATGAACGGTCTGCCCGACCAGTAGCGGCTGGATGATCTGCAACGCCTCGGCGAACATCCGGTGCCGCGCGGTCGCGTGCGGCCAGCCGCCGACCACGTGTTCGTTCAGGTTCTCGCCGGCGCCGAGACCCAGGGTGAACCGGTTCTCCGACAGCAGCGCGATGGTGGCCGCCTTCTGCGCGACGACGACCGGGTGGTACCGGCGGGTGGGGCAGGTGACGAACGACATCAGGCGCATCTGCTCGGTGGCGTGTGCTACCGCCCCGAGCACCGCCCAGGCGTAGGGGGAGTGGCCCTGCTCCTCCACCCAGGGGTAGTAGTGGTCCGAGCTGACCGCGAAATCGAACCCCGCGGCCTCGGCACGGATCGCGTCCCCGACCAATCGCCGCGGTCCGCGTTGTTCGCCCAAAAGGGTGTATCCGAACTCGGCCATGGTTCTCCGTCCACCTCCCGTTTTCGCCTATCCATGCATAGCCGACCAAGAGATCAACTAACCTGTGCACGGCCACCGGTTACCGGGCTCGTCGAGGCGTGAGCGAGCAGGGCGTGAGCGACCGGGGCGCGAGCGACCGGGGCGCAAACGGTTAGTGGGTGACCGGGACTGGGTATGCCGGTTGAGATGAACGAGCTGGCGTGGCTGTGGGTGGCGCGGCACGGCCAGAGCGCTGGCAACGTGGCCGCTCAGCGGGCCGAAGCGGCGGGCGCGGAAACGGTCGATCTTCCGGTCAGCGGCGCCGACGTGCGGCTGACCGAGACCGGTCGCGCACAGGCCGCGGCGATCGGCCAGTGGATGGCCGGACTGCCCGACCGGGAGCGTCCGCAACTGGTGGTCAGCTCGCCGTACCGGCGGGCGCTGGAGACCGCCGAACTGGCCGTGGCCGCCGCGGCCGAGTCGCTGGGAATCCCACACGTGAGCCGGCCAACGAGCCCAGCAACGGGCTCGGCGGCGGGTGTGGCGGCGGGCTTGGCAATGGGCTCGGGGCCCGGCTCGCCGGCGGGTTCGATAGCGCCGCAGCTGAGGGTGGACGACCGGCTGCGCGACCGTGAGCAGGGCGTCCTCGACCTGCTGACCCGCCGGGGCCTGGCGGCCAGGCTGCCCGAGGAAGCCGAGCGAAAGCGGCGGCTCGGCAAGTTCCACTACCGGCCGCCGGGCGGCGAATCGTGGACCGACATGGCGATGCGGTTGCGCGCCGTACTGGACGAACTGCGCGGGGAGCGTCCCGGGCAACGGGTACTCCTGGTGGCCCACGAGTCGGTGATCTTCCTGTTCCGGTACATCATCGAACGCCTGAGCCAGGAGCAGATGCTGGATCTGGTGGGCTCGACGAGCCTGGGGAACGCGTCGTTGAGCTCCTGGCGCTGTTGCGACGGGCGGCTGCGGCCGGACGGATTCAATTCGGCGGACCATCTGCGGGTACAGGGTGCGCCGCTCACCCAGCAGGAGAAGGTTGCCGCGCACCAGAGCCCGTCGGCGCGCACCTAGCCCGTCGGCGCAACCCGGCCGGTCGGTGCACACCTAGCCCTTCCGCGCACACCTGGCCCGTCCGGCCCACATCCGGGCCGTCGACGGGGATACGGCAATCGCGGGATCGAACGGGCCGCGAGGTACTATTCCAGTACTAGAATGGTGCCGTGTCCGAGTCCTTGACCGATGCCGAGCTGACCGTGCTTGGCCTGGTGGCCGAACGGCCCCGGCATGGCTACGAACTGGAAGCGGTCATCGATGCTCGGGGCATCCGGGAATGGACGGCGCTCGGCTTTTCGGCGATCTACTACGTCCTCGGTCGGTTGGAGTCACGCGACCTGGTCTCAAGCACCCGACCGGATGGGACGGCGAAAGGCCGGCGGGTCTACGCCGCTACGCCCGATGGCATGCGCGTGCTGGCGGAGGCGACCCGGCGGGCCCTCGCGGAGCTGCGCCCGGCCCACCCATCAGTGCTCGTCGGCCTGGCCAACAGCCCGTTCCTCCCGGGACAGCGGGACGTTGTCGACGCGCTGCGCGAGCGCGGCGCCCGGGTGGCGGAGCGCCTCGCGGCGATCCAAGCGGCCCGGGCAGCGCAGGACCCGGTAGCCGACTTCGTGGCCGCCATCTTCGACTACAGCACGAACCAGCTCCGAGCCGAGCAGGACTGGATCGCCACCACGATGGGAAACCTCGAGAGGACCATGACGAAGTCAGACATCAAGCGGGACCGCAAGGACCTCTACGCGCCCCGCGCCGGAAGGTTCGAGCTCGTGGACGTGCCGGAGCTGCCGTTCCTGATGGTCGACGGCAAGGGTGACCCCAACACGGCAAAGTCCTACCAGGACGCCGTGACGGCGCTGTATGCCGTTTCGTTCGCGGTGAAGTTCGCCAGCAAGAAGCAACTCGGTCGGGACTACGTGGTCGCTCCGCTGGAAGGCCTGTGGTCAGCCGATGATCCGGCCGCGTTCGGCGCTCGGGCCAAGCACGAGTGGCAATGGACGATGATGATTACCCAGCCCCAGTGGATTACCGCCGCGATGGTGGACGACGTGATCCGGCTGACCGTCATGAAGAAGGACCTGCCGGCGGTGGACCAGTTGCGGTTCGAGCGGTACGCGGAGGGGTTGTCCGTGCAGGTCCTGCACATCGGGTCGTACGACGACGAGGCCCCGGTGCTTGAGCGCCTCCACCATGAGTTCATGCCGGCCAACGGCCTCGCGTTCAACGGGCGGCACCACGAGATCTACCTCAGCGACCCGCGCAAGACCGAGCCAGCGAAGCTGCGGACCGTTCTCCGTCAACCCGTGGCCCGGCTGTGACCAAGCGAGGCGTGGCAGGCCGGATCCCGGGGCCTGGAGGTGGGCCCCGGGATCCTTGGACGCTCGTCCGGGACGACCCGGCCGCGTCCCGCCTGGTGACGGTTCGGCTGTGATGGTTCGGCTGTAACGGTTCTGGCTTGACTCAGCTTGTTCTTTTTAGAACACGCTCACGCCGTAGGCGCTCAGCGCTTCCGTGACCGGCTGGAAGTAGGTCGTCCCGCCGGAGGTGCAGTTGCCGCTGCCGCCGGAGGTCAGGCCGACCGCGACAGCGCCGGCGAACAGCGAGCCGCCGCTGTCCCCGCCCTCAGCGCACACGTTGGTGCGGATGAGGCCGCTGACGCGACCCTCGGCGTACGTGACCGTGGCGTTGACCTGCTGTACGGAGCCGCTGTGCACGTGCGTCGTGCTGCCGCTGCGCCGTACCGACTCACCGACGTATGCGGTGCCGGCCGAGGTGATGTCCTGGCTGCCGCTGTAGAGGTCGACGGAGCCGGCCGGGGTGCCGCTGCCGGTCCACCGGACGATCGCGTAGTCGTTGCCCGGGAAGCTGCTGCCGGCCGTGGTACCCAGCACCGTGGTGTGGCCGGAGTTGCTGTACCAGGTCGACGCGATGTTGCCGCAGTGCCCCGCGGTCAGGAAGTAGTACGTGCTGCCGCTGCGGACACTGAAGCCCAACGAGCAGCGGTACTGGCCACCGTAGATCGCGTCACCGCCGGCGATCTCGGTGCGGATGGCGCCCGTGACGTGCTCCACCCGTGCCGTGCTTCCGAGGCTCGCGACGAGCGTGTTGATCTGGGCCAGTTTGGCGCCCGTGACGGTGCTGTCGACGGAGACGATGACCTGGTTGGTCACGGGGTCGGTCGCCCACGCGGTACCGGCGATCTCCGGCGAACTGTTCAGCCTCGACGTGGTCTGGGCCAGTTGGGCGGCACTGTGCGCGACGAGTCGCGGCTGTGCGCCCGCCGACCGTACCGTCTGGGCCAGCGCGGGGTCGCTGATGTTCACGACCATCTTGCCGGTGGCCTGGTCGAGGTAACTGCCCGCGGAACGGGAACCCAGGTCGGACGCGAGTGCGGCGGCCGACTGTGGGGTCGCCGCGGTGGCGGCCTGAGCGGTGCCGGGCACCAGCATCATCGCGCCGGCCAGCAGGGTGACCGCGCCGGTGGCCAGCGCGGCGTGCCGGTAGGTGGACCTTGTGAGTCTCACGTATACCTCCCGGGGAGTGAGACAGCATCGGCGGTCGCCGATACAGTCGGATGCTGCCAGGCTCGGGAAGCATAAACAAGCATCGATTGACGCAATCGATGGGCGTCAACGAGCTTGCGCGGAGTGGTTCGCGCGCAGTGGTTCGTGCGGAGCGGTCTCGCGTGCAGCGGTTCGTGCGCGGTGGTCAGTGCGCGGTGGCAAGTCCTCGGCGGAACCGCAACCTCGGTAGGCGTTGCGGTGCCCGGCCAGCGACGGCCGGCCGAGCGCAGTGCAGTCGAGCGCAGTGCAGTCGGGCAGTGCGGTTCGTCAGCTCAGTTGCGCAACGTCAGCTCAGCTGGGCAGTGCGTTCTCCACGGCGGCGATCAACTCGGGCGAGTCCGGCGTCGTCCGGGGCCGCAACCGGGCTGACACCCGGCCGTCCGTACCGACGACGAACTTCTCGAAGTTCCACTGCACGTCGCCGGCCTCGCCACCGGCGTCGGGCGTCTCGGTCAGCAACTGGTACAGCGGGTGCCGGTCGGCCCCGTTGACGTCGACCTTCTCCGTCATCGGGAACGTCACACCGTAGTTGGCGTCGCAGAACTCGGCGATCTCCTCGGCCGTACCGGGCTCCTGGCCGCCGAACTGGTTGCACGGCACGCCGAGCACCACCAGTCCACGCCCCTCGTACTCGCTGGCGAGCTTCTGCAGGCCGGCGTACTGCGGGGTCAGCCCGCACTGCGACGCGACGTTGACGATGAGCAGCGCGCGGTCGCGGTACTGCGCGAGGTCGGCCTGCCCGCCTTGCAGCGAGCCGATCTTGACGTCATAGATGTTCACACTGACAACTTACGCCGCGTTCGGCGGCGGCCGGCCGGCCGGGTACGGCTCTCGGCGCGGGCCGCCCGCGCGTGGACGAACGCTCCGGCGGAGTCGTCTTAGCAGCTCACGGCGTGCCGTAACCGGTTATGGTTGTTCCATGCGATTGATCAAATACAGCCACGCCTGCGTGCGCCTGGAGGACGGCGACCGGAAGCTGGTCATCGACCCCGGCCTGTGGAGCGAGGTGGAGTCGCTGGCCGGGGCTACCGACGTGCTGATCACCCACGAGCACTACGACCACGTGGACAGCGAGAAGCTCGCCGAGGCGAAGGCGGGCAACCCGGATCTCAGGGTGTACGTGCCCTCGTCGGCCGCCGACCAACTCGCCGGGCTCGGCGACTCGGTGGTCACGGTGGCGGTGGGCGACAGGTTCACCGCGGCCGGATTCGATGTCCGGGTGGTCGGCGGGCAGCATGCCGAGATCTACGAGGGCCTGCCCGGTGTCGCCAACGTCGGGTACATCGTCGAGGGCAGCATCTACCATCCGGGCGACGCCCTGTTCCGGCCGGACTCGGCCGTCGAGACCCTGCTGCTGCCGGCGTCCGCGCCATGGCTCAAGCTGGCCGAGGCGCTGGACTTCGTCCGCGACATCAAGCCGAAGCGGGCACACCCGATCCACGACGCGCTGCTCAGCGAGATCGGGCTGAGCGCGTTCGACAACTGGGCAAACCTCAAGGGGGGTACCAGCTACACCCGCCTGGAGATCGGCGAGCCGGTCTCCCTCTAGGGTTTCGGGGTATCCAGGAGGTTGAGTCCTCTGGAGTGGCACATCGCAGCGACACCCGCGGTCGCGGCCGATCGGCGACCGACGGCAGGACGGTGGGCCGCCACGGTGCCGTTGGTTGTTGGCTGACGGCGCGGGCGGAGGTACGTTGGCCGTCATCAGCCGCCCGTCGTGATGTCGCGATGCTCGTAGCGCCCTCCCCGCGTAGGAGGAACGGCGGAACCCAACAATGGAGGCGATCCGGTGGGTTCGTACACCATCACGTTCACACCCGATGACAGCGAGGACGCCAGCGCGGTCGTGCGCGTGGACCTCGCCGCCGCGGGCCCTCGCATCACCGAACTGACGGTGCGCGCCGGCACCGGTGACGGTCTGGTGCCGGGCGAGGTACCGGGCGTCGACCTCGGTCGGCTGCTGCGGGCCATCGCGCCGTCGTCCGGCCCCGCCGCTGTACGGCCCTCCGCTGCGGAGCCTGCCGTTGCACAGCCTGCCGTTGCGGAGCCCGCCGTTGCGGATTCGACTGCTGTGGAGCAGGTCGTCGTGGGGTCGGCCACGACCAGGAAGCAGACGACGGCGAAGCAGACGACTGCGAAGCAGACGACCGCGAAGCAGGCGACCGCGAAGCAGACGACGGCGAAGCAGGCGACCGGGAAGCAGGCGACCGGGAAGCAGGCGACCGGGAAGCAGGCGACGGCGAAGCAGGCGACCGCCCCGAAGACGACCACCGCACGGAAGCGGACCGCCTCGCGTACGGTGGCGTCCGCCGAGGGTACGGGCCGGAATCGGGCCTACCGTCGGGCTCCCGGCGACGTCGTCGAGGTGTACTCCCAGGCGCCCAGCGCCGCGGCCCTGGCGAGCCACTACGGGGTGCCCCGCCACACGGTGCAGGGGTGGCTGCGGCGGCTGCGGGCCGAGGGAGCCCTGCCCGCACCCGCCCGCTGATCCCCGTTTCCGAGGCCAGTCCCCGTTTCCGAGGCCAGCCCCGTTGGCGAAGCCAGCCCCGTTGCCGAGGCCAGCCCTGGTTCCGGGTCAGCCCATCAGGAACGGCGCAGGAACGGCGTCAGCAGATCCGGGGTGGCCTCGTCGACCAGCGATGCCGAGGCGTCGAGGTCGACGTCCGGCAGCGCGTACCGTTGCCGGCCGGCGGCCGTGGTGGCGATGACCGTGACGAGCCCGGCCCGGCGCTGGAAGAACGACTGGTGCAGGTGCCAGCCGATGATCCCGTCGCGGGCCAGGGCGCAACGGCGGCGTACCACCGAGCCCTGCCGCACCACCAGGTGCCCGGCGGTGACCGTGTGGCCCAGGCTGCGGTACCGGTCGGCGGCCAGCAGCACCCCGGCCGGCAGCGTCAGCAGCCCCACCAGCGGCGTCCACGCCGGCCAGCCGGCCCACCCCCACAGCAGGGCGAGCCCGGCCGGGACGATGGCGGCGAGCGTCAGCGCCCGGACGTACCGCCGGCGCCGGGCACGCCCGCTGTGCGCGCGTAGTGCCACGCTCATCGGCTCGGTGTCGCCCAGCACCTCCGCCGCCACCCGCCGCGCCTCCTGCACGGGTGCCGGGGGCAGCAGCAGCGATCCGCCCCGCTCGGCGCCGCGGCCGACCCGCAGGCCGGTGGCGATCGCGATGCACCGGGCGCCCCGTACGGCGCGCAGCAGCAGCGGTTCGCTCAACTCCGCGCCCCGCAGCCGGCGCTCCTCCAGGGTGGTGGCCCGGGTGGTGAACAGGCCACGACTCACGCGCAGGGTTCCGGTGTCCTGGCGGGTCAACCGGAAGGCCCAGAAGGCCACCACGTACCCGAAGGTCGAAGCGATCGCGACCAGCACGATCGCGGCGACCACGACCTCCCCGACGGCCACCCCGAGCGGTACCCGCTCGAGTTGGTGGACGATCGCGCGCAGCGGTCCGAACCGGCCCGGGTGCAGGTGCGCCTCACTGACCAGCCGGTAGAGGAATCCGAACACGATACCGATGGTGACCAGGCCGGAGAGGGTGAACGGGCCGTACCGCACCCAGCCGGGCCGCAGCGACGCCAGCACCGTCTCACCGGGCTCAGGAATGACGCCCAGAGCCGGAACCCCCGTGACGGGAGCCCCCGGGACCGGAAGCCCGGAAGCCGGACCGCCGGAGACCGGAGCCCCCGGGACGGCCGGAGTCCCCGCGGTTGCCTGGGCGGGTACGGCCGGTGCGGACGACCGAGCGGCCGGGGCGGCCCGGTGCAGCAGTTCGGACCGCAGTCGGGTGGCCTCAGCGGCCGTCAGCCCGTCCAGCCGCACGCCGTCCTTGCGGTCGGACTGCCCGGTGCCGATGGTGACCCGGGACAGCCCGAGCAGCCGGTGCATCGGGTGCGCGGTCAGGTCGACGGTACGGACCCGGTCCCGCGGGATCGACACCACCCGGCGGCGCAGGAAACCCTTCCGCACCTGTACCTGATCGGCCGAGACCTGGTAACTCGTCGTGGCCCACCGCAGGACTCCCAGCCCGACGGTCACCGCCACGCCGATCAGCGCCCACGGCGCGAAGTGGCCGTTGCTGCTGCCGGCGACCACCACGGCGAGCAGAGCGGGCAGGGCGCGCAACGTCTCCAGCACCGGGTGCACGGCCAGCATCCGCGGGCTGAGCCGCCGCCACTCCGGCCCGGTGGCGCCGGCGGATGCGGCGGTGCCGCCGGGCGTAACGGTCCCGCTGGGCGTGATGGTGTCGGTGGGCGTGACGATGTCCGTGAGCGTGACGGTGTCGTTGGGCGTGATGGTGTCGGTGGGCGAGACGTTGTCCGTGGGCGTGACGGTGTCGGTGGGCGTGACGGTGTCCACGGGCACAGCGGTGCCGCCGGGCGGGCCGTCGGCCGGGGTCGCGGCGCCCGAGGCGATCGGGGCGGTCACGTCGCGTCGCCCGGGTTCGCCTGGGTGGTGGTCGTCAACTCGTCCACCAGTCGCTGTGCCGTCTCGTGGTCCAGCCCTTCGATCTTGAGCGGGCCGGCGGCGGACGCCGTCGTGACGGTGATGTTGCTCAACCCGAGCAACTGCTCGAACGGCCCCCGCTCGGTGTCCACCGTCTGGATCCTGGAGACCGGCGCGATGCGCCGGCTCTGGCTGAACCAGCCGGACTGCGTGTAGACCGCCTGCGGTGTCGTCTCCCACCGGTGTACCCGGTAACGCCACTGCGGCATGATCCCGACGTGCAGCAGCGCCACGACCACCGTCACGGCGAGCCAGATCAGGTGGGTACGGAAGTGCCCCCGATCGGCCAGCATCCAGACGACCTCGACGGCCAGCGGTACCAGCCAGCCGAGCGCCGCCCGTAACGTCCAGTACCAGATCGCCATGCGGCTGACCCGGTGTTGCGGATCGCGCAGCCGCAGCGCGGCGGCCGTCGCGGCCGCGTCGGTCAGAACGTGTGCGTCCGGAGACGTCGTCGCATCCACCCCACCACGATGACAGCTTCGGGCCAATCCGGCCCAGTGCGGTCCGTCCCCGAACCCGTGGGACAAAGGTACTGGTGCATTTCGTCGCGTATGTGGGCCTTCGTCACCCCGCCTCCGTCGCGAGGTGGGGTACAACGGGCCCCGAGCGGGTACCACCGTGGCATGCCGATCGGTCCACAGCCCCGGGGCGCGCAGGGTACCGCCGGGCACCCGTACAGCGCGCTGAATCTGCGGCTCGCCCTGGCCATCTTCGGGCTGGTCTTCCTGACCGCGCTCGCCGCCGCCCTGTTCGGGCTGGGGCACCCGGTCCTGGGCGCGGTCGCGGTGGTGTTCGCGGCCGTCACCGTCGCCGACATCGTGGTGATCCAGATCCGTCGGCGCCAGCGGCGGCGGCTCGACCGGCAGCGCCACTCCCTGTTCGAGTAGCCGGGTTGGAAGACCCGCTCCGACCCGGTGGCGCCTCCGGCGCGGGGTACCGGTTGGTCCCCTGAACGCCGTGACCGCACGTCGGCTAGCGTTGGCAGGGTGAATGGTCTGCCCGACCGGATCCGTGCCGCGCTATTCGACCTCGACGGGGTGCTGACCCCGACCGCCGCGGTCCACGCGGCGGCCTGGAAGGAGATGTTCGACGCCTTCCTGCGCTCGCGGGAGGGGCCGGGCTTCCGGCCGTTCGGGCAGGACGAGTACAACGAGTACGTCGACGGCCGGGCGCGGGCCGACGGTACCCGCTCGTTCCTCGCCTCCCGGGACATCACGCTGCCGGAGGGCTCATCCGACGACCCGGCCGAGGCGGACACCGTCGAGGGGCTCAGCGAGCGCAAGGACGAGATCTTCCGGCGCATGGTGGCGCAGGGCGGGATCCGGCCGTACCCCGGGTCGGTGCGGTACCTCCAGGCGGTACGGGCGGCCGGGCTGCGCACCGCGGTGGTCTCGGCGAGCCGGCACTGCGCCCAGATCGTGCACGCCGCCGGGCTGGACGACCTGCTGGACGTGCGGGTCGACGGCATCGTGGCGGCCGAGCAGCGGCTGACCGGAAAGCCGGCCCCGGACACCTACCGGGCCGCCGCCGGCCTGCTGAACGTGATCCCGACCCAGGCGGCGGTCTTCGAGGACGCCATCGCCGGGGTGTCCGCCGGCCGCGCCGGCCGGTTCGGGTACGTGGTCGGTGTCGACCGCATCGGCGACCAGGGCGAGCACTCGCACGCGGCCGAACTCAAGGGCCATGGCGCGGACGCGGTGGTCAGGGACCTCGCCGACCTGCTGGGCGAATCGTGATCAAGCATCCGGCCTACCTGGTCGAGCCGTGGTCGATCCGGGAGACGAGCCTCGACCTGGGCATGATGGCCCAGTGCGAGTCGCTGTTCGCGCTGGCCAACGGGCACATCGGCCTGCGCGGCAACCTGGACGAGGGTGAGCCGCACGCGCTGCCCGGCACGTACCTCAACTCGGTGTACGAGCTGCGGCCGCTGCCGTACGCGGAGGCGGGGTACGGGTACCCGGCCTCGGCGCAGAGCGTCATCAACGTGACCAACGGCAAGCTGATCCGGCTGCTCGTCGACGATGAGCCGTTCGATCTGCGGTACGGGCAACTGCACCGGCACGAGCGGGAGCTGGACCTGCGCGACGGGGTACTGCACCGCGACACCCAGTGGACGTCGCCGGCCGGCCGTACCGTGCAGGTGCGCTCCACCCGGCTGGTCTCCTTCGCGTACCGGTCGATCGCCGCGATCTCGTACGAGGTGCGGCCGGTGGACGGGCCGGCGCAGGTGGTGGTGCAGTCCGAACTGGTCGCGAACGAGCCCGGGCCGCAGGCGTCCGACGACCCCCGGGCGGCGGCGGTGCTGGAGGCCCCGCTGATCGGCGAGGAGCACGCGGCCGAGGAGGCCCGGGCGCTGCTGATCCACCGGGTCAAGCGCAGCGGGCTGCGGATCGGCGCCGGCATGGACCACATCGTCGAGGGGAGCCGCAGCGAACTGGTCGGTACGCACAGCTACCAGGACTCCGCCCGGACGACCGTCACCTGCCAGCTCGCCGCGGGCGAGCCGCTGCGCATCGTCAAGTTCCTCGCGTACGGGTGGTCCAGCGAGCGGTCGCAGCCGGCGATCCGGGCCCAGGTCGAGGCGGCGCTGATCGCCGCGCGTGCCACCGGGTGGAAGGGACTGTGCGCGGCGCAGCGGGAGTACCTCGACGAGTTCTGGGCCCGCGCCGACGTGGAGGTCGAGGGCGACGACGAGGTGCAGCAGGCGGTCCGGTTCGGGCTGTTCCACGTGCTGCAGGCCAGCGCGCGGGCGGAGCGGCGGCCGATCCCGGCCAAAGGCCTGACCGGACCCGGGTACGACGGCCACGCCTTCTGGGACACCGAGACGTTCGTGCTGCCGGTGCTCGCCTACACCAACCCGGACGCGTCGGCGGACGCGCTGCGCTGGCGCCACGCCACCCTGCCGATCGCCCAGCAACGTGCCCAACAGCTGCACCTCAAGGGTGCGGCATTCGCCTGGCGCACCATCACCGGCGAGGAGTGCTCGGCGTACTGGCCGGCCGGTACGGCGGCGTACCACGTCAACGCCGACATCGCCGACGCGGTCATCCGCCAGATCGACGTGACCGGGGACGCCGACCTGGACCGCGAGATCGGGGTGGAGCTGCTGGTCAACACCGCCCGGCTGTGGATGTCCGTCGGTGCGTTCAGCGAGGACGACCGGTTCCACATCGACGGGGTGACCGGACCCGACGAGTACAGCGCGATCGCGGACAACAACGTCTACACCAACCTGATGGCGCAGCGGAACCTGCGCGGCGCGGTCGCGGCGGTGGCCCGCCACCCGGACCTGGCCCGGGATCTGGACGTCACCGGCGACGAGGTGCAGGGTTGGCGGCACGCGGCCGACGTGATGGTGGTGCCCTACGACGAGCGTCGCGGGGTGCATCCGCAGGCGGAACGGTTCACCGACCACGTCCGGTGGGACTTCGAGCACACGCCGCCGGAGCACTACCCGCTGATGCTGTATTACTCGTACGGCGACCTGTACCGCTCGCAGGTCGTCAAGCAGGCGGACCTCGTGCTGGCGCTGTACCTTCGCGGCGACGCGTTCACGCCGGAGCAGAAGGCGCGCGACTTCGCCTATTACGAGGCCGTCACGGTACGGGATTCCTCGCTGTCCGCGTGCGTCCAGTCGGTCATCGCGGCCGAGGTCGGCCAGCTCGACCTCGCCTATGACTACCTCGGTGAGGCGGCGATGATGGACTTGGCCGACCTGGAGCACAACACCCGCGACGGCGTCCACGTCGCGTCGCTGGCCGGCGCGTGGATCGCGCTGGTCGCCGGGCTGGGCGGGATGCGTGACCACAACGGCCAGTTGTCGTTCGCGCCGCGCCTGCCCTCTGCGTTGCGCCGGCTGGCGTTCCGGGTCTGCTGGCGGCGCCAGACGCTGCGCGTCTCGGTCGACCACGAGCACGCCAGCTACGAGGTGATGGACGGCAGGTCGCTGGACATCGTCCATTTTGGACGAGAGGTGAGCGTCAAGCCGGGCAAATCCCTGCGGTTGGCGATCCCGCCGATCGAACCGGGCCCGCCCCTGTCCCAGCCGCCCGGTCGCGAGCCGCTGCACCGTGAGTCGCCGGAGGTCGAGTCGTAGGCCCCCGGCCCTCGCCGGTGCTGTGCTAGGCGGCAATCGCGGCATTGGCAATCGTTCACATAGACTATTCCGAATGTAAAGGCACCGGTTCTAGGGTGCCGTCATGCGCCGACGCATGACCATCGCTGCCCTGTCCGCCATCCTGTTGACTCTCGCGATCGCCGCCCCCGCGGCAGCCAGCACCAGTACCGCACCGCTGGCCCAGGTGACCGGGGTCGGCGTGCACAACGCCTACGACCAGGCCACGTACCCGTACCTCGCCGACGGGCTGGACTCCGGCGCGTCGCTGCTCGAACTCGACGTCTGGGTGGACACCGTGTTCCACCGGTGGCGGGTGAGCCACGACAACCCGTTGGGAGACAGCAACAACTGTGCCGCCGCCAGTACCGTCGCCCAGTTGCGCACCGGTAGCCGCAACCAGGATCTCGGAGTATGCCTGGACGACCTGCGCATCTGGGGCGCGGCACATCCGAACCACCCACCGGTCGTCATCAAGGTGGAGGTGAAGGCCGGCTTCAACGCCACCGCCGGGTACGGCCCGGCCGCGTTCGACCAGTTGGTCGCGAGCAAGCTGGGCGGGGCGGTGTTCCGGCCCAGCGACCTGTTGGGCAACTACCCGACCCTGGACGCGGCGGCGCAGGCTGACAACTGGCCGTCGCGTACCGCACTCGCCGGCAAGTTCCTGTTCGAGCTGATCCCCGGTACGGTCGAGCAGGCCAACCCGTTCGACCACCTGTGGACCGACACCGAGTACGCGCAGTACCTTCGCGGTCTGGCCGCCGCCGGAACGCTGGGCGGCGCGCAGGCGTTCCCGGCGGTGCTGAACGCGGCCGCCGGCGACCCACGCACCCGGTACCCGGACACCACGCTGCGACCCTGGTTCGTCTTCTTCGACGGGGACGCCTCGGCCTACGTCGGCGGGGGGATCGACACGTCCTGGTACGACACCCACCACTACTTCCTCATCATGACCGGGGCCGAGGGAGTGTCGCCGGCACTGGACGACCGCAATCCCACGCTGGCACAGGCGCAGGGCCGGGTCGCGCAATTGGCCGCGGCGCACGCGAGCATCGTGTCCTGCGACTGGTCCAGCCTGCCCTCGGTGCTGGCCGAGGTGCTGCCCCGGGGTACCGACCAGGTCTGACCCGCGGCACGGATTCTGGCCCTCTGCCGGCGATCTGCCGGCAGGGGGCCCGCCGCGGCTGCCGGCTCGGGCCCGTCAACCGGGTGGCCGGCTGTGGCCCGCCCCGGCTGTGGTCCGCGCCGGCTGTGGCCCGCCCCGGCAGGGGGCGGCCCCCGGCTGGGTCGCGGGCTCCGGTCGGCTAGGTCGCCGGCGCGGGCTCGGGCAGTGCGCCGGTGGTCTGCAGGATGACCCGCGCGACCAGATCGGGCGCGTCGCTCATCGGCACGTGGCCACAGCCGGGCAACGTCACGTGCCGGGCCCCGGGCAGCGCCAGCCGGGCGCGGTCGGCCTGGCGGGGGAGCAGGATGCGGTCCTTGCTGCCCCACGCGACCGTCAGCGGAACGTCGGGGTTTCCGCCGAAGCGGTAGCCGCGTGCGGCCCGCGCGACGATCGGGAAGCCTCGACCGTCGCGCAACGCCCGGGCGTCGCCGACGGCTGCCTCGGGGTCGAGCAGATCCGGCCTGGCCACGATCATCCCCCAGCCCAGCGCGCGCAGCCTCCGCGAGTACGCCATGCGACGGATCAGCGGTTCGGGTGCCCGCGCGGTGACCCGGTGCATCCGCAACGTGCCGAGCGCCCAGCGCAGTTCGCGCGCGGTGGCGAACCCGGCCGGGGACAGCGCGGTCGCGGACGCGACCAGGCCGGCGGCGGCCAGTTCCAGCCCGATCGCGCCGCCGAGGCTGTTGCCGGCCACATGCGGGCGTTCCACGCCCAGGTCGGCGAGGAACGCGGCCAGCCGCGCGACCGTGTCCGGCATGGCGAGCGGCCCGTCCGGCAGAGCGGAGGCTCCGAAGCCGGGCAGGTCGATGGCCAGCACGTCGTGGTGCTCGGCGAGCCGGTCCAGGACCGGCCGCCAGGCCTGCCACCGGTGGCCGATGCCGTGCAGCAGGACCAGTGGCTCACCGGTACCCACCCGGTGCAACGCGATCACGAGTCGCCGCCGAGGTCGGCGGGACTGTCCTGGCTCGGGGCGCGCTGGCCGGCGCTGTGTTCGCCGAATGCGCGGCCCAGCGCGCGGGCCTCGGCCTCCAGCAGCGGTACCGACTTCCGCGCGCCACGGCGCAGCACCACATCGCCGAGCGGGCTCAGCACGACCGTGCGCAGCGCCTGCACCAGACCGATCGAGCGGGGCACGTAGACCCGCCGGCGCCGCCGCGCCATGCCGTCCACCAACGCCCGCGCGCACTGGTCGACGGGTATCACAGCCCCGACCGGCCAGGGCAGCTTGCTCAGCGTGGCACCGAATGTGGGCAGGTCCCGGCGCGCGTCACGAACCAGATCGGTGTCGATCCACACCGGGTGCGCGGTGCCAACGGCGACATCCCGGTACGCCAGCTCCAGCCGCAACGCGTTGGCGAACTGCTCGATCCCGGCCTTGGACGCGCAGTACGCGGCCATCCCGGGCAGGGCCGTGAACGCCGCGGCCGACGAGACCATGAGGAAGTACCCGCGCCGCTGCGTCACGTACGGCATGGTGGCGCTCACGGTGCGGACCACGCCGAGCAGGTTCACGTCGATGGTGCGGGCCAGCGACTCGACCGGAGTGACCTCGACCGTCCCGTAGCTGGCGATGCCCGCGTTGGCCAGCACGATGTCGATCCCGCCGAGCGCGCCCGCGACGTGCTCGACGGCCCGGTCCAGCGCGGCCTGGTCGGTCACGTCGCACTCGGCCCACACGTGCGCCGGGTCCGTCGTCGTGGCCCCGGCGGGTTCCGGGCCCGGCGTCGTGGCCCCGGCGGGCTCCGGATCCGTCGTGGCGGACGTGGGGTGCGCCGCGTTCAACTCGGCGGCGAGCGCGGCAAGCCGGTCGGGCTCCAGGCCGATCAGGGCGAGCCGGGCGCCCCGCTCGGCGGCCAGCCGCGCGGCGTGCTCACCGATGCCCCGGGCCGCACCGGTCACCAGCACGACCTTGCCCGCGAGCCCGGCGTTCACGCCGGAACCTTCGCGGCAACCGTCGAGTACGCGCCCGGGTCGAACCGCCGTACCCGCTGCCGGTACCGCCAGGTGCTGCCCGGCCAGATCGCCGAGTTGCGGCCGGTGGCGTCCTGGTACCAGCTTCGGCACCCGCCACGCGACCAGACCGTACCGGCCATCTTGCGGTCCACGGCCGCGATGAACTCCTCCTGCGCCCGGACGGTGGGTTCGACCGCCGTGATCCGGTTGTCCCGCAGGTAGTCCAGGGCGCCCAGGAGGTAGTTCAGCTGCGCCTCCATCATGAACACCACGGAACTGTGCCCGAGGCCGGTGTTCGGGCCGAGCAGGAGGAACAGGTTGGGGAAGCCGGCGACCGTGGTACCGAGGTAGGCGCGTGGGCTGCCCTGCCAGGCATCCGCCAGGCTCACCCCGTCGCGGCCGCGGATCCGTTCGGCGATCGGCGTATCGGAGACATGGAAACCGGTGGCGAAGATGATGGTGTCGACCTCGTGAGCGGTCCGGCCGTTGGCCGTCCCGCCGGTGGTGACCACGCCGTCCGGCCGGATCTCGGCGATCGGGTCGGTGACGACGTTGACGTTGTCCCGGTTGAGTGTGGGCAGGTACGTGCTGGACAGCAGCACCCGCTTGCAGCCCATCCGGAAGTCGGGCGTGAGCCGCGCGCGCAGCGCCGGGTCGGGGATCGCGCGGCGCAGGTTGCGTTCGGCCGTCCGCTGGGCGATGCGCATCACGCGCGGGTGCAGGAACCCGAGGACGGCGGCCTCCAGCGCCAGGTACACGCCGGTGCGGAACAGCCGCTGCACGGGTGGCGCGGCGCGGAACACGCGGTGCTCCAGCGCGCTGATCCGGCGGTTGGCGCGCGGCAGCACCCAGGCCGGCGTGCGCTGGAACAGGTCCAGCCGCTGAACCTGCGGTGCGATCTTCGGGACGAACTGGATCGCCGAGGCGCCGGTGCCGATGACGGCCACCTGCCGGCCCGTCAGGTCGTGGTCGTGGCGCCACTGGGCGGAGTGGAACGCGGTACCGGCGAACGAGCGCAGGCCGGGCAGGTCCGGTACGGACGGCTCGGCCAGCGGACCGGCGGCCGAGACCAGTACGTCGGCGGTGAGCCGGCCGCCCGTGGTGTCCACGACCCAGTGACCGCGCTCCTCGTCCCAGGCCGCCTCGCGCATCTCGTGGTTGCGGCGCAGGTGCGGCTCGATGCCGTACCGGCTGACGCAGCCACGCAGGTATGCCCAGATGTCGTCCTGGCCGGAGTAGCTGTGTGGCCACGACGGGTTCGGCTCGAACGAGAACGAGTACAGGTGGGAGGGAACGTCGCAGGCGCAGCCGGGATAGGTGTTGTCGCGCCAGGTGCCGCCGACTTCTCCGGCCCGTTCCAGGATCACGAAGTCGTCGATGCCGTGCCGCTTGAGCCGGATCGCCGCGCCGAGGCCGCCGAAGCCGGCACCGACGATCGCCACGCGTACGTGCCCGAGTCCGTCCACGATCACCGCCCTGGATCACCGTCTCAGTTACCCGTGGGTAACACGATACTGCACGGCCGGTCAAAGTTCGAGGGTGTGGGAACGGTACCCGAGGCCGTACTACGCCGTGAGGAGAACGACGGCGACGAGAACGATCAGCAGCAGCACGACCACTCCGACGGCCAGCCACACCCAGGCGAAGGGACCCTGCCCCCGCCGCTCTCCCGGTCCCCCGTCCAAGGGTTCGTGGTCGAAGGGTTCATGGTCGAGCGGTTCATGGTCGAACGGTTCGTCGTCGGATGGTTGGTGGTCGAAGGGCTCATGGCGGAAGTGCTCGTCGCCGCCCGGTCGTGCGCTCGGTCGTGCGTTCGGCGCGCTGACGATCGGCGCGCTGAGGGTGGGTGAGGTGATGGCCGGCCAGGCCTGGGTGGG
>DASXOA010000524.1:0-46362 GCA_036494675.1 Rugosimonospora sp.
AGCTCTGCTCCTCAGCTACCGCGACGAAATGGTCCAGATGTCGAAGCTCCACCTCATGCTCCAGTCATGCATCGCATTCATGACAGAAATGCGCAGCTTTCGTTGGCCAGCATAACCGGCACGTGGGAGCGTCGGGGGCGAGTGTGAGTTGCGACGAAAGGACGGCCTCATGGCCCTCGCTACAGGTTCCGTGTTTCCAAGATCCACTGCGGACAGCGGGCTACACCCCGCGCGCCTTCGCCGCCACCACTCGTTCGGGTTCTGGGTCGCCGCAGTGGCGTTCCTGACAAACATGGGATTCTCCGCCGTGCCCACCCCGCTGTACGCGCTCTATGAGCGGCGGGACCACTTCTCCACGATCATGCTCACGGTCGTCTACGCCGTGTACGCGGTCGGCGTCATCGTCAGCCTCTTCCTGGCCGGTCACGCCTCCGACTGGGTTGGGCGCAAGCGGGTGTTCGCGCCGGCTCTGCTCGTCAATGTGGCCAGCGCGGTGATCTTCCTTCTCGCGCCCAGCCTGCCCGGTCTGCTCATCGCAAGGATCGTCTCCGGCGTCTCGGTCGGCCTGACCACGGCGACCGCCACCGCCTACCTCAGCGAACTACACATCGGGCGCTTCCACGACGAGACACCCCGATCGGGGCGCCAGGCCCAGATCGTCGCGACCGCGGCCAACCTCGGTGGTATCGGGTTCGGGCCGCTGGTATCGGGCGTGCTCGCCCGGTACGCGCCGCAACCCCTGCGGCTGCCGTTCATCCTCTTCGGCGCCGCGCTGATCATCCTGGCACTGCTCGTCGCCGTCTCGCCTGAGACCGCACTGCGTCCGAACACCGCTCCGTGGCGTCCTCAACGCGTCGCGGTGCCTTCCCACGCGCGCCGCACCTTCTTCGCCGCGACATCGGCGGGGGTGGCCTCGTTCGCCGTCTACGGCATATTCAACTCGCTCGTACCGGGCTTCCTGGCCGGCACGCTCCACCAGAGTTCCCTCCCGCTAGCCGGTGCCGTGGCCTTCGCGGCGTTCGCCAGCGGCGCGCTGGCGCAGATCGCGCTCGGCCGCGCCGGGATGCGCACCACCCTTCGCGTGAGCCCGTTCGTGCTCATCCCGGGCCTGGCGCTGCTCACCGGCGGAATGTGGGTGCCGAGCCTGGCGATGTTCATTGTCGGCGGGGTGGTCACGGGCGCTGGCGGTGGTCTGGTCTTCCGCGGTGCGCTCGCTGCCGCGGGGTCCACCGCGCCGCCGGAGTCCCGCGCCGAGGTGCTCGCGGGGTATTTCCTCGGCGCCTACATCGGCCTGTCCCTACCGGTCGTAGGCCTCGGCGTGGCGACACAGTACGCACCGGCGCGCGACGTGATGCTCGTCTTCGTGGTGATCGTCGCTACCGCGGTAGTGATCTGCACCCGGGCCGTGCGCACCGAGACGACTGGTTGAGGCGGCCAGCGGCGGCAGGTGCGCGAGTTGGTCGGCGCCGCGGGCCGAGAATCACGCACTCGTAGGTCCACTCCTACCGTCATTTCGTCATCCGCATCGGTGGCGCGGGTGTTGAACCCTTGCCATGGGACCGGTCGCCCTGCCGCTGCAGCGCGCTCCCCTTGACGTAGTCGTTCCAACTCGTGTCCCAGACCGTCCAGCCGTTGCCCGACGCCAGGTGCTTCCCCGTGCCGATCACCGTCACCGGGTCACCGATCTGTGAGTTGTTGTAGACCCAGGCCGCGTCGTCGGGAGCCAGGTTCGTACACCCATGACTGACGTTGTCATGCCCCTGGTCGGCGACCGACCAGGGGGCCGCGTGGATGTACTCGCCATCGGCGGTGAGACGCTCCGCGTAGTTGACTTCGAGTTGGTCATCCGGGCTGTACACCCACAACGCGCTGCGTTCCCTGGTCATGACCACCATGTTGCCCGTGGACGACGGAGTGTCCGGCGCGCCAAGGCTGACCGGGAACGTCTTGACCAGCTTGCCGTTCTGGAAGACCTGCATCTGCTTGGTGGCATCGGTGGTACGGAACGTCGTGTTGCGGCCGATGGTCACCGCGGCGCTGCGGTCGGTGTCGAGGTACTGTCCAGCAACCGGCAGCCCTCCCAGCGTTGCCTTCACCGCCAGCTTGGTCCCCGGCTGCCAGTAGTTCTTCGGCCGGTAGAGCACCTGCTGGTCGCCGTACCAGTGCCACACCCCGACCTGCGGAGGATCGCTCGTCACCGACAGGCGGCTCTCGACCTCAGCCTTGGCGCCGTCCGGGATCGGCGTGCTGAACTCCATCGCGATGGGCATGCCGACGCCGTACACCCCGGCGCCCTGAAGGTCCAGGGTGCTGACGATCGGGTCACCGCTCGGCCTTGGCATGGTCGTGAAACTCGTGGTCGCCGTCGACCGGGTGCCCTTGGCACCCATCGCGGTCACCGTTGCGTGGTACGTCGTCGCGTAGGCCAGAGGCTGACCGGGGACCCACGCCGTACCGTCGCTGCGGACCGTTCCGGTGACCGGCTTGTTCGCCCCATCAGTCAACGCCACGGTGCTGATCCGCTGCCCGGGCAATGCGACGCTGATCTCCGTCGACACTGGCTGGTTCTGCGACCCCGGCGATGGAGTAACCGTCACGTTGGCCCCGACACCCGCCTTGTGCGAATGACCGGACAACGACGTGGGTGATGCACGGCAGGAGGTGAGTGCGAGGCAGGTACCGATTGCTAGCGTGGCGCCCACGCGCCAGTATCTGCTGATCTGGCCCATGTATTTGTGGTGCCCCGGATCGCCTGGCTTTACCCGCCGCCACGCCCCCGATTCCGCCGGTGAAAATGGCGTATCGGGCGCCGAAATGTGCGGGCGCGGCATTGTCGAGCGGTACCGGCTCGGCTTCCCCTTGCAGAGCGAATGGGGGCCGTGGATCGGTACCGGCACGTTTCATGAGGCCCCCGTGATGTAGAGCGGTCTGGCCGGGTTTGGTGGTCATCGGCTGGGGCAATTGAGCCGACGTGGACATGATTCGCTGCTGGACAAGCGGTTGATGCGCGACGAGCGGTCGGTGGGGCGGGCGCCGCGATGAGTCAGGAGCGGCCCCGCCGTGACCATCCTCGACGGAAACACCCTTGTGGTCAGCGACGCGTCCGGTGACATCGAGGCGTCGCCGAATGAGCCCAGCGGCCTGTTTGCCTATGACACCCGGTTCCTGTCCACCTGGCTGCTGACGGTCAACGGTGAGCGGCTACATGCCCTGTCCGTCGACGACGTGCAGTACTACCTCAACCACGGCGAGGATCCCGCCCGCGTTGGCCGCTGACACCCGTGTGCGCCGCGCGAGGGTGATGGTTGGCGGACCGGCCAAGGGCGACACTCAGCCCCCGAATGCCGGCGGCGGGATGGACGGGTGGCGTCGAGCGCGCGCCGCGTCGGCGACGGCGATTCCGGCCAGGACGAGGGCGGGCGGGATTGTTGCGATGTGAGGAGGAACCGGGACGATCGCCGGCGACAGAGCGGCCAACAAGACTATTCCGATCACTCGCGACACGGACACGCGCGCGGATACGGCGAATTCGAAGATGGCTCGTCCGACCAGGAATAGCGCCGGTCCGCCGAGGATGACGGCGACCCAGGTCGGGTCGGTGCGCTGCGCCGGATTGGCAATAACGAGCTCGTCGCCGGAGGCGATGGCTACGAGGCCGATCACCATGAGCAGGTGCGCGAAGGCGGTCAACTTGGCCAGGCGATCCGGACGGCGGGCCGCAGCCATGGCGACAGGCAGCAACTCCCCTGCGCGGTAAATGTAGATCCGCCAGATCAGTACGATGGTGGCGAATGACAGTAGGAGGGCTACCGTCCGTTCGGCCTCGAAGTTCTTGCGACTGTACGTGACGCCGGTAACCAGAATCAGTTCGCCGAGCGCGACGATGAAGAATTGCCGGTACCGCTCAGACAGGTGTTCGGCCACCACGGGCGACTCCGTTGTGGGCTGCCGGCCGAGGCGTGGGGTCGGTGCGTCGAGCATGACACCGCCGTAGTCGATGAACACGGCAAGTGTCCATAGCGCCCCTCGGATCGCGACGTCGGGCACCACCGCACCGACGATCCATGGGATGGCAGACATTCCGAACCAGAACAGCCACCGCATCGCGCTGCGCTGTGCGGGATGGCCGCGCAGCGCTGACACGAGGTACAGGCCGCGTCCGACATGGATGGCGACGTAGGCTCCGGCGAAGACGGGGCCGCGGTTACCGAACGCGTGCGGAACTGCGACCGCCATCAGCAGGGTGCCCAGCATGGTGAGGACGACGAGCAGTTGGATCTCCGGCCGTTGCGGGTTGTAGATCTCGGTGACTGCCGTCGTGGCGTACCAGACCATGAACAGCGCCAGCAGTACCAATATCGCCTGGCTGTATCCGGCGACGGGGCTTCGCAGCTTCCCGATCACGTGCATGACGGCCTGGTCCGAGACCCGGGTCAGCGCGAACACGAACACCAGGTCGAAGAAGAGTTCCAGAAAAGTGGGCCGCTCCGAGGTCCCCCTCTCGCGCAGCAGCCCGGCCGCCCCACTCGTCGCCATCAGGTCGCCAGTTCTGTCAGTCCGGCTCCGTATCCGAGCAGGGTTTCCCGCCGTGCCGCGGAAGAGTCCACATCCGGTCGTCG
This sequence comes from Rugosimonospora sp., assembly GCA_036494675.1. Taxonomy (GTDB): domain Bacteria; phylum Actinomycetota; class Actinomycetes; order Mycobacteriales; family Micromonosporaceae; genus Rugosimonospora. The sequence continues at coordinate 4,620 of DASXOA010000524.1, forward strand.
ACCTCGGAGGCGCCCCCGGTTGGCTGGTGCGGTCCATGACGATGGTGAGACCGGTCGGCGGGCCGGCGGGGCACGGCCATCCCCGGCGTCGCGCGGTCGTTTGCTGGCCGCGTTGCCGGACCCGGCTCGGTGTTCATATGTCGACGTTACGGTAAGAGACTGGACTGATTAAGACGTTCGCCCCGATTCCCGCCGCTACTCGAGGCAGCCGGACGTCACGGGGTGATCGGGGCGCTGAGGTCGTACACCGTCTGCCCGCCGACCGTACTGGAGCGGAAGTGCTGTGCGACCCACGTACTGATCTGGCTACCCACGTCGCTGCCGCCGCTGGCGGCTCCGGAGAGTCCACCGGCGATGAAGTAGTGCACCTGACCGGAGGACACGTACCGCTGGAACTGGGTCAGGCTGGGTGCGTTGTCAGTGCCGTTGAAGCCCCCGATGGCCATCACCGGATCCGAGGTGGCCAACTGGTATCCGGCGGCATCGTTGGACCCGACGACGGCAGCCACCCACCGGTACCGGGACGCGTCCGTCTTCAACAGGTTGACCATTGCGGCATCCGGTGTGGTTGTGCCCAGGAGACCACCCATACCGCCGGCCGGGCCGCCACGGCCACCGATCGCGTCGCCCGCTCCACCGCCTGCCCGGCGGCCTGGGAATCCGGCACCGCCACCGAAGCGGGGCCCGGCGCCCGCCCCGGACGGGGAACCGTTCATGCCGGCCGGCCCCGCGGCCCGGGCCGCGCCGCCGCCCCCGCCGCCACGAGGGCCCCCGCCGCCAAAGCCGCCACCCCCGCCGCCCGGGCCGCCGAAACCCAGCCCGGCCGCGGGGCCGGCCGTGGGCAGGGCGCCACTGTGCGTGGTCGCCGCCGTGTCCAACGCGTACGCCGCCGGGCCGGCCAGGCCCGCGAGCAGTGCGACCACGGTGGCCGCGCGGAGCAGTGGGCGGGGCAGCCGGCCGGCGGTGAGCAGCGCGGCCGCCGCGGCCAGGCCGGTCACCAGGACCAGCGGGCGCAGCCACGGGTACCAGCCGGGGTCGCGGCCGAGCAGGGTGAATGACCACACGGCGGTCACCGCCACCGCGGCGGCCAGTACCGCCGTCGGGCCGCTTCGGTGACGGATGCGCCACAGCGTCGTTACCCCCATGCCGACCAGCGCGCCGATCGCCGGTGCGAGGGCGACCGTGTAGTAGGGGTGGATGATGCCTTGCATGTAGCTGAATAGCACCGCGGTGACCACCAGGGTGCCGCCCCAGAGCAGGAAGCCGGCCCGGGTGCGGTCGGTGCGTGGTGCCCGGCCGGCCGCCCAGAGCCCCGCGGTCAACAGGATCAGCGCGGCCGGCAACAGCCAGGCGATCTGGCCGCCCATGTCGGCACCGAACAGGCGGTCCCAGCCGGTCTGGCCCCAGCCCATGACGCCGCCGACGCTGCCGGTCTCCTGGCCGTCGAGTCGGCCGAAGCCGTTGTAGCCGAACATCAGCTCCAGCACACTGTTGTGCTGCGAACCACCGATGTAGGGCCGGTCGGCGGCCGGTACCAGTTCCACGACCACGACCCACCAACCGCCGGCCGCGAGCATCGCCAGCCCGGCAAGTGCCAGGTGTCCGATTCGGCGGCGTAGCGCGGTCGGCGCCGCGACCAGGTACACCGCCGCCAGGATCGGTACCACCAGCAGCGCCTGCATCATCTTGGCCAGGAACCCGAGGCCGACCGCGGCCCCGGCCAGAGCCAGCCACCGCGGATTGGCCCGCTCCACCGCCCGTACCGTGGCGTAGGCGGCGGCGACCAGCAGCAGGGTCAGCAGCGCGTCCGGATTGTTGAACCGGAACATCAGCACCGCGACCGGTGTCAGCGCCAGGACCGTGCCGGCCAGCAACCCGGCGGCCGCGCCGAACCATCGCCGTACCGTGGCGTAAAGCACCCAGACCGCAGCCACCCCCTCCAGTGCCTGCGGTACCAGGATGCTCCACGCGTTGACCCCGAAGACGCGCGCCGACAGATCCATCACCCACAGCGCCGCTGGGGTCTTGTCGACGGTGATGAAGTTCGACGCGTCGGAAGAGCCGAAGAAGAACGCCTTCCAGCTCGTGGCGCCGGCCTGCACCGCAGCCGAGTAGAAGGCGTTCGCCCAACCCGAGGCGCCCAGACCCCAGAGGTAGAGCAGGCCGGTAGTCAGCAACAGGGCGGCCAGTGCCGGACGGCTCCAACGCGGCCGGCGGTCGGCCCGGTGCGCGGTCGGAACCGGGGGACCGGAGGCGGTCGAGACGGTCGTGGCGGTCATGCCGCCCAGATTGTCTGGATGCGATCCCCGGCCGCTGTGCCCGACCTGTGGGCAGGCTATGAACCTACTGGCGGCCCGCCGGCGGGGTCGGTACGAGCGGTAGCCGGAGACGGAAGATGTTGCCACCGCCCCGCCGGGCCTCGACGCCGATGGTGCCCCCGTGCTGGGTGGCGGTCTGGTGGACGATGGCCAGGCCGAGCCCCGATCCAGGTATCGCACGGGCGGTGTCCAGACGATGGAACCGGTGGAAGATACGTTCCCGCTCGGACTCGGGGATGGTCGGCGCGCGGTCGGCGACACTGATGTCGGCGGACGCGTCCGGCGTACCGGACGGCCCCACGCGGATCTCGATGATCTGGTCCGGTGGCCCGAATTTCGCCGCGTTGTCGAGCAGGTTGACCAACGCGCGCTCGAGGGCGGCCGGCTGAGCGGTGACCGTGGCCGGCTCGGCGGACAACTCGAATCTGGCATACGGGCTACGGGCGCGGGCGCGGTAGATGGCTCCGGCCGCTGCCTCCGCCAGGTCCGTGGGTACCGCCGGCTCTCCGGTGCCGGCCGAACGCGCCAGGTCCACGAGCTCACCGACCAGTTCGGAGAGTTCGCCGCTCTGCCGTTCCAGGTCGCCCAGCAGCGCGTCGCGGTCCGTGCCGCTGAGCCGGTCGCCGGCGTGGACGAGCAGCTCGATGTTGATACGCATGCTGGACATTGGTGTGCGCAGTTCGTGTGCGGCGTCTTCGATGAGGTCCCGTTGTGCCTGGCGGGACTGGGCCAGCGCGGTCAGCATGCGGTTGAAGGCGTGGCCGAGCTGGGCGACCTCGTCGCGGCCGTTGACCGGGATGGAGTGTCGCAGGTCCTGGGTGTCGGCGACACGGGCCGCGGCGTGGGTGAAGCGGTTGACCGGTCGCAGCCCGGCGTTGGCGATCAGGCGTCCGGCGACTCCGGCGACGGCCGCCGCGCCCAGAACGAGGGCGACCATCAGGATGCCCACGCCGCGCAGGGTGTCGTCAGCTTCGGACAGCGAGCGGGCGAGCTGGAGGGTCTGGCCGTTTCTTCCCGCGACGGTGAGGATCCGGAATTCGCCCGAGTCGGTGGACAGCGTGTAGTGGACCTCGGTGGTCTGGTGGGTGACCACGGCCATGTCGCGGCCGCCGAACGGAAGCGTTGCGGTTCCGGGCGGGCCGGAAACCATCTGACCGTTGGGGAGCCGGACCTGGATGCGGATGTCGGCGGGCCCGGCCAATGGGCTGTCGGGGATCTGGGCGACGGCCGTGGGATCGAGGTGACCGGCTCGCCCCCGGGCCATGACCTCCAGCTGCCGGTCGGCCTGATGCACAAGCGTCTGATGCAGGGCCAGCCAGGCCAGCGCGCCGATCAGCAGGGCAGTGGCGGTGACGGCGGCCGAGACGATGAGGGTGAGTCGGGTACGGATCGAATACCGGTGTCTCATCGCGGGGATTCCTCGCGCAGGACGAATCCGACTCCGCGCACGGTGTGCACCAACCGGGACGCCCCGGCCGCTTCCAGCTTGCGACGCAGATAGCCGATGTAGACATCAAGGCTGTTGGAGCTGCGATCCAGGTCGTATCCCCATACCTTTTCGAACAGTTGCGGGCGGGTCAGGACCTGCCCGTGGTGTTCGGCCAGGGCCAGCAGGAGGTTGTATTCGGTACGGGTCAGCTCGATGCGCCGCTCGCCGCGCTGTACCTCACGGGAGCGGGGGTCGAGACTGAGATCGCCCAGGCGCATCACCCCAGGGTGTGGCTGAGAGTCGGCGGCGGCGCTGCGCCGTAGCAGCGCCCGGACCCGGGCCAGTAACTCCTGAAGGGCGAAAGGTTTGACCAGATAGTCGTCGGCACCGGCGTCAAGCCCGGCGACCCGGTCGCTGATCTCGTCGCGGGCGGTGAGCATCAGCACCGCGACCAGGTTTCCCGCGGCGCGCAGCCGCCGGCACGTCTCCAGTCCGTCGACGCCGGGCATCATGACATCCAGCATCAGAAGGTCCGGGGGTTGGGCCTTGGTCCGGGCGAGCGCGTCGGCGCCATCGGTGGCCAGTTCGACACTGTAGCCCTCGAAGCGCAGCACGCGATCCAGCGAGTCGCGGACGGCCTGGTCGTCATCCGCGACGATCACGCGGTATCGGGTGTTCACGGCTACCACGATAGGAAAGACCCTCCGGCCGGCGTCAATTCTCTTAGACACTTCTTAGCTACGCCTGGGGAGCGTCTTAACCATGGGCGCCATGGTGGGTCGCGACCGGACATCGCGACCGCGCCCGACTCTGAGCAAGGAGCCACCATGAAGCCAGCCCAGCCGGCTGAACATCCACACCTTCGCCGTCGCCGGCCCGCCCCAACGCCGGTGAGAATGGGCGTGGCGGTGGTCGGAATGGTGCTCGTCGCGGCCTTGGTCGCCGCGTGTGGCGGCAGTTCGGGCAGTAGCGGCGGCAGCACCACCACACCGGGCGGCAACGGCGGCGGTGCCACGGGCATGCAGGCGTACGTGAGTTGCATGAGCAAGAACGGCGTGACGCTGTCCGTACCGTCTGGGCGGCCCGGCGGTGGGACGGGTGGCGCGAGGCCCTCCGGTGGCCCACGCCCGTCCGGTGGCGTGCGGCCCTCCGGTGGCCCGGGCGGCGGCGGTGGATTCGGTGGCGTGATGCAGAAGCCGTCGAATGTGGACGACGCGACGTGGCAGAAGGCCCAGCAGGCCTGCGCGTCGCTGCGCCCGGCCGGCGGACCGCGCGGCGGGCAGGGAGCGCAGGCTCCGTCGGGTAACGGCTGATGCGGGCGCCGCAGCGATGGCGACGGCCGGCCCTCTGGGTCAACGTCGCTCTGGGCGCCGTCGTGCTGGCGGGCGGATTCGGCGCGTACTGGAGCTTGACCGCCTCCAGTACGCCCACCGGGGCCGCGGCGGGCGGGGTGACGCGCACGGCGACCGTGTCGACCGGCACGGTGACCTCGACGGTCTCCGCGTCCGGTTCGGTCTCCAGCGCGGACACCGCCGGCGCCGACTTCGTCACCGCCGGAACCCTCACGGAAATCGACGTGAAGGTCGGTGACACCGTGACCAAGGGTCAGGTCATGGCCAAGGTCGATCCCAGCGCGGCGAACCAGACTCTGACCACGGCGAAGGCCAACCTGCAGGCAGCGCAGGACTCGCTGAGCCGCGCCGAGTCGTCGGGGTCGGACACGGCGACCATCTCCGCGGCACAGGCCCAGGTGACCGGCGCACAGGCGACGGTCGACGCCGACCAGCGGGCGGTCGACGGCACCGTCCTCACGGCACCGATCGCCGGGACGGTCGTGGCCGTCAACGGCTCGGTCGGCAACCCGTCGGACTCCGGATCTGGGTCGACATCCAGCAACGCGAGCTCGTCCGGCGGGGGGTCGTCCAGTGGGGGGTCGTCCGGTGGTGGGTCGGGGAGTGGTGGATCGGGCGGCTCCAGCGGCTCCAGCAGTTCCAGTAGCTCGTCGAGCACGGACTCGGGCTCGACCTCCGGTCTGATCGAGGTGGCCGACCTGTCCCAGATGCAGGTGTCGGCGAGCTTCGCCGAGGCCGACGCGGCGACGCTGAAGGTCGGCCAGGCCGCGGACATCACCTGGAGCGCCCTGTCCGGCACGCAGGTGACCGGCAAGGTGGCCTCGATCGCGCCGACCGCGAGCAGCTCGAACGGGGTCAACTCGTACGCGGTCGTGGTGAGCATGGACTCGGTACCCGCCGGCGTACGCATCGGGCAGTCCACCACGGTCGTGGTCACCACGGCCCAGGCGGACAACGTGCTGCGGGTACCGGTCGCGGCTGTGTCCAGCGCGGGTGGGCGGCACACGGTCCAGCTCGTCAACGGCACTACCGTGAGCCTCACCCCGATCCAGGTCGGTGTCCAGGGCGACGACTACTACCAGGTGTCTTCGGGATTGACCGCGGGCGAGGTCGTGCAGTACAGGATCTCGACCGGCACGGGCGCCACGAGCGGCCCGGGCGGGGCCGCCGGCGGCGGTGGCTTCGGTGGCGGTGGTGGCGGCGCCGGCGGTGGCTTCGGCGGCGGTGGCGGTGGCTTCGGTGGCGGTGGCGCTGCTGGCGGCGGCGGCGGTGCTCGCGGAGGCGGTCAATGACCGCCCCGAACGAGCGCCCGGTTCTGGACGTGCGTAACCTCGTCAAGACCTACGGCGCGGGAGAGACCGAGGTACGCGCCCTGCGGGGAGTGTCTCTGCGCGTGTACCGCGGCGACTACGTGGCCATCATGGGCTCGTCCGGTTCCGGCAAGTCGACGCTGATGAACATCCTCGGCTGTCTCGACATCCCCACCGGCGGGCGGTACCTGCTCGACGGCGTGGACGTCAGCCGCCTGTCGGACCGCCAGCTCGCGCTAGTACGCAACCGGCGGATCGGCTTCGTGTTCCAGTCGTTCAACCTGATCCCACGCACCACCGCGCTCGCCAACGTCGAGCTGCCGCTCGCCTACGCCGGTGTCAGGGGGGCGGAGCGGCGCCGTCGGGCACTGGCCGCCCTGGAACTGGTCGGGCTGGCCGATCGCGGTCGTCACGAACCGAACCAGCTCTCCGGCGGCCAGCAGCAGCGGGTGGCGGTGGCCCGGGCGCTCGTCACGGCGCCGGCCCTGGTGCTCGCCGACGAGCCGACCGGCAACCTGGACTCCAAGGCCACCATGGATGTGCTCGGGGTACTCGACCAGCTCAACCGCTCCGGCCGCACGATCGTGCTGATCACCCACGAACCGGAGGTCGCCGAAAACGCCCGTCGCCTGATCCGGCTGGTCGACGGCCGCATCATCGAGGACGTCCGGCAGGCACCCCTGCCGGCGGCGGCCCACGCGGCCGGCCAGCACAGCGGAGCACTCGCGTGAACCTCATCGAGACCCTGCGCTTCGCAATCCGCGGGGTGACGGCGAACAAGCTGCGTTCCGGGCTGACGGTGCTGGGCATGCTGATCGGTGTGGCCGCGGTGATCCTGCTGGTCGCGGTCGGCAACGGCTCTGCCAAACAGGTTCAGGACCGTATCTCCGCGCTGGGCAGCAGCACCCTGACCGTCAGCGGCAACAGCCGCGGCGGCGGCGACACCACGCAGAACTTCGCACTGTCCACCGATCTGGTGACCACGTTGCAGGACAAGCAGATGGCTCCGGATGTCAAGAGCGTGTCGCCGGTCGTCACCACCTCCCAGGACGCCGCCTACGAGGGGACCAGCCACACCATCCCGTCGGTTGTCGGCACCTACCCCTCCTATCTGTCGGCGGAGAACTACACCATGTCCGCTGGCACGGCGTTCAGTCAGCAGGACGTGACCGAGGGCCGCCGGGTCGTGGTCATCGGCTCCACGGTGGCCGAGGACCTGTTCGGCAGCGTCGACCCGGTCGACAAGCAGATCACCGTGAACGGCACGCTGTTCACCGTTGTCGGGGTGCTGGGCGACAAGGACAGCACGAGCAGCTTCAACGATCCCAACGATGTGGCCCTCGCGCCGCTGACCGCGGTACAGGAGTCGCTGACCGGGTACGGCGCGCTCAACCAACTGGTGGTGCAGGCGACCGGCTCGAACACCGTGAACCAGGCGCAGGCCGAGGTGACCACGGTGCTCAACGACAAGCTCAAGGTGACCAACACCGCCAACGAGCCGTTCCGGGTACTCAACGCGTCGCAACTGCTGTCCACCCAGGCCGACACGGCACAGACGTTCACCGTCCTGCTCGGCGCGGTGGCCGGCATCTCGCTGTTGGTCGGCGGGATCGGCATCACGAACATCATGATGGTCACCGTCACCGAACGGACCCGCGAGATCGGCATCCGTAAGGCGCTGGGCGCCCCGAAGCGCACCGTGCTCACGCAGTTCCTGGTCGAGGCCACGGTGCTCAGCGTGCTCGGTGGCCTGCTCGGAGTCGCCGCCGCGGTGATCGGCAGCCAGTTCACCATCGTCGGGGTGCGGCCGGTGATCGTGCCGTCCTCGATCGTGCTGGCCGTGGGTGTCTCCGTCATCGTCGGACTGTTCTTCGGCAGCTACCCGGCCAGCAGGGCCGCCTCCCTGCGCCCCATCGAGGCACTTCGTTATGAGTAGGGATTCATGAACCCGTATCCACAACACGCCGAGGACACCGCGGAATTGTCGGCGCCGTACCGGACGGACCCGCCGCCGTCCGGGCTCCCGGACGCGCCGCAGGGTGTCGATCTGACCGAGGACCCGTTCGACGACCGCCTGACCGAGCAACTGGAGGCGGCGGCGCCACGCCGCTGGGCGACCCGCAGCACCCTCGTACTGTGTCTGCTCGCCGTACTCGTCGTTGCCTTCGTCGCCGGTACGCAGGTCCAGAAGCGGTGGGGCAGTTCCAGCGCGACGCCGGCCGCGGCCGGCCCGGCCCGTGGGGCCCAAAGCGGCGGTGGTGCCGGCGGAGGTGGCTTCGGCGGAGGTGGCTTCGGTGGCTTCGGCGGTGGTGGTGGCGGCCAGGCGGCAGGCGCGGCCGCAAACACGACCACGGGGACCGTCAAGCAGGTCGACGGGGACACCATGTACATCACCACGTCGTCCGGGCAGACGATCACCGTCAAGACGTCCGGATCGACCACCGTGCAGACCAACCAGGCCGGCTCGCTGAACGACATCAGCGCGGGCTCGACGGTGTCCGTCCAGGGCCAGACCGGCAGCGACGGTACGGTCAGCGCCAGCACGATCACCAAGACGAAGTGACGTGGCCGCTGTGAGATTCTGGGTGCGCGCCTCCCGTCGGCGTCGGATGGGCATCGTGGCCGTCGCCGTGTTGGCCCTGCTCGCGTTGGGCAGCACGGTCGGCGCGCTGCTGTTGCCAGACAGCCAATCCACCGCCGTCGCGTCGACAGGCAGCACGTCGACCGTGCGCCGCGGGACCGTGGCGCTGACCGCATCGGCCGCCGGCACCGTGCAGGCGGCGACGACCCGGGGGTTGTCCTTCAGCATGAACGGGACTGTGACCGAGCTGAACGTCAAGACCGGTGACTCGGTGACCGCCGGGCAGGTGCTCGCGAAGATCGACGATACCGACGCCCAGAATGCGGTCGACGCGGCACAGACGGATGTCAACTCCGCTCAGGACGCGTTGACCGCGGCGCAGGTCACGGCCACGGCCACGCCGGCGACCGGGGCGTGCCAGAACGCTACGACCGACTACGTTTCGCCGAGCCCGGCGACCGACGACTCTCCCCGCCCATCGAGCTCGGCTGCGTCGCCGGCCGGCTCGCCTCCGGCCTCGCAGCACAACGGCGGCGGCTCCGCCGGCGGTACCGGTTCGGCCGGCGGCTCGGGTGCCTGCGGCACCGCCAGCGGCGGCAGCGGCGCCACCGGCTCGGGCAGCGGCCGGGGCGGCTCCGCCGACTCCCTGCTGTCGGCTCAGCAGCAACTCAACGACGCCCAACTCGCGCTCGTCCAGGCACAGCAGAAGCTCGCCGGTACGGTCATCACCGCCCCGGTCGCCGGCACCGTCCTGTCCGTCAGCGGCACGGCCGGCGCCGCCGAGACCGTGTCCGGTACCGGCTTCATCGTGCTCAGCGGGGTGGACGACACCCAGGTGACCGCCTACTTCACCGAAACGGACGTGGCCCACCTTGCTGTGGGGCAGACGACGTCCATCACGCTTCCGGACCGCTCGGGGCAGACGTACACCGGGAAGGTCTCACAAGTCAGCCTGGTCGGAACCGCCGACAACCAGCTTGTGCGGTACGGCGTAATGGTCGCCTTCGACCAGGCACCCTCGGGTCTGCTGTTCGGTCAGAGCGCCAACGTGGTGGTCACCGTCTCATCGGTGGCCAACGTGCTCTACGTGCCCTCGTCCGCGGTCACCGACATCCACAACGGCAGCGGCACAGTCGCCGTCCGTACCGGCGGCCACGACGAGCGACGCACCGTCGGTGTCGGGCTGCGCAGCGACCAGTACACCGAAGTCACCTCCGGCCTCAACCAGGGCGACACGGTCCTCGCGTCCGGACAATGAGATCCGCGGGTCGTGTCGGGCCCGAAGTACCGATGCAGGGCTCCGTGTTCCGGTGCGCGAGGACCGTGGAAGGATCTGGACGCTGGCTGGCAGGGGCCTGGTCAGGCAACCGGAGAGGGCGCACATGAAGATCGTGACGGTGGGTCGGGGTCGAATCGGCGGCGGGCTGGCCAGGATCTGGTCGGAGGCCGGGCACGACGTCATCACGTTGGGGCGCGACGGCGGTGATGCATCGGCGGCCGACGTGGTGCTGGTCGCGGTGCCGGGGCAGGCAGTCGCGGCGGCGTTGGCGAACGTGACCGGTATCGGCGGCAAGGTGACCATCGATGCGACCAACGTCTACGGTCAACGCTCCACCCCATTCGTGTCACAGGCGCACGAGATAAAGTCCATCGTCGGTGGGCCGACCGCCAAGAGCTTCAACACCAACTGGGCGGTGATCTATGAGCAGATCGGTGAGCAGCGGGTCCGGCCGGGCAACCTGTTCGCTGCCGACCCGGATGCCCGGCAGGTCACCGAGCAACTGATCGTCGACGCCGGCTTCGACCCTGTCTTTGTCGGAGACCTGGAGCACGCCCGTTTACTGGAGGACCACCTGTCCCTCGTCCAGGCCGTCGCCTCCGCCGGGCTCGGACCCTTCTTCTACCGCATGGCCGGCCCCGGAAAACTCTGACCGACATTGCGGTGTGTCGACTGCGTTACCACGTGGCCGGCGCGGTCAGGCCATCGTCAGTTGGTTTGCCGTGGTCACATCCATCCGCCGTCCACTATCCATCGCTGTGCCGTGCACGAGCGGGAGTCGTCCGCTGCGAGCCACAACAGCATTCGGGCGACGTCGCTCGGGTACAGCTTGTGGCGCAGGCACTGGTTACGTTCGATGGATGCCTCGGCCTCCGGCGTCACCCACGTGGTGAGTTGCTTCTCGGTCATGATCCAGCCCGGGATGATGCAGTTGACGCGGATGCCCGATGGGCCGAGTTCACGCGCGAGGGTGCGCGTCAGCCCTTCGATCCCTGCCTTCGCCGTGATGTAGGCGGGCAGGTCGAGCAGATCGATGTGCGCGCTGATCGAGCCGAGGTTGATGATCGACCCGCCGCCGGCATCGCGCATCACGGGGGCGACCGCCTGTGCGGCGAAGAAGTGGTGGCGGACGTTCACGGCCATCTTTTCGTCCCACAGCGCGACATCGAAGTCTTCCACGCGGTGACGCCGGTCGTCGGCGGCGTTGTTGACCAGCACGCGGATCGGGCCGAGTTGATCCACCGAGCGCCTGATCGCGTCCTGCAGCGCGACTATGTCGCGGACGTCGCACGGCAGGAAGAGCGTTTCTGCCGCACCGTCGGCCGCCAGTTCGCGCTGGAGCGCCTCGCCCCGCTCGATGTCCACGTCGACGAACGCGACACGGGCTCCCTGCATTGCGAGGTGGCGCACGAACTCGGCGCCCAGCCCGCTCGCGCCGCCGCTGACGAAGGCCACGCGTCCATTGAGGGACGGGTATGTCGCGTACCGCGACTCCATCGGCACGACCATGGGCTCCTCGATCTACGCAGGATAATTGTCCATCGGAATAACGAAACTTTCTTGATATAGATTATTGATCTACTGCGCATGCGTCAATCGGCGCTGCGCCACCGAGGGGAGCGGGTTTCATGACAACGATCGGCATCCTTGGCGCGGCCGGTATCGCGGTCAACGCGGTCATCTGGCCGGTACGACGCCGGGACGAGGCGCGCGTGGTAGCGGTCGCATCCCGGTCGTCGGCGGGCGCGTACGCCGAACGGCACGGCATCGATCGCAGCTACGACACCTATGACGCGCTGGTCGCCGATCCCGAGATCGACCTTGTCTACAACGCGCTTCCACCGTCGCTGCACGCGGAGTGGACCATCGCCGCGCTGCATGCCGGCAAGCACGTGCTGTGCGAGAAGCCCTTTGCCATGACTGCCGCGGAGGCGACCCGGGTTGTGACCGCGGCGGCGGACACCGGGATGCGCGTCATCGAGGCGTTCCACGACCACTACCACCCGCTGAGCGCGTGGATCCGGGCGACGGTCGGTTCCGGGACCCTCGGCCGGATTCGACGGGCCGAGGCGGTGTTCACCGGATCGACGCCGTTCGCCCCGAATACGCTGCGCCACGAACCGTCGCTCGGCGGCGGCGCGCTCATGGACCTGGGCTGTTATCCGGTGCACTGGCTGCGCTCGCTGTTCCCCGGAACACCCGCCGTGACCGGCGCCGAGGCGGTGCGCAATCCGGCGGGCGCGGATCTGAGCATCCACGCCGAGCTCATGTTCGACGACGGCGTCGCCGCCGTAGTGGCCGCGAGCATGGCGGAGGGGGTGGCGCTGCGTTCCACCCTGTCCATCGAGGCCGAGCGCGGCCAACTCTTCGTGGACAACATCGTCTTCCCGTCCGCCGGGCACAGTATCCAGGTCGTGGTCGACGGCGTGCCACGCGCCTGTACGGTGGCCGGCGAGCAGACGTACGACCACCAGATGGAGGCGGTGCTCACCGCGCTGCGAACGGGCGCACCGTTGCCAACCGAAGGCGCGGATCCGGTGGCGAACATGACGGCCATCGACGCCATCTACGCCGCCGCCGGCTTCGCCCGCCCGTGGACCTGAGCGCAGGCGGCCGGGGTGCGAGGGGCGCCGTCGTCATCAGGACGCCAGCCCGGCGGTCCTGGTACCGCGGGCGAGGAAGACGCTCCTCGCCGCGTGGTAGGCGTCGACGACCCGGGTGAGTACGGCATCGGTCTCCTCGTCACGCCCGGTCGACTCGGGATGCGTCTGGCGCCACGCGATCATCCGGAGCGCGGCACGATGAAACGTCAACCGCGGGGAGAATCCCGGCACGAACGTGCGGATCTTGGTGTTGTCGAACACCGCGCTGTGGCCGATGTCGCCGACCATCTCGCCCGACCAGAACCACTCGGGAGCCACCAGCGGGTACATCTCCGAGGCGACGTGCACCAGCCTTGCCTCGACGCCGAGCGCCTCGGCGACGATCGTGTAGATCTGATCCCAGGTGTAGACGTCGCCGCTGGTGATGTTGAAGGTCTCGCCGAGTGCGCGGGGGTTGCCCAGCAGGCCGACCAGGCCCTGGGCGAAGTCCTCCGCATGCGTCACGGTCCACAGCGACGTCCCGTCCCCGTGGACCGGTATCTCCTCGCCCCGCGCGATCCGGTCCACGGCCGTCCAGCCCCCGGGGAGTGGCGGGTTGGCGTCGTCGTAGGTGTGCGACGGCCGCACGACGGTGAGCGGGAAGCCGTTCGACTGGTGGGCGTCGTAGAGCGCCCGCTCCGCGCGCCACTTCGCCTGCGCGTACTCCAGATGGGGATTCGGTGCGGTCGGAGTCGACTCGGAGATCGGCACCTGCCGTACCGGCTTCGCATAGATCGAGCCGGAGCTGATGTGCACGTACTGCCGCGTCCGCGGGCCGAAGAACTCGACCATACGGAGCGCGTCGGCCGCATCGTAGGAGAGAAAGTTGATCACGGTGTCGAAGGTGCGGTCACCGATCGCGGCGGCGAGTGCGGCATCGTCGTTGACATCTGCGACCAGCGTCTCAACCCCGTCGGGGAGGACCCGACCGCTGGCGTTGTGGCCGCGGTTGAGCACGGAGACGCGCATGCCCGTCTCGACGGACAGGCGGACGCAGGACGCGCTGATCGTTCCGGTTCCGCCGATGTAGAGAGCGTTCAGTCTCGCGGCGTCCAATGGCAGCATGGTGTCTCCTTCGTGCTCAGTTGCGGCCCGCGTACCAGTCGTCGAACCCGTTCTCCGTCAGGCAGATGAGGACGTCCTCGCGGCGTACGCCCAGCGGCTCCAACTTGTCCACGACGGTGCGGAAGAACGCCTGCTTGGTAGCCGTGGGGTACATGTGCACCGCGGTGACCCGGATGACCAGGAGGTCGCGACGGTCAACGCCGTTGTAGCCGGGATCGAACTTCAGTTCGCCGGCGTCGTGCGGCTGGAATATCTGAAACCGGTCGTCGGCGGGGATGCCCAGTGCCTCGATCTGGGCTTCGTGAATCGCGCGTCCGATGTCTTCGTGGTGTGCGTCGAACACATCGCGATTGAGGTGGACTTGGATGAGCGGCAAGGCGGTTACCCTTCGGTGCGGTCCAGGTCTTCTCGGCGCGCGTCACGGCGTGCGGGCACCCGCTGGGTCGCTCGCGCCGGGCACGCCCGGGAGTGCTGGGGGAGAGGTGGATGAGGAGCGTGCCTCCGTCACTTGATCGCGCCTGCCGACAGGCCGCGCTCGAACAACCGCTGGAGGCACAGGTAGGCGACGACCTCGGGAATTGCCGTGATGACAGCCGAGGCAAGGATCTTCGTCTGGTCGTTGCTGAACTCGCCGACGAAGTACTGGGGCACGAGCGTGATGGTCTGCATGTCCGTGGTCTGCAGGAAGACCAGTGGCATGAGGTAGTCGTTCCACGCCGCGATCAGGGTGAAGATGACGACTGCCGCGGCTATCGGGCGGGTCAGGGGGATGACCAGGTAGCGGAAGCCGCGCAACGAGTTGGCGCCGTCGACGCGAGCCGCCTCGAACAGTTCGTTGGGTAGGCCGTTGAGGAAGTTGCGGGTGAGCAGTACCGCGAACGGCACCTGTAGGGCGGCAAGCGGCAGGATGACGGACCAGTACGTGTCGTACAGGCCCAACCGCACGGCAGTGACGAACAGCGGCGTGAGCAGCACGACCTCGGGCAGCGTCAGGCACGCGAGCAGCAACCAGAAGTAGACCTCACGGAACCGGATATGCAGCTTCGCGAATCCGAAGGCCGCCATCATCGTCACGATGTAGACGAGCACAATGACCCCGGCGGCGATGAGCACGCTGTTGAGGAAGAACCGCCCGAATCCGGGTACCGAGAGCACTGCCGTGAAGTTCCGGAACCCCTGACCGGCCAGGGAACCCTTGACCATCACGACCAACGGGAACAGGAACGGCAACACCAGTACCGTGGCGAGAACCTGTAGCGCGGTGCGACCCTGCCAGGTCCGTGTCTCGAACATCAGTCTCGCGCCTTTCGCTCGCGCCCCCCGAGCTGCACCAGGATCGCGATGACCAGGGCCGCCACGAGCAGGATGATCGACAGCGCTGCCCCGTACCCGACGTGGTCGAGCGGGATCGTCATGCGATAGATGTAGGTCCCGAGGAACTCGGTCGCGTAGTTCGGACCGCCGATCGTCACCAGGTACGGCACGTCGAACGTCTTGAGTGCGCCGATGGCGCCGAGGATCGCCAGCGCCACCGTCGTGCCGCGCATCTCCGGCCAGATGATGCTCACCAACGTCCGGATGTTGCCCGCGCCATCCATCTTGGCCGCCTCCAGCACCGACTGCTCGATCTGGGTCATCGCGGCGTAGTAGAGGACGAACGTGACGCCTGTCCACTCCCAGATCGTGATGGCCATGATGACCGGCAGGGCGGTGCTGGTCTGCCCGATCCAGGGTTGGGCGAGCGCACCCAGCCCCACGTGGCGCAGCACCGAGTTGAGCTCGCCGTCGGGAGCGAACATGTGCCGGAAGACCGGCGCCATGATGGCCGGTGCCAGGACGACCGGCATGAAGATGATGACCTTGTAGACCACCGCGAGCTTCAACCGGGTGTGCAGCAGTACCGCGAAGACCAGGCCGAGCAGCGTCTGGATCACGAAGGTGGTCACGAAGAGCTCGGCCGTGTGGCGCACCGCGTCCCAGAACACCGGGTCGTGAAGGATCCGCGCGTAGTTGCCGCCGCCGACCCTCGCCGGATCGGGGCTCACTCCGTCCCAGTTGAGGGTCGAGATGTAGCCGGTGTATCCGATGCTGTAGTAGAGGACTCCCAGGCTCAGTACGAGCGCCGGCAGGATCCAGGGCAGGCCCGGCGGCCGCCGGGGCCGGCGGCGACCGGGGTGGTCGCCGCCGTCCCGGCCAGCGGTGTCTCGGATGGAGGGCAGACGCCGCTGCTCTACCGTCTCGGTCACGACGGCTCCGCTGGGTCGCGGCCCATCGGTCCGGTCCGGCCAACGGTCATTTGAAGGTCTCACCGGCGGCCTCCGCGGCCTTCTGGAGCGTGGCGGCCGCCGCCTGCGGTGTCGCCTTTCCGGTGGCCACCGAGGTCGCCGCCGCGAGGATGGCGTTCTGCACGTCCGTGCTCAGCAGCGCCTCCCGCGGCTCGGTCACGCCTTTGACCTTGCTCAGGAGGCTCTGCACCGGTGTCGTCTGGCTGGCGGGCTCGACGAGCTGGATGGAGTTGAAGTTGGGCTCCACCGAGGCGAGCGCCGGTAGATCATCGAGTTGGTCGGCGACGACCTGCTGCCCCGCGGCCGTCGTCGTCATCCACTTGACGAACGTCTCGGCCGCCGCACGGGACTTCGACTTCGTCGAGATGGCGAGCCCGAAGTCGGAGTCCCCGTACATCTCGCTGGTGTTCCCGGCGCCCGCGACGTCGGGGAACGCGATGGGAAGGATCGGGAACGGCTTGGCGCCGCTGACTCCGGCGGCCGAGATCGCCGCAGTCATCGCCTTGCCGGTGGCGTACTGGGTGTACCAGGTACCCATCATGACCATTGCGTACTTCCCGGTCAGGAAGTCATTGTTGGCGTCCGGGTACTGCTGGTAGCCGACCGCTCCGGACTGCATGACGCCGCTGGTGAAGAGTTCCTTCCAGATGGACAGCGTCTTCACGATCCCGGGATCGTTCCACTTGGCGTCGCCGGTGGACGCCTTGGTCCACAGCCCCGGCTGCACCGAGTTGGCGATCGACTGCAGCGTGTCCTGATCGAACCCTTCCTGCGCCGCACCCTGTACGAAGCAGCCCGTCTGGTTCTGTTTGAGCACCTGGCATACGTGCTCCCACTCGGCGAGTGTCGTGGGCGGGGAGAGGTTGTACTTCTTGAAGATGCCTTCGTTGATCCAGAGTGTCCCGGCGAACGTCGAGCCCACCGACATCGCGGTGAGCTTGCCGTCCGCGGTGAGGCCGCTGATGCCGATAGGCGCCACCTTCGACTTCCAGTCGCTGCCGAGCGCCTGTTGGGCCAGGGGCGTCACGTCCTCGGCGAACGACTTGAACTCCGTCACGTAGGCGCCGGGCTGCATGTCGAAGACGTCGGGCCCTCGTCCGGACACCAACGCCGGTCGCAGCGCGGCCACCCAGTCCGAGATGTTCACCAGCTTATAGTTGACCTTGATGTTGGGATACTGCTTGTTGAATGCCGCGATGTAGTTCTCCGCGGTCGCCGTGTCGGTCGGCGTCCAGCCCCACCAGTCGACGGCGCCGGACGTCGCGCTACCACCACCCGACGAGCCTGAAGAGCCACAGGCGGCAAGGCAGGTCGCCGCGGCGGCCGCCGCGACGAGAACGGTGAGTGGCCGAAATACTGATTTCGGCAGAAGTCGGAGGCGCATGGAACCCTCTCCACTCATGGGCCCGGGCAGGTATCGCGTCGGGACTGGGCGTCACCGGTCGGGCAGATCCGATGCCAACGAGGACGGCGAAGCCCGGTGCGGGCGAAACCTGCCGTCCGGCAGCTGTGCGATAACCGTCGCGGAGGGGTGGGAGGGAGCCTGAGCTACCGCCTCCGGATGGGTAATTCGGGTCGGCCTCATTGTGTGTGTCAGAGGCTAGGCCCACGTAACTTGCGCGTCAAGGTTCGCTTATCGATTGGAAACTTTCGCGCTCGCCTGTCGCTTGGACGGTCGAGGCGGCGCGGTGCTTTCGCGCACGACCAGGGTGGTGTCGATGTCGATGCGGCTGAAGGCCAGCTCGGGTTCGTCGCGCAGTCGCATGATCAGGTGGACCGCCTGTTCGGCCATGGCGACGAGGGGGACGTGGACCGTCGTCAGCGGCGGGCCCGCCCACTGCGCGATGCTCAGATCGTCATAGCCAACTACCGAGAGGTTGCCGGGGATGGCGAAGCCGAGGGATCGGGCCGCCTCGTAGACGCCGAGCGCGTACAGGTCGGAAGACGCGAAGATCGCCGTCGGCGGGATCCGCAACGACAGCAGCGCGCGCCCCTCCGCCAGCCCGTCGTGGTGGTGGAACTCGCCGGGGCGGATCAGCTCGGCGTCGACGGGAACCCCGGCCGAGTCGAGCGCCGCACGGTACCCGGACAGCCGGGCCGTGGACGCGAGCATGTTGTCCGGCCCGGTGATGATGCCGATCCGGCGGTGACCGAGGTCGAGCAGGTGGCGCGTGGCAAGGTACCCGCCGTTCCAGTCCGCCGACCCGATCGACGGAACGTCGGGTGCGGGCGTACCGGCAGGATCGACCATCACGAGCGGGATGTTGCGGGACAGCAGCCGCTGCTTCGTCTCGGCCGGAAGCACGCACGCCACGAGGATGACCCCGAGTGGCTGGCGGCTCAGCACGTCGTCGACCCAGTACTGGTTCGGTAGATGTTGCTCGGTGGCACCGGTGAGCACCATCCCGATCCGCCGCCCCCGCGCGACGGCCTCGATGCTGGCGAGCACCTCGCTCGCGAACGGGCTGTCTATCTCGTAGCAGAGAACGTCCAGCAGCGGTGCGACGGGTCGCCTCACGGCGCGGCGGTTGTACTTGTGGTCCTGCAACAGCGCCTCGATGCGGGCACGGGTTTCGCTGGAGACGCCGGCCCGCCCGTTGAGCACCTTCGAAACGGTCGAGATCGAGACATCAGCGAGCGAAGCGACCTTGGACAACGTGGCCCTGGACAGTCTGCCGTCCTCGGGAGGGGCGCTGGGCATGCGAATGAGCCTATCTGTCTGGCGCCGTTGCCGGCGCGTCGGCGGTCGGGGGACGGTCTTCTTGACCGTGCCACCCGTCCATCCTATGCTGCGATCAAGCCGACACTTTCGCGGTATGTAACGAAACTTTTCTTGGGGGCGGACCGGTGAGCACCTCGATTCCACCGCAGCAGCCGGCGGAACGGACCTGGCAGGACATCGCGCGCAGCCCCGAGGAGCGGATCAGCGCGCTGATGGGCGCCATGACTCTGCGGGAGAAAGTGGCGCAGCTCTACGGCATCTGGGTCGGTGCCGATCCAGAAGGCCCCGGCGTGGCGCCGCACCAGACGGAGCTCGATGGCGGCCACGATTTCACGGAGATGATCAAGCACGGCCTCGGCCAGATCACCCGCGCGTTCGGCACCAACCCCGTCGACGCGGCCGAGGGGGCGGCGGCGCTCGCGCGCGTCCAGCGCGACATCGTCGCGGCCAACCGGCTCGGGATCCCCGCGCTGATCCACGAGGAATGCCTGGCGGGCTTCACCACCTGGGGCGCCACCGCCTACCCGGTCCCCCTGTCCTGGGGTGCGACCTTCGATCCGTCGCTGGTACGCGAGATGGCGACCCGGATCGGTGCCAGCATGCGCGCCGTCGGGGTGCACCAGGGGTTGGCACCGGTGATGGACGTCGTGAGAGACCCACGCTGGGGACGGGTCGAGGAGACGATCGGCGAGGACCCTTACCTGATCGGCATTCTCGGCACCGCGTACGTGCAGGGATTGCAGTCCACCGGGATCGTCGCGACCCTCAAGCATTTCGCGGGCTACTCGGCGTCGCGGGCCGGCCGCAACCTGGCACCGGTGTCGATGGGCCCGCGGGAGTTCGCGGACGTCGTTCTGCCGCCGTTCGAGATGGCCGTCGTCGAGGGCGGCGTGCGCTCGGTCATGCACTCGTACGCGGAGGTCGACGGCGTTCCCGCGGCCGCCAACCGTACGCTGCTGACCGACCTGCTCCGCGACACCTGGGGTTTCGGCGGCACGGTGGTGGCCGACTACTTCGGGATCAGCTTCCTGAAGCTGCTGCACGGGGTGGCCGCCA
Source organism: Rugosimonospora sp. (assembly GCA_036494675.1). Classification (GTDB taxonomy): domain Bacteria; phylum Actinomycetota; class Actinomycetes; order Mycobacteriales; family Micromonosporaceae; genus Rugosimonospora. Next base: position 24,659 of record DASXOA010000524.1, read on the forward strand.
CGCTCGGCGAGGCGGCGACGAAGGCGCTGACGGCCGGCGTCGACGTGGAGCTGCCGGGGCCCAAGGCCTACCTGACGCCGCTGATGGACGAGATCGAGTCAGGCCGGTTGGACGAGGAGACAGTCGATCGCGCGCTTCGCCGCGTACTGCTGCAGAAGCTCGACCTGGGGCTGCTGGACGCGGACTGGTCGGCGGTGCCGCACGGTCTCGACGCCGCCGATGTGACCCAGGGCGTGGGCATTCGGGGCACGATCGACCTCGACCCGGGCGCGGACCGCGAGCTCGCGCGCCGGGTCGCCGAGGAGGCCATCGTGCTGCTGAAGAACGATGGATCGCTGCCACTGGGCCAACCGCGGTCGATCGCGGTGATCGGACCGACCGCGGATGATCCGATCGCGATGCTCGGTTGCTATTCGTTCCCCGCGCACATCGGGGTGCACCATCCGGACCTGCCGCTCGGCGTCGAGATCCCCACGATCCTCGACTCGCTGCGCGCCGGCTTCCCCGGCAGCGACGTGGCGTTCGCGGCCGGGTGCCGAGTGAGCGAGCCAGGCACGGACGGGTTCGCCGCCGCGCTCGACCTGGCCGCGCGCTCGGAGGTGGTGGTCACGGTGCTGGGCGACCGCTCCGGCCTGTTCGGGCGCGGCACGTCCGGCGAGGGCTGCGACGCGGAATCGCTGCAACTGCCCGGCGTGCAGGCGCAGCTGCTCGAGGCGTTGCTCGACGGTCCGACGCCGGTCCTGCTCGTCGTCGACTCCGGCAGGCCGTACGCGCTCGGCACCGCACCACAGCGCGCCGCCGGCATCGTGCAGATGTTCTTCCCCGGTGAGGAGGGCGGGCCGGCATTGGCCGGCATCCTGAGCGGTCAGGTGAACCCCTCCGGCCGCCTACCGGTCAGCATCCCGAGGGGGGCGGGCGGTCAACCCTGGACCTACCTGAGCCAGAAGCTCGCCCTCGCCTCCGAGGTGTCCAACCTGGACCCGACCCCGGCGTACCCGTTCGGATCCGGCCAGGGCTACACCACGTTCCGCTGGTCCGACCTGCGGGTCGACGGCGACGAGTTCGCCACCGACGGCTCCCTCGGCGTGGAGCTGACCGTCGAGAACACCGGCGGCCGAGCGGGTGTGGAGGTCGTGCAGCTGTACCTGCACGACCCGGCGGCGTCGGTCACCCGCCCGGTCGTCAAACTGATCGGGTTCGCCCGCGTCCCGGTCGAGTCCGGCGCTGCCGCGTGCGTACGCTTCGACGTCCCCGCTTCGGTGACCTCATTCGTCGGCCCCGACCTGGACCGGATCGTCGAGCCCGGCGGCATCGAACTGCGGCTGGGCGCATCCAGCGCAGACATCCGGCTGACCGCGGCGGTCACCATGGTCGGCCCGACGCTGGTGCTCGACCACCACCGGGAGCGCCACTGTCGGGTCACGGTGGCGGCCCGCTGAGCGGTGCGGCCAGGCGGCGCCATCGCAGCTGAACGACGGCCACCAGACCACCGCGAGGCAAAGGAGCGAGACGTTGGACAGGGTGACGACCAGGCCGGACCCAGCCATGAAACACCGGATCGGCGAGGTCACGCTCACCGTGGTCGGGCGCGACGGCCGGCCCCTCGGCGACAGCGTTGTCACCGTCGAGCAGCGGCGGCACGCATTCGCCTTCGGCAACATCGGGTTCGACTTCGTGCGGCTGGTCGGCGGGCCGGACCCCGACGGTGCGGAGCAGTTCGAGAGTTTCGGCGGTGCCTCGCGCCTGGACCGGGACCGGCTCGCCGGCCTGTGGCTGAATCTCTTCAACACCGCGACGCTGCCGTTCTACTGGGGGCGCTACGAACCGCACCGCGGCGTACGGGACGTCGAGCGGCTCACCAGGACCGCCCGCTGGCTGGCCGAGCGCGGAGTCACCGTCAAGGGACATCCCCTCGTCTGGCACACCGTGCAACCGTCGTGGCTTCTCGACCTGGACCTCGACGAGGTGGAGCGCCTGCAGCGCGCTCGGATCCACGACCTCGTCGGCGGCTTCGCCGGCCTGATCGACGTCTGGGACGCCATCAACGAGGCCGTCATCATGCCCGTGTTCGCCAACGGGGACAACGCCATCACCAGGCTCGCCCGGGCACGTGGCCGCATCTTCATGGTCCGGATGGCGTTCGAGGCGGCCCGCACGGCCAACCCGTCGGCCGTCCTGCTGCTCAACGACTTCGACCTGTCCTCCGCATACGAATGCCTGATCGAGGGTGTGCTCGAAGCCGGCATCGCGGTCGACGCCCTCGGGCTGCAGACCCACATGCACCAGGGGTACCGGGGGGAGGAGTACATGCTCCAGACTCTCGACCGGTTCGCGCGGTTCGGTCTACCGCTGCACATGAGCGAGAGCACCATCGTGTCCGGCCACCTCATGCCACCGGAGATCGGGGATCTCAACGACTACCGGATCCCGGACTGGCCGACGACCCCGGAGGGCGAAGCACGCCAGGCCGACGAGATCGCCCGCCACTACCGGTCCCTCGTCGCGCATCCGGCGATCCAGTCGATCAACTACTGGGGGCTCACCGACGACGGAGCCTGGCTGGGCGCCCCGGTCGGGCTGGTGCGCGCGGACGGCAGCCGCAAACCGTCGTACCGTGCGCTGGAGGGCCTGATCAAGGGCGAGTGGTGGCTGCCCCCGACCGAACTGCGGACCGACGCCGATGGGCACGTGCGCGTTCGAGGATTCTTCGGCGACTACGCGGTATCCGCCGGCGACCGCGAGGCGTCGTTCACCATCATTCCAGGACTGGCAGAGCTATCGGTGAACATCGATGGCTAACCGGTGCCGGCGCCGGTGTCCCAGCGCCTGCGACGGGCAGAGGCTTGCGGAGGATCGGGGATGAGGATGAGAGCCGCCGTCTGCGGCGTCGCCGGTGCCGGGCTGGTCATCGAAGATCTGGCCTTGGCCGATCCCGGTCCGACCGAGGTCCTGGTCCGGATCGACGCCGCGGGCATCTGTCACAGCGACTACCACTATCTGACCGGTGACCTCGTCTGTTCGCTGCCGGTCGTTCCCGGCCACGAGGGCGCCGGCGTGGTGGAGGCCGTCGGTGGACAGGTCAGCCTGGTTCGGCCCGGCGATCAAGTGTGCCTGATGTGGCGGCCCCGCTGTGGCCAGTGCGGCTTCTGCCTCACCGGGCGGCCCGCACTCTGCCAGGCGGGCGCGATCCACGCGGCGTCCGGTGGACTGCTGGACGGAACGTCGCGTCTGCGGCGCGCCGACGGCGGGCAGGTGCACCACCTGCTCGGGGTGTCGTGCTTCGCGGAGTACGCGGTCGTGTCCGAGCGGGCGGTGGTGCCGATCCCGGCCGACGTTGCGCCCGAGGTCGCCGCCATCACCGGATGCGCGGTGATCACCGGGGTGGGAGCCGTACTCAACGTCATCGGCGGCTGCGCCGGCCAGGGGGTCGCCGTCTTCGGTGCGGGTGGGGTCGGGCTGTCGGTGGTCATGGCGGCGGCGCTGTCGGGCGCACACCCCATCGTCGCTGTCGACATGGTGTCCGAGCGACTCGACGCCGCGCAGCGGCTGGGGGCGACCCACCTGATCGATGCGGACGCCGAGGACGTGGCCGACGCCATCGCGGAAATCCAGCCGGGCGGTGTCGATTGGGCCGTCGAGGCGATCGGCCGGCCGGACACGCTCGCCCAGGCATTCGACGCGGTCAGGCCCGGCGGAACGCTCGTCGCGGTGGGACTGGCCGCCCGGAGCCAGCAACTCCAGGTCCCGGTCAACGCGCTGGTACAGCGGGAGAAGCGGATCGTCGGCAGTCTGTACGGGTCGTCCAATCCGTTGATCGACATTCCTCGTCTGTTGGAGTTGTACCGTGCCGGTCGCCTGCCGATCGATCAGCTGATCGGTAGGCGGTACCCGCTTGATTCCATCAATGACGCCTTCGCCAACCTCGTCGGCGACGGCGTCGGACGCGGCATCGTCCTGCCGTGGAGCCAACCATGAGCGTGGACCGGCGGAGTCAGCAATGGTTCGGCGCCGAAGGGCGCTCGGGGATGATCTACCGGTCGTGGATGCGCGGCCAGGGCTACGGACCCGAGGTCTTCGACGGCCGACCCGTGATCGGAATCGCCTCCACCTGGTCGGAACTCGCGCCGTGCAACGCCCACCTCGACCGGGTCGCCGACGCGGTCAAGCGCGGGGTGTGGCAGGCAGGTGGCTTCCCACTCGTCTTCCCGGTCATGGCTACCGGCGAGACCCTGATGCGCCCGACCGCGATGCTCTACCGCAACCTGGTCGCCCTCGTCGGCGAGGAACTCATGCGGGCCAACCCCCTGGACGGAGTCGTGCTGCTCTCCGGCTGCGACAAGACCACCCCGGGTCTGCTGATGGCCGCGGCGAGCGTGGATCTTCCGGCCATCATGGTCACCGGGGGGCCGATGCTCAACGGCAAGTACCGGGGCGGGGATGTCGGATCCGGTACGCACGTCTGGAGGTTCGAGGCCGAACTGAAGGCCGGCCGGATGACCATGGAGGAGTGTCAGATCGCCGAGGGATGCATGGCCCGCTCCAGCGGTCACTGCATGACGATGGGTACGGCCTCGACCATGGCCTGCCTGGCCGAGGCAATCGGCCTGCAACTGCCCGGATCGGCGACCTGGCCGGCGGTCGACTCCCGCCGCTACGAAACGGCCCAGGCGGCCGGGCAGCGGATCGTCTCGCTGGTCGAGGACGACGTCCGCCCGAGCGCGATCCTCACCCGGGGCGCCTTCGAGAACGCCATCCGCACCAACGCGGCGATCGGTGGATCGACCAACGCCGTCCTGCATCTCATCGCGATCGCGCGGAGGGCCGGTGTCGACCTCGCCCTCGACGACTTCGACCGGCTGGCCCGCGACGTACCGACCCTCGTCGACCTGATGCCGTCGGGGCGCTTCCTCATGGAGGACTTCTGTTACGCCGGCGGACTTCCCGTTGTGCTCCGGCGGTTGGCCGAGGCACACCTGCTCAATACCGCCGAGCTCACCGTCACCGGCAGGACCATCGGCGACAATGTCGCCGGCGCCGAGTGCTGGAACGACGAGGTGATCCGCACCCTGGACGCACCGTTGCAGCCGGCCGGAAGCGGTACCGCCGTTTTGACGGGAAACCTTTGCCCGACCGGCGCCGTGCTCAAGCAGTCGGCCGCGTCGCCACATCTGCTGGTACACGAGGGACGTGCCGTGGTGTTCGACTCACCCGAGGAGTACCACGCTGTCTGCGACGACGATGACCTGGAGGTGGCAGCGGACGACGTGATCGTCGTCCGTGGCGCCGGACCGAAGGGGTATCCGGGGATGCCAGAGGTGGGCAATGTCCCGATACCGGCCCGTCTGCTGCGAGAGGGGGTGACCGACATGGTGCGGATCAGCGACGGGCGGATGAGCGGTACCGGCTTCGGTACCGTGGTCCTGCACGTGTCGCCCGAGGCGGCCGTCGGCGGCCAGCTTGCCCTGCTACGCACCGGCGACCGCATCCGGCTCGACGTACCGGCGCGATCGCTGAACGTCGACCTGTCCGGCGAGGAACTGGAGCGGCGGGCCGCGGCCTGGTCCACGGCCACGCGGCCGGACGATCGGTCGGGCTATCGCTGGCTCTACCGCGAGCACGTCCTTCAGGCCGACGCCGGTGTCGACTTCGACTTTCTCACCGGTTCGCGCGGCGCGGCGGTGCCCCGGGACTCGCACTGACCGGCTCGGTCTCCGGCACGAAGCGAAGCGTTCGGGTCAACCCCATGCCGCGTGCGCTGCTGCCGTCGGGAACCGCAACCTTCCGCGGTTGTCCATCAATCCAGGTGTACGCCGGCCTTCGCGGCCAGCGCGTCCAACTCGGCCCATACCCCGTCCGGGATGGGCAACTGCGCCAGTTGGATGGTCCCGGCGATGCGCGCCGGTTCAGAGACGCCGACAACGGTCGATACGACCCGCTGGTCGCGCATCGAGAACTGCAACGCCGCCGCCTCCAGCGGCACGCCGGCCTCGGCGCAGACCCGCTGCATCCCGCGTACCGCCTCGCGCACGGTCTCCGCGGTCTCCCGGTACGCGTACCGTGGCTGGGCATCCGGGCCCTTGGCCAGCATGCCCCCGCCGTACGGTGCCGCGTTGACGTACCCGACGCCGGCCGCGACGGCCTCGTCGATCAGCGGCTCGGCGCTGCGTTCCAGCAGGGTGTACCGGTTGTGGTTGAGTGCCACGTCGAACACGCCGGTGGCAACGAACTGGCGCATCAGCGACACCGGGCCGGCGGCGATGCCCAGGTGCTCGACGACGCCCTCGTCGCGCAGGGCGATCAGGGCGGATACCGGCCCGCCAGCCGCCATCGCCTCCTGGAACGTCAGGTGGTATTCCGGGTCGTGCAGGTACATCAGCTGTACCCGGTCCAGCCCGAGGCGCTCCAGGCTCTCCTGCACCGAGCGCCGTACCCGCTCACCGGAGAAGTCCCCGGTAGCCGCGTCGGCATCGGCCTTGGTGGCGAGCACGACGCCTTCGGGAAGACCGCCGCGGGTGCGCAGCACGGCACCGATGCGCTCCTCGGCGTTGCCGCCGCCGTAGCCGTTGGAGGTGTCGATGAAGTTGACCGGACCGTCGAGAATGGCGGCCACCGTCGCCTCGGCGCGTTCGTGCGCGACCCCGTACCCGTAGAGGCTTGGAATGCTGGCCAACGGGCTGGTACCGATGCAGATCGGGGTCACCGCGAGGCCGGTACGGCCGAGTGGACGCCGCGTGGTCGGGGATACCGTCATGTCGTCTCCGTAGCTTACTCGAAACATGAGCTTGACAAGTTTCGACAGCTCACCCTGATCTCCGCGTTGCGTGCGCCGTTCCCGTCGAAACTACATACTAGAATTCCGAAACTGAAGAGCCGGATTGAAGAAGAGGTGCGCGCGGTGGCGTCTTCCGGCCAGCGGATCAGGGTTACCGACATCGCCGCCGAGGCCGGGGTCTCCGTGGCGACGGTCTCCAAGGTGCTCAACGGCCGGCTGGATGTCGCGCCGGCCACCCGCGCCCGCATCGAGGGGATGCTCATCGCTCGGCAGTACGTGCCGACCAAGCGCACCAGACGACCGAGCGTGCGGCCCGCCTCGGTGCGGCGCGGCAGCCTGATCGAAATCCTGTTCAACGACGCGGGTACGCCGTGGGCGGCCGAGATGATCAGCGGTGCCGAGCAGGCCGCGCGCGGGGCCGGCGTGGGCATCGTGGTCTCCGTGCTGGAGGGCGGTCCCGGTGGCGGCCGGCAGTGGGTCGGTGAGGTCGCCGGCCGCGGCTCGCGCGGCGTGATCCTCGCCCTGTCCGACCTGCCCGCGTCCGACCTGAAGCGCATCGTCAAGCTGGGCGTGCCGGTGGTCCTGGTCGATCCGGTCGGGGACCTTGACGCCGACCTCCCCTCGATCGGCGCCGGCAACTGGGGAGGCGGCATGGCCGCGACCCGGCACCTGCTCGACCTGGGCCACTGCCGGATCGGGACCATCACCGGGCCGATGCGGTACCTGTGCAGCCAGGCCCGGCTGGCCGGGTACCGTGCCGCGTTGGAGCGGGCCGGCATCGACCCGGACCCGGATCTCGTGCAGCGGGGCGACTTCTACCACGACTCGGCACTGCGGTCCGCGCTGCGACTGCTCGACCTGCCCGAGCCGCCCACGGCAATCGTCACCGGCAACGACGAACAGGCGCTGGGGGTCTACGCCGCGGTCCGGCAGCGCGGGCTGCGGGTACCGGAGGACCTCAGCGTCGTCGGCTTCGACGATGTACCGATGGCGCAGTGGATTTCGCCGCCACTGACCACGGTGCACCAGCCGATCCGGGAACTGGCCGAGCTTGCCACCCGGGCGGTGCTGCACGCCACGGGCGGGGTGGCGGAGCTGACCCAGGGGCGCGTCGAGCTCTCCACCACCCTGGTGGTGCGCGGCAGCACCGCAGCCTTATCGCGCTGACCCGTGACGCGCTGACACCGGCCACGGTCCGGTCCCGCGCGGGGTAACGGCCGGACGACTCTCATTAACCGCTTAAGGAGATGTGACTCCTCGACACGGCCTGTCCAAGTGGGTCGCCGAGCAGCAGGCGGACGCGTTCGCTCGCCGTCACCCGGATATGGCGACCGGGAGTCTCCGTATCCATGGCGTCAAGCCACACATCACGATTGAGCCTCCCCGGCGCGCCTGGCCTTTGACACTTGAACGGTTAAGTGATGCAATCTCATAGCCATCCCGCAGGCCGTACACGCATCGAGCACCGAGCTTGACCTTGGCGCACCATGCCGACGTCCCGATACGACCCGCGCCCGTCGGGCGAGGGCGAGGATTTCCGTTGTCCGCAACGCGATGCGGCCGACCTCGGCTCGGCAGTACGCGCTGACATGCGAACTCACGTACCTGCGAGCCAACTGCTCGCTTCACCGCCCCGGAGGTACCGGATGACCATCAGTCCCAGCAGCAGTGACGAACGGCCAAAGTTGTCGCGACGGGCAGTGCTCGTCGGCGGTGGCGCCGTGGGTGCCGCCGGCCTCGTCACGTCTCTCGACACGACCGACGCCGCGGCCAGTCCCGCGCGGACGCCGCCGACGGGCGGGGGATCGCCCGTGACCGACTTCGTTACCGTCAAACATGGCAGCTTCTGGCTCCACGGCAAGCCGTTCCGCTTCGGCGGAACCAATTGTTACTACCTTCACCAGCAATCGCACTACATGGTCGATGCCGTCCTCAACGACGCCGCGGCGATGTCGCTACCGGTGATTCGGGCCTGGGCGTTTGCCGATGGCACCGGGTCGACCGCGTTGCAGCCGGCGCCCGGCGTCTACAACGACAAGGCGTTCGATTCGCTGGACTACGCGATCGCCAAGGCCGGGCAGCTCGGCATCAGGCTGGTACTGGTCCTGGTGAACAACTGGCCCGACTACGGCGGCATGCAGCAGTACGTCAAGTGGTTCCTCAACCTACCCGACGACTCTTACGGCGACGCTGTCAACCATGACCTGTTCTACAGCACACCGGAGATCATCGAGGCTTACCAGGCGTACGCGAAGTACGTGACCCACCGGTTCAACCGGTACACCGGACTGAGGTACAACGAAGACCCGACGATCATGACGTTCGAGCTTGCCAACGAGCCGCGCAACCGTAGCGACAAGACCGGCACGCCGCTGCTCAGATGGGTCACACAGGTCAGCGCGTACGTCAAGAAGCAGGCGCCGCGCCAACTGTTGGCCATCGGCGACGAAGGCTTCTACGGTGACCCGACCAGTTCCGACTATCCCTACAGCACCTACGAGGGCAACCGCTGGAAGGACCTCATCCGGGTGCCCACGGTCGACTACGGCACGTTCCACCTCTACCCGCAGGGCTGGGGCGAGAACCCGCAGAACAAGCCGGGTACCGATCCGGCGACGTGGGGCACGACATGGATCACCGACCATATCGCGGACGGCAAGGCGGCGGGTAAGCCGGTCGTCCTCGAGGAGTACGGGCTGGCGATCAATGCGGATACCGGCGTGCCCGACGTGGCCCACCGCGATGCCGGCTACACGGCCTGGACGAGCGCCGTTCTCGACAATGGCGGCGCAGGAGACCAGTTCTGGCTGCTCACGTCGCGAGTCGACGACGGGTCGTTCTACCCGGACTACGACGGGTACCGGATCTACTGGTACAACGACCCCGGCAATCTGACCAACAGCACCGCCCACCTCTTGTCGGCCCACGCCAAGGCGCTCGCGTCGGCCTGATGGCCGCCGGGCGGATCTGCCGGAGGCGCGGCCGGTCCGCCCGGTGGAACCGGCGTCCGACGGTACGTGCCGGTTCCCGCGGCTACCCGTCGAGCGCGGTGAGCCCCATGGTGCGGGGCGCGAGTTCGGTCTGTAACACGAGTGCGGCGGCACCGACGGCGGCGGCATCCGACACATGGGCGGAGAGCCGCACCCGCACCGCGTGCTTCGAGCGCGCGAAGAACCCCGCGTTGACGCGCTGTTCGAGGATGCGCACGTAGAGCGAACCGGCGATCGCGAAGGCAGGCCCGGCGAGGGTGATCGAGTCGAGGTCGAACAGGTTGGCCAGCACGGTTGCCCCGGTCGAGAGGTGCTCGGCCGACTGCTCAAGTAGCCCGGTCGCGAACGCGTCGCCGCGCACGGCCGCGTTCGCGATGACCGTGAACGCGGTGAAGTCGTCCGCGTCGGCCAGCTTGAGCCGCGCCGCGTCCGACGGGGAGCGCAACGCGGCGTTGACCACGGCCCAGGGGTCGGCGAGCTCCTCGAGGAGGAGGGGAGATCCGTCCGCGGCCGTCGCGATGGGAAGCTGGCCGATCTCACCCGCGTTCGAGCTCGCGCCGCGGAAGACGGTGCCGTTGATGAGCACTCCGGCCCCGATGCCGAGGCCCATGTAGATCGTCGCGTGCGCGTGGACGGTACGCAGCGCGCCGCTCCAGAAGTCGCCGATCGCCGCGGCCGTCGCATCGTTGTCGAGGACGACCGGCAGGCCCGTGGCGTCCGCCAACAGCGATCGCACCGGGACGTTCTTCCACGCCCGCACGTGCAGTGGGCCCAGGATGGCGCCCGCCGTCAGGTCCAGGGGTCCCGGGGCGGCCACGCCGATGCCGACCACCCGCTTCTCGTCCACGCCCAGGTTCGCCAGCATGGTGCTGATCTGCTCGACGAGGCGCACGATCATCTTTGGCGGCTCATCGGAGCCGACTCCCTCGGTGCGCACCCTGCCGACGACGCCACCGCCGAGATCAATCGTGATGTAGGTGATGGACTCCGCTCCCAGCTGCACGCCGACGGCGAAGCGCGAGACCGGGTTGATGTCGAGCAGCACCAGCGGGCGGCCGCCCTTCGACTCGCGCCGGCCGGTCTCGTGGACGAGGCCGTCGCCGAGCAGTTGCCGCACCACCGTCGACATGGTCGCCTGGGTGAGGCCGGTGGCCTCGGCGAGGTCTCTGCGGCTGATGGGCCCGCGTGCGCGGATGAGGTCGAGCACAAGACCTTTGCTAGTGCCGTTGGACAGGGACAGCCTCGGGCTTGTCATCGGCCCCTCTCTCGACTGCGGCGGTTCTCGCTGAGATGTTACGGGTTTGTGACGCCAGGATTCATCTTCATTACTTGACACACTTTATTAAGCGATCTAAAAAAGACACACGTCGCAACGGGTCGGACATTGTCGATGTCTCGTTGCCGTGTGCGTTGGTCGCATCCCTGCCTCCACCGACAAACGAAGGGTCCATCATGTCTCTGAGCAAGAAGCGGCTGCTCCTCGGAGCGACCGCACTGGCGGCAGCCGCCGCGCTCGTCCTCACGGGCTGCTCCTCGAAAGCCTCCAACGGCAACTCGACCGGTGGGTCGACGACGATCACGCTGTTCAACGGTTCGGTGGGCAACTTCACCGAGAACTTCAATCCGCTGCTGTCGACGAACGCAGAGCTGCAGCCGTCACAGGGCGTGATCTACGAGACCCTGTTCTACTACAACATGGCGCGGACGCAGAAGCCGGTGCCGGTGCTCGGCACCGCGTACTCGTGGAACGCCGACGGCACGCAGCTCACGATCACGACGCGCTCAGGCGTCAAGTGGACCGACGGCCAGCCGTTCACGGCGAAGGACGTCGCCTTCACGTACACCCTCTTCCAGAACAACCCCGCGCTCAACACGACCGGCGCCACGTGGACGGTCAAGGCCACCGACGACCACACCGTCGTGCTGACGTTCCCGTCGACGTCGTTCACGCTTGAGCCGCAGCTGCTCGGCAACATGGCCATGGTGCCCGAGCACATCTGGTCGAAGATCGGCGACCCGGCCAAGACGACCAACACCAACCCGGTCGGTACGGGCCCGTACAAGCTCAAGTCCTTCTCGGCGCAGAGCTACGTGCTCACCAGGAACACGAGTTACTGGGGCACCGGCGACGAGGCCCCGAAGATCGACAACGTGCGCTACATCTCGCTGGCGAACGCGGATGCCGCGACCTCGGCCCTCGAATCCGGCCAGATCGACTGGATGGGCTCCTACCTGCCGACCCTGAAGGCCATCGTCAAGCAGCACCCGAGTCTCAGCTACGTCAACACACCGGACTCGGTGAGCGACATCGTCACCTGCTCCAACGCCGCGCTCGGCTGCAGGGGGCCGCAGACCGATGCGGCCGTGCGCCAGGCGATCTACTACGCGATGGACCGCACGCAGATGAACACCCAGGCCGTCGCCGGCTTCGCCGAGCCCGCCTCGGCGGCGCTGCTCGTCCCGACCATCAACAAGGACAACATCGTCGACGCGGCGAACGGCTCGCTCCCGCAGACCGCCGACGTGGCGAAGGCGAAGAGCATCCTGGAGGCTGACGGCTGGAAGCTCGGCGGCAACGGCTACTACAGCAAGGGCGGCCAGGAGCTCGACCTGAGCATCAACGTCGTCACGGGCTGGACGGACTACGACACCGACTGCACCCTGCTGCAGGGCCAGCTCAAGGCGGCCGGCATCAAGCTGGCGGTCAACCAGGTCGCCCAGAACGCCTGGACCCAGGCCGAGGTCAGCGGCAACTTCCAGCTGTCGCTGAACTCGATCAACCCCGGCGCGTCGACCTCGCCGTACTTCATCTACAACAACTACCTGAGCAGCACGAACACCGCGAAGGCCGGCGGCAGCGCGACCACGAACACCGCGCGCTACTCGAACCCGACGGTCGACGCCGCGATCAAGGATGTCGCCTCGACGAACGACGCGGCCAAGCAGAAGGCGGACTACGGCACCATCCAGGCGCAGATCGTGAAGGATCTGCCGTACATCCCGATCTACGTCAACCAGGCGCTGACGCAGTTCAACAACAGCCGCGCCACCGGATGGCCGACGCAGGACAACCTCTATGCCTTCCCGGAGCCGTGGAAGTCGTGGGACAACGGCATCGTCCTCAAGGCGATCCGTCCCGCCAAGGGCTGACGTAGCGAGCTTGTCCCGGGGTCGGGAGGGTTTCGGCCTTCCCGGCCCCGGGCATCGAACAGGAAGCGGAGCGATGCGGTTCTATCTACAGAAGGTGTTGTTCTACGTCGTCGCCCTTTGGTTCGCAGTGACGTTGAACTTTCTCATCCCTCGGCTGATGCCAGGAAATCCCGTTGACATCCTCATCTCCAAGATGGGCGCCGCCGGCCAGCCGGTCACCCCGGCCACGCGCAAGGCGCTCGAGATCCAGCTCGGCACGGGCGGCGGGGGAAGCTGGCCCAGCCAGTACGTCCAGTATCTGAACGACCTGATCCACGGCAACCTCGGCATCTCCCTGGCCAACTACCCGGCGACGGTCACTCACGTGATCGGGCAGGCACTGCCCTGGACGATCGCGCTCATCGGCCTGTCCACGCTGATCGCCTTCTTGCTCGGCATCACGCTGGGCATGTTCGCCGGCTGGAGACGCGGCTCCTGGCTCGACAACCTCATCCCCGCCACGACGATGTTCCAGGCCGTACCGTACTTCTGGCTCGCGTTGATCCTGGTCCTGTTCTTCACCCGCTGGCACCAGTGGTTTCCCTACGCCGGTGGGTACGACGTGACCTCGACCATGCCCGGCGTCTCGCTGCAGTTCCTCGGCAGCGCGATCTACTACGGTTTCCTGCCGGCGTGCACGATCGTGCTCTCCTCGATCGGCGGCTGGATGCTCGGCATGCGCAACATGATGGTCTCCACGCTCTCCGAGGACTACGTCGTCGCCGCCGAGGCGAAGGGCCTGCGGCCCCGCCGCGTGCGGCTGACCTACGCGGCCCGCAACGCCGTGCTGCCCTCGCTGTCGGGCTTCGCGATCTCGCTCGGCTTCGTCGTCGCCGGATCGATCGTCACCGAGCAGGTGTTCAGCTACCCCGGCGTCGGTCAACTGCTGTGGACCTCCGTGTCGAACGACGACTACGCGCTCATGCAGGGCATCTTCCTGGTCATCTCGCTGTCCGTCCTCGCCGCGAACCTCATCGTGGACCTGCTGTACGGGCTCATCGACCCACGCACCCGCGCCCGGGCCTAAGCAGAAGGGAAGCGTGAACGAGCATGACTTCTAGCATTTCTCTCGAGGAAAGCGTTCCGAGCGTCGCACCAGGCCCGGGACGCACGAGCATCGCCGCGCTGCTGCCGAGCTGGTCTCCCAAGCTCGCTGTCGGCCTGAGCATCGTCGGCGTCATCATCGTCTGGGCCATCGTCGGGCCGTTCCTGGTGCACGATCCCAACGCGATCAGCACGGACTCGTTCGCGCACCCGTCTGCCGCGCACTGGCTCGGGACGAGTCAGACGGGTCAGGATGTCTGGAGCCAGATGGCCTACGGCACCCGCGGCTCGCTCATCATCGGCTTCGTGGTCGGCATCATCGCCACCGTCCTGAGCGGCGTGTTCGGCATCCTCGGGGGGTACATCGGCGGCGCCATCGACGAGGGCTTCGCCCTGTTCACGAACGTCGTCCTCGTCATCCCCGGACTCCCGCTGGTCATCGTGATCGGCAACTACGTGCCGCAGAACCATCGTGGTCTGGTGCTGATCGCGGTCGTGCTGGCGATCACAAGCTGGGCAGGCTCCGCCCGCGTGCTGCGGGCCGTCACCCTCAGCCTTCGCAACCGTGACTACGTCGCCGCATCGCGTGTCTCGGGTGAGAAGACGTGGCGCATCCTGATCGTGGAGATCCTGCCCAACCTCATCCCCGTCATGGCGTCGCAGTTCGTGTTCGCGGTCATCTTCGCGATTCTCGGCGAGGCGGGGCTGTCGTTCCTCGGCCTCGGCGCGAACGGCACGTTCACGCTCGGCACCATGCTGTTCCAGGCCTACAACGACCTCGCGCTCACGCAGGGGGCGTGGTGGTGGTTCGTGCCGCCGGGTCTCATGATCGCGCTGTTCGGCGCGGCCCTCTCGATGATCAACTTCTCGATCGACGAGATCATCAACCCCAAACTGCGCAACTCGACCCGCGCCGCCCGTAAGAAGTGGGGCCTCACCGCCGCGCAGATCAACCAGCTGGAGCAGGAGAACCTGAAATGAGCGTCGCCGTCGAAACGGATGCTTCGACTCCCCACCTCGCCGACCCGGTCGTGACCATCGAGGACTTCAGCGTCGACTACCTGGGCGCGGTCACGACCCATGCGGTGAAGAATGTCAACCTCACGCTTGGCCGCGGCGAGATCCTGGGGCTCGCGGGCGAGTCCGGCTGCGGCAAGTCCACGCTCGCGTACGGCATCACCCGGCTGCTCAGGCCGCCGGCGCTGATCACCTCGGGGCGCGCGTCGTTCCACTCGCGCGAGGGCGACACGGTCGATCTCTCCACGCTCAGCGGTGAGGAGCTGCGCGCCTTCCGGTGGGACAAGATCTCGATGGTGTTCCAGGGCGCGATGAACTCGCTGAACCCCGTGATCAGCATCCAGGCGCAACTCGAGGACATCTTCACCACCCACCGGCCGGAGATGCGCAGGAAGGATCGCGTGCGCGCCTGCGGCGACCTGCTCGAACGGGTCGGTGTGGACCGGGCGCGGGCGAAGTCGTTCCCGCATGAGCTCTCCGGGGGCATGCGCCAGCGCGTCATGATCGCCATGGCGATGGCGCTCGACCCGCAGGTGATGATCATGGACGAGCCCACGACAGCGCTCGACGTCGTGGTGCAGCGGGAGATCCTCGACGAGGTCACCCGCCTGCGCGAGGAGCTCGGGTTCGCCGTGCTCTTCATCACCCACGACCTGCCGCTGCTGCTGGAGATCAGTGACCGCATCGCGGTGATGAAGGCAGGGGAGATCGTGGAGCTGAACACCGCTTACGATCTCTACACCGCGCCGCACAGCGACTACACCAGGCGGCTGCTGGCCTCTTTCCCGTCGCTGACGGGTGCGCGGGGTGACTTCATCCGTACGGGTGTCGCCGACGACCGGCTGACCGAGACCGACCAGGAGGTCCAGGCATGACTTACCATGACAACCGCCGCTTGACCGCGGCACCTCGTTCCTCGGCACCGCTGGCGGCTCACCATGACAGCCGCCGCTTGACCGCGGCACCTCGTTCCTCGGCACCGCTGGCGGCGGTATGACCACGCTCGAACTCCGCGGCGTCAGCAAGGAGTACCACATCCGCGGCGCGCGTGGCCGCGCGGGCAAGCTGCTGGCCGTCCGCGATGTCAGCTTCACGCTCGAGTCGGGCAAGACGATCGCGCTCGTCGGCCAGTCCGGGTCGGGCAAGTCCACGATCGCCAAGCTGCTGATGCAGCTCGAGCGTCCGACGCACGGCGAGATTCTGCTCGACGGCGCGCCGATCCGCCGCCACGGCGCGGGGCTGCGCGAGTACCGGCACCGGATGCAGATGGTGTTCCAGGACCCGTTCGCGTCGTTGAATCCGTATCACTCGGTCGCCCACCACCTGCGCCGGCCGCTAAAGATCCACAAGCGGGCGAAGACCACGGCAGAGGTGGATGCCGCGGTCGAGCGGCTGCTGGAGCGCGTACGGCTCACGCCAGCGGCGCAGATCGCGGCGAAGCATCCGCACGAGCTGTCGGGCGGTCAGCGCCAGCGCGTGGCCATCGCCCGCGCCCTCGCACCGCTGCCCGAGATGCTCGTCGCCGACGAGCCGGTGTCGATGCTCGACGTGTCGATCCGACTGGGCGTGCTCAACCTGCTGGCGCAACTCCAGCGCGAGGACAACCTCGGCGTGCTCTACATCACCCACGACCTCGCCACCGCGCGGCACTTCAGCGACGAGATTCTCGTCATGTAC
The DNA here is from genome assembly GCA_036494675.1 of Rugosimonospora sp. Taxonomy (GTDB): domain Bacteria; phylum Actinomycetota; class Actinomycetes; order Mycobacteriales; family Micromonosporaceae; genus Rugosimonospora. The sequence continues at coordinate 41,348 of DASXOA010000524.1, forward strand.
AAAGGCGAGATCGTCGAGCGGGGACCCGCCGACGACGTGATCATCAACCCGCAGCATCCGTACACCCGCAAGCTCGCCGCGGCGGCGCCGAACCCCGAGCTGCGGCTCGGAAGACGCGCCGCGCCATAGGCGCCGCCGACGGCCAGCGCAGGCAGGCAGCGCCCCTACTCACGATCGAATCGACACGATTCGACTCTGCTCGGTCCAGCATCCGAACACCCGAGGCAAGAAAGCAAGGAACCCCGACGATGAGCTTCGTCCCCGACACGTTCACGCCGATCACCGACGGCTGGACGGTCACGCCGGTCTCCGTCCCGACCCCGGACGGCTTCCCGACGACTCCGATCCCCGCCGCCGTTCCCGGCGTCATCCACACCGACCTGGTGCGGGCCGGCCTTATCGCCGACCCGTTCGACGGCGACAACGAGGCGGCCCACCAGTGGATCGGCGACACCGCCTGGCGCTACGCGACGCGCTTCGAATGGCGTGATGACGGCAGCGCCCGGCACGACCTCGTCGCCTACGGGCTCGACACCGTCGCGACCGTGATGGTCAACGGGCACGAGATCGCCCGTACCGAGAACCAGCACCGGTCCTATCGCTGGGACGTGCGCGAGGTCCTGGTCGACGGCGCCAACGAACTCGTCATCGACTTCGCCGCCCCCGTGCCCGAGGTGACGGCGCGTGCCGAGAGATACGGCGCGCTGCCGCGGGTGAACCACCACGAGTACAACCAGGTCCGCAAGACCGCGTCGCACTTCGGCTGGGACTGGGGAATCGACGTGGCCGGCTGCGGCATCTGGCAGCCGATCGGCATCGACTCCTGGTCGGGCGTGCGCATCACCTCGGTACGCCCTCTCGTCGATGTCATCGACGGAGTCGGCGTGCTCACCGCGCACGTCGGGCTCGAACGCGACGGCGCGGGCGCGTCGGGTGAGCTCGCCGTCGTCGTCGAGGTCGGGAACGCCGCGCTCGGGCAGAATGTGACGGCGGCGGCCGAATTGGCGACGGATGCGTCGGCCGCGATCGTAGAGGCGCGGATGTCCGGCGCCGCGTTGTGGTGGCCGGTCGGCCATGGTGAGCAGCCGCTGTACGACGTGACCGTCTCGGCCGGCGACGCCCGGTGGGCGGGGCGCATCGGCTTCCGCACCGTACGGGTGAACACGGCGGCCGACGCGGCCGGACGTCCGTTCCAGCTGTTCGTCAATGACGAGCTGGTCCTCGTGCGCGGCATGAACTGGATTCCCGACCACGCCTTCCTCACCGAGATCGACCGTGACCGCTACGCGCGCCGTCTCGCCGACGCCGTGGAGGCGAACGTCAACCTGCTCCGGGTGTGGGGCGGCGGCATTTACGAGTCCGACGACTTCTACGCGCTCGCCGATGAGAAGGGGCTGCTCGTGTGGCAGGACTTCCTGCTGGCCTGCGCGGCCTATGCCGAGGAGGAGCACCTGTACGGCGAGATCGAGGCGGAGGCGCGTGAGCAGATAGCCCGCCTGTCGACGCATCCGTCGCTCGTGATCTGGAACGGCAACAACGAGAACGTGTGGGCCTACGCCGACTGGGGTTGGCCGGCGCTGCTCGGCGACAGGACCTGGGGCAACGGGTACTACCGGGAGCTGTTCCCCGCGCTGCTCGCCGAGCTCGACCCGACCCGGTTCTACTCGCCCGCGTCACCGTACAGCTTCGGCGAGTACCTACACCCGAACGACCAGCGCAACGGCACGATGCACATCTGGGACGTGTGGAACCAGCGCGACTACACGGTCTACCGCGAGTACCGGCCGCGCTTCGTGGCGGAGTTCGGCTTCCAGGGCCCGCCTGCCTGGTCGACGCTGACCTCCGTCGTGCACGACGAGCCGCTCGACCCGTACGGGCACGAGATGCTCGTGCACCAGAAGGCGAGCCGCGGCAACGAGAAGCTCGAGCGCGGTGTCGCCGGCCACCTGCCCGCGTCGACGACCATCGACCACTGGCACTGGGCGACGCAGCTGAACCAGGCGCACGCGGTCCGCTTCGGCGTCGAGCACTTCCGCTCGCTGACGCCACACAACACCGGCACGATTCTGTGGCAGCTCAACGACGACTGGCCCGTCGTCTCGTGGGCGGCCGTCGACTTCGACGAGCACCGCAAGCCGTTGTGGTTCGCCGTGCGTGACGCCTACGCGCCGCGGCTCGCGACCATCCAGCCGCGGTCGTCGCAGCACGCGATCGGCACGGCCTTCGCTGGCATCCCGCCGGAGAAGGACGTGCTCGCGCTCGTCGTCGTCAACGACACGGCGGACGCCTTCTCCGGGGTCTTCACGACCGTCCGCACAGCCTTCGACGGCACGATGCTGGCCTGTGCCCCGATCGAGGTGACGGTCGCGCCCCGGGGCGAGGCGACCGTGGCGATCCCGGCCGAGGTGGCGGCCTTCGGGGACGCTGCAGCCGAGCTGATCGTGGTGACCGGAGGTGAGGAATCCGGATTCGCCGCCGCCTTCTTCAACGGCGCCGAGGTCGTCGACCAGAAGCTCGAACCAGCGCCGCTGGTCGCCACGGCGGCCAGGGTGGCCGGCGGTTACGCGGTAACGGTGACGGCGCACAGCTACGTGCGGGACGTGTTCCTGCAGGTCGATCGGGTCGACCCACGCGCCACGGTCGACGCGGGCCTCGTGACGCTGCGGGCCGGCCAGTCCGCCACGTTCGCCATCACCTCCGATGCCGATGTCATCCCCGAGGCATTCCTCGACCCTCTCGTGCTGAGGTCGGCGAACCAGCTACTTGCGTCGTAAGCACAGCCTTGCTGTGGCTCTACCAACCGGAGGGCAATCCATGGCCGCGAACTCTATGGCACCGACCGCGGTCGGTCTTGTGCTGCGGCGTTCGGCGCGGCAGCTCGCCACAGAGCCGTTCTATGTCGAACTTATCGCGGGCATGGAACACGTCCTCCTGCGGCGGGGACTTCATGTGCTCATGCAGGTCGTCGACGGGTTCGGCGTCCGTGGCATGGATGCCGAGATCGCAAGCTACCAACGCTGGTTCGACGGCGACGCCGTACGTGGCGTCGTCCTTGTCGATCTCGTACCGGACGATCCCCGGCCGGAGATTCTGCACAGGCTCGGCCTTCCCGCGATAATCGTCGGGGAGCCGGGCCCGGACGCACCGCTGCCATCGGTGCGTACCGACGGTTACAGCGCAATTCGCGAGGCGGTGAGTCGCCTGGCCGCTCTTGGCCATCGGCGCATCGCCCGCGTCACCGGTCTTACGGGGCTCGTCCATACCCGCGAACGCACCCGCGCGTTCTACGACGCCGCCTCCGCACTTGGTCTGTCTCCACTCCACGCCGAGGGCGACTACTCGGCCGAGAGCGGTGCCAGCGCCACGCAGCAACTGCTCGCCCAGGCCGGTGCGCCGACCGCGATCATTTACGACAACGATGTGATGGCTCTCGCCGGGCTCGACGTCGCGCGGAGCCGGGGTATTCACGTTCCCGATGCTCTATCCATTCTCGCCTGGGACGACTCACATCTCTGCCGCCTCGCCACCCCACCGCTCTCGGCAATGAGCCACGACGTCAACACGCAGGGCATGCTCGCGGCGCGCCTGCTCCTGGAGGTACTCGACGGAAATCAGCCAGCCGACGCGGTCACACCCAAGCCGGTCTTCCTCCAACGCGGAACCACCGCAGAACACGTCACGACCGTGTGGAGCGCGTAAGGCGGGTTCGGCCTCGACCAGCCCTGAGCATCCGTAGCCGCGGCCTGAGGGTCGATCGGCGTCAGGGTTTGCGGGCCACCCCACCGTGGGCGCTCGTGCCGTCCTGCGGCATCGGGTCGCCGGGGTCCGGCCGCCACTGGTGTACCTGCACCAGGCCCGGCTCGACCAGGTCGAGGCCGGCGAAGAACCGGGCGACCTCCGGACGCGACCGCAGCGTCTGTGGCGTCGACACCTGTTGGTTGTAGCGCCTCTGCGCCTCCTGCTGTCCGGGGTTGATTTCGGCGGCGGGGTGCGAGATCGCCAGGTAGCTGCCCGACGGTACGGCGGCCATCAAGCGACCAACGATGCGCCACGGATCCTCACCGTCCTGAATGAGGTGCAGGATTCCGAGCAGGATGATCGCGATGGGACGTTCGAAGTCCAGGGTGTGCCGGGCCTTCTCCAGAATCTTCTCCGGATCCCTCAGGTCCGCATCCAGGTAGGCGGTGGTCCCGCCCTGCGCGCTGATCAGCAGCGCCCTCGCGTGGGTGAGCACGATCGGATCGTTGTCGACGTAAACGACACGGGCCGTCGGGGCCTGCGCCTGTGCCACTTCGTGCGTGTTGTTGGCTGAGGGGATGCCGGTGCCGATGTCCAGGAACTGGTCGATGCCCGCGGTCCCGGCCAGGTACCGGACCGCCCTGGCCAGGAAGGCGCGGTTGGCGCGTACCCGCATCCGCAGGCCAGGGGTGGCCGCGAGCACACGTTCTGCCGCCTCACGGTCTGCGGCGAAGTTGTCCTTGCCGCCGAGCCAATAGTCGTAGACCCGGGCCGGGTGCGCCACGCCTGTGTCGAGACCACGTGGGTTCTCGCCTGGCTCCACCGCCATCGTCACCAACTCTCGTTCGCAGCGGAGTGACCGTCCACTGAGTCCTCCCGGGATCCATGGGTGCCACACCTGCCATCCGCTGTCTCCCCGATTCCGGAACAGCCTAGTCCCCGGCGCGCCCTGTCCCTAGCCAGCGGCTGGAGCTTGCTCGCCGGCTGGAGAAAGACCGGGCGGGGTCTTCGCCGTTCGGGGTGACGCTTGCCGGGGCTCGGGCCAAATGGCCGGAAATGGGAAACAGCGCCACAATGAGCGACGCGTACAAGGCTTGCATGCCGCGCCGTCAGTCTGGAGACGGACCTCATGAGACCACAGCCCACCACCCTCACCTCAGCAGACCTCCAGCGCTTCGAGCGTGACGGCTACCTGGTGGTCAGGCAGGCGTTCTCGCACGCTGACGGCCTCGCCATGGAACGGCAATGGTGGCGGGAGCTGGAAGACACGCACGGCA
>DASXOA010000525.1:0-5210 GCA_036494675.1 Rugosimonospora sp.
TCGCCTCCGCCGAGCCGGCCGCGGCAGCCGACGTGCCGGCTCGGTGGTGCAGGGCGGCCTGCCGCGCGGCCTCGGGGCGCGGCACCGTCGGAGGGGGCGGGTCGGCGGCCGGTATCAACGGGGGCCCGAGACCGGTCCGGCCCCGGGCGCGTACGGTCCCGCCGCGCATCGGCGGGCTTCCCGGGACGGCGGTGGGGAGCGCTCCGGCCCGGCCGCCCGCGCCGGCCCGGCCATCCGGATCGCCCTGGTACCCCGGATCGCCCTGGTGACCCGGATCGGCCCGGTGTGCCGGATGGCCCGGCCCGGTCGGCGGCGCCATCATGGGCTCGCCCAGTCCGACGCGTGGGCTCCGGACCGGCCGGGCGCCGGGCGGAAGCGTCCCCGGCCACCGGCCGCCCGGCCCGTTTCCGGTCTCCGGCCAGTCTCCGGTCTCCGGCCCATTTCCGGCACCCGGGCCGCTCCCGACCGCCGGTCCGCGACCGGCGGCGTCATACCCGGTCGGTTCGCCCGAGGCACGGTCGCCGCCGGCAACGTCAGGTCCGCCCCGACCCCGTCCGGCAGAGCCCCGTCCGGCGCGGTCACGTCCGCCGGCCGACGACCCGGGCGGCGTCGCACCGGGCAGGCCCGGTCCCGGCCCGATCGGCATGGCGGCCAGGCCCGGCGGCAGCCCCGCGATCGCCTGCGGCGCCTGGGAGAGCGCCCGCAGCCAGGCCGGTGCCCGGTGCGGCTGCTCCGGTACCCGTGCCTCGCCGACGTACTCGTCGACGGCGCGTAGCAGTTCCCGCTGTGGCTCGGCGGAGCGGACGCGTGCCGGTACCTGCCGGGGCGGGTGCGGCATCGCGGGTCGGTTCCCGGCGGCGGCAGCGATCCCGGGGGCCGTCGCCTCGCCCCCGGAGACTGCGCGGTCGACGACGTCGGCCAGCCCGGCCACCCGCCCCGGCGCCGGTACGCCGGTCGGGTCGTTCCGTCCGGTCGTGGGCACCGGGTACAGGATGTCCCGGGTACCGCTGACGTGCGGCAAGCCGGGTGCGAGCAGGTTCGGCGGGCGAAGACTCACCGTCGGCCGCAACGGCGGCACCGACCGCCACCCGGGCCGCGCGAGGGGCGGCGGCAATCCCGATCCCGGGCCCGCCACAGCGGGCGGTGAACCCGGACCCGCCACAGCGGGCGACGATCCTGGGCCCGCCACAGCGGGCGGTGAACCCGGACCCGACGGTGCGGACCCGGGTGGCGCCGCGGCTTCCCGCCGTCCCCGCCAGGGCGGCCATCGCATGACGTTCACCAGCCTTCCTCACCGCCGACCCGCTTATGGATCTTTCCGATCTCCTCGATGACCCGGGTTCTCGTCGGATGCTCCAGGGCGAGGATCTGGTCAAGCGACCAGTGCAGGTAATAGGCGACGTACGCGACCTCTTCCCACAGGCGGTCGGCCGCGTACGTCACGATCCCCCCGGGACATCACCGGCGAGGTCCACCGCGAAGTCGTGGCCGCAGGACGGGCAGGTGACCTCGGCCTCCGTGCGCCCCTCCTGGTTGATCCGGCGGTACAGGTCCTGAAGGAACGCCAGATCCGAGGCGAACAGGTTCTCCACGACGAACGTGTCCACCGCCGGCAGCGTGCCGAGCCTCGTGACCGTCCTCTCCAGCAGGATCACCGTCAGGTACGAGGGGTTCTGCCGGACCCGGGAGTCGGTCTGCGGCGCGATCTCGTCGCGCGCGGTGGCCAGCCGCATGACACCGTCACGGTGCACCTGGCCGTGCTCGTCGACGTACCCGCGGGGCAGCACGAACGGGTACTCCGTGCGCAGCCCCGCATCCACCTGTACGGCACCCGACGGGTTCACGGCGCCACTCGCTGGATCCGCTCGCAGACGATGGTCACCTTTTCCATCAGCACCTCGCTGGCGCCGGCCTTCAGAGCACCGATCTCCAGCTTGGACGGCCACGCGTGCTCCAGGTGGTAGCGGGCCACCGGCTTGCCGTCGTAGTTGTACATGACCAGCGAGCAGCTCTTGCGCGCCGCGACGATGTCGCCGTTGAGGACCGCCTCGTGCCAGGCCCACAGCTCCATGGAACTGTTCTTGCCCCGGCTCAGCACGACCGTCGCCGGGTTGTACTGGCCGGGCAGCTGCTTGGTGATGACTTCCTTGTCGCTGGACTCCATGAACTTCACCGGCTGGACCTCGGTGGTGATGCCGGACAGCTCCGAGAACTGGGCGATCTCGTACCCGTCGATCGTGATCGAGAACCGGGCGGCGGTGAGTGCGTCGTTGGGCTGATTCTGGCCCAGTCCACCTGGCACGGCAGTTCCTCCTTACACTGTTGGGCCACTCGGCGTTGTCCATGCCGCGCGTCGCGCCGGAAGCTCACTCCTCGAGCCCGGCGCCCTCGGCGAACTGCGAGATCCGGAACACCACGAACTCGGCCGGCTTGACCGGTGCGACCCCGATCTCGACCGTGAGGATGCCGGCGTCGCGGTTCTCCGGCGGGTTGTTCTCCTCGTCGCACTTCACGAAGAACGCCTGGGCGGGGATCTGTCCGAACAGCGCCCCGTCGCGCCAGACCCGGCGCAGGAACATCGTGATGGTGCGCTTGACCGAGTCCCACAGCTTGTGGTCGTTGGGTTCGAACACCACCCAGCTCGTGCCGTTGAGGATGGACTTCTCGATGTAGTTGAACAGCCGTCGGACGTTGAGGTAGCGCCACTCCGGGTCGCTGGACAGCGTGCGCGCCCCCCACACCCGGATGCCCTGCCCCGCGAAGGTACGGATGCAGTTGATCCCGTCCGGGTTGAGCTGATCGTGCTCGCCCTTGGTGAGGTTGAGTTCCAAGGAGATGGCGCCGCGTACCACCTCGTTGGCCGGTGCCTTGTGCACGCCGCGGGAGGAGTCGTTGCGGGCCCAGATGCCGGCGATGTGCCCGCACGGCGGTACGAACATCGGGCTGCCGGTCAACGGATCCATCACCCTGATCCAGGGGTAGTACAGCGCCGCGTACTTGGAGTCGTAGTTGGCCTCGGCCCGCCACTGCTTGACCTGCTGCGCCCGCAGTGCCGGCGGCGGGTCGAGGATCGCCACCCGGTCGGCCATCAGCTCACAGTGGGTGATCATCGCCAGCTGTACCGCGCGGACGCCCTCGTCGTCGAGCAGACCCCGGGCCTGCGCGGCCATCAGGTCCGGTACGCACAGCATGGTGATCTCGTCGATGGCCTCCAGCCCGGCGAAGCCCGTACGGTCGGCGGAGTCGCCCACGTAGTCCGACGCGGCGATGTCGATGTCGGCCGGAGCCGCCGGGGCCAGAGTCACCTCCGCGCCCTTGCGGGGCAGGGCGAGGCCCTTGCCGCTGGTCTCCTCCACGGCGATCAGCTTCGACTGCTGCCGTACCGCGGTCACCACGTTCGTGGCGCCGCGCCGCGTGGTCAGATTCTCGAACGTCTCGACCGGGGTGCCGTTGCGCTTGACCACCAACGTGAACGTGTCGTCCGGCTGGTCGGGCACGTTGGCGACCTCGACGCTCAGGTTGGCCGGCGCCGCGGCCGCCGGCGCGGAGCCCGGCGCGGCCAGGGCGCGCACCGTGAACGCCGGCTTGGCCTCGTCGCCGACGGCCGGCAGTTGCGCCTGCGGTGCCTGCGCGGCGGCCTGATCGTCCTCGCCCCCGATGCGCACCACGTAGCCGCTGCCGCCGCCGTTGGCGAAGTACCCGTAGACGGCGTGCGCCAGGTAGGAGCCGGGGATGAAGGACCCGAACGTCTGCGTGAACTGCGTCCAGTTGGTCACCAGGACGGGCTCGTTCGCCGGCCCCTTCTCGGCGAAACCCACGAACGCGGCGACCGCGGTCCCGGCGGCCTCGATCGGCTTCGAGCCGGACGAGACCTCCTCCATGTAGACGCCAGGGGACAGGTAACTGCTGGCCATCGGGCCTCCTCGTACCGGTACCTGTGACGGCCAAAAGCCTGGCAGCAGAGACGATCTCGCCGCAGCCGAGCGGGGGGCGAAGTGCCGGGCAGTCTCCTGCGCCCGTTCGGGCGCCCGATCGTGCGCCGCAGGACGCCCGCCGGCACCTCGCGCCGTACCGGGCGGGTGCCGGATGCTGGCCGCGTGATCGCCGAAGTCAGCGCGGCGCTGAGTGCCCTGTACGGTCCGCTGCTGCCCGACGGGGTGTCGCTGCGGTTCGCACCGCCGGCCGGGGACGGGGCCAGCGCGCTGTGCTTCTTCCTGGCCTCGATCGAGGAGGACACCCAGGGGGTACCGGCGGACTGGGCGGACGTGCGCGACGAGCGGGGCCGGGTACTGGGCCGGCAGCCGCCGCCCCGCCGCTTCGACCTGCTGTACCTGGTGACCGCGTGGGCCCCGGACGGCTCACCGGACGGGCACCGGCAGGAGGCTCTCCTCGATGTCGTGCTGGCCGCGACCGTCCCGGGTACCCGGTTGAGTCAGGGCCTGTTGAGCGGGGACCTGGCCGGGCCGGGCGTGTCGGTACTGGTACGCCTGGCGCCGCAGGCCGTACGCGCGTACGCGGACCTGGGGCTGCCGCCGCGTACGGTCCTCGGCCTGACCGTCAACGCGCCGCTCATCCTGCCGATGTCCGCCGACGTGGCCGCGCCCGCCGAACAGATCACGCTGGGCGTCGACCGAGCCCGGCCCGCGCGCCCGGCGCCGGCCGCAACGCCGCCGCTGGCGCCGGAGCCCCGCCGGTGGCGGAAGTCCCGGATCGCCGAGCACCCACCCGCCGACGACTCGTCCGCCGACGACCTGTCCGCGGTCGAGCACTCATCCAGCGTCGAGCAGGATCCACCCGGCGGCGAGCGTGAGCCGGCCGGCGTTCCTGCCGCCGGCACGGTGCCCCGGCAGCAGCGCACGGCGAAGGAGGGCCATGCCCGCCGCGGCGAAGCAAGGTGACCAGGTGATCGGCAACGACACCCACATCATCATGGTGCCCAGCCCGGGCGGGCCGGTACCCACGCCGATGACGCTGCCGTTCAGCGGCACCGTCACCGGCGGCTGCAGCCCGAACGTGCTGATCGAGAACAGGCCGGCCGCGGTCGTCGGCAGTACCGCGACCAACGCGCCACCGCACGTCCCCGCGGGCGGTCCCTTCCAGGTGCCGCCGACCAACCAGGGTACGGTCGCGGTGGGCAGCGGGACGGTGCTCATCAACAACAAGCCCGCCGCGCGGGCCGGCGACGCGGTCACCACGTGCAACGATCCGGC
>DASXOA010000526.1:0-22302 GCA_036494675.1 Rugosimonospora sp.
GGGGCCGGCCGAGCTAGGGCCGGCCGAGCTAAGGGCCGGCCGACCTGAGCGCCGGCCGAGCGCACGCATCGATCAAGATGCGCGCGACGGGGTGCCGCGGGACCCTGAGAACATGAAGATTTATGCCGATGTATTGACTACCCGCATCCGGCAGCTGTTCACCGATCTGCTCATCGTCGCGTGGCTGTGGTTCTGGATCTGGTTGGCGGTCAGGCTCTACCACCTCGTACTCAAGCTCGCCGTACCCGGGCAGAAGCTGTCCGGCGCCGGCGACGGGATGGCCGGCGGACTCTCCGACGCGGGGTCCACAGTGGACAAGGTGCCCGGGATCGGCGGCCACCTGTCCGCGCCCTTCGACAAGGCCGCCGCCGGGGCGCGGGCGCTGGCCGACGCCGGCCGGGAACAGGTCGCGCTCGTCCACGACCTGGCCTGGGTGCTGTCCCTGGCGCTGCTGGTCGGCCCGCTCATCGTGGTACTCGCGATCTGGCTGCCGCTGCGCCTGCGCTGGATCCGCCGGGCGAGTGCCGCCACCGGGCTGCGTTCGGACCCGGCCGGCCGGGATCTGCTCGCGCTGCGGGCCCTGGCCAACCAGCCGGTACGCCGGCTGGCCAAGGTGAACGCCGACCCGGTGGCGGGCTGGCGCAGGGGCGACCCGGACACCGTGGACGCGCTGGCCGCGCTGGAACTGCGGCGGCTCGGCGTACGGATGCCCTTCGAGAGCCTGCCTGCCGGCGGTCGCTGATACTCGCCGAGCAGGGCCGGCCGGTGGCGGACCGGCCGGCCCTGTCGGCGGCAAATGCGTCAGTCGCTCCCCGCCGACGGCGCATCGGCCGGCTCCGTTGGCTCCGGTGAGTCGGCCGGCTTGATGCGGCGGCGGACGTCCTGTTCGGTCGAGGGACCCGGCTGCCACGTTTCGACCCAGTCACCCTCCTGCGGCGGCGGCAGCACACCCTCCTCCAGGAACGCGTACCTGCCCTCCACGATCCGCTTCGCGGCCGTCACGTCGAGCGCGTCGGTGTTGTCCCACATGCCGGAGAACAGCGCCTCGACCCGCAGCCGGGCCTGCCGGCAGAACAGGTCGGCCAGCTCCCGTTCGGCATCCCCGGACGCCCGGGCCCGCACGCACGCGGCCGACATCGCGAACAACTCCGCGCCGACGTCCACGACCCGGCCCAGGAAGCCCTGCTTGCGCTCCAGCTTCCCCTGCCAGCGGGCCATCGCGTAGAACGTCTCCCGGGCCAGCTTGCGGGAGGCCCGCTCGATGAAGCGGACGTGGGTGGCGAGCGGACCGTACTCGGCGAAGGAACCGGGTGCCTGACCCTTGCCGACCACCAGGGTCGGCAGCCAGCGGGCGTAGAAGCCACCGGCCCGGGCGCCGGCCCGCGCCTTGCGACCGAAGGGGGCGTCCGGATCGATGATGTCGCCGGCCACCGACAGGTGGGCGTCGACCGCCTCGCGGGCGATGAACAGGTGCATGATCTCGGTCGAGCCCTCGAAGATCCGGTTGATCCGCAGGTCGCGCAGGATCTGCTCGGCGTTGATGGCGCGTTCGCCCCGGGCGGCCAGCGAGTCAGCCGTCTCGTACCCTCGCCCACCCCGGATCTGGATCAGCTCATCGGCCATCAGCCAGGCCATCTCCGACCCGTACAGCTTGACCAGCGCCGCCTCGATGCGGATGTCGTTGCGATCGTCATCGGCGAGCATGCAGGCCAGGTCGAGCATGGACTCCAGCCCGTACGTGGTGGCCGCGATGAACGCGATCTTCTTGGCCACCGCCTCGTGCTTGGCGACCGGCAGGCCCCACTGCACCCGCTCGGCGGCCCACTGCCGGGCCACGGCGAGGCACCATTTGCCGGCGCCGACACACAACGCCGGCAGCGAGAGCCGGCCGGTGTTCAGCGTGGTCAGCGCGATCTTCAGGCCCTGACCCTCCCGGGCGATCACGTTCTCCGCCGGTACGAACACGTCGTGGAAGCGGGTGACGCTGTTCTCCAGGCCGCGCAGGCCCATGAAGGAGTTGCGCCGTTCGACGGTCACGCCCGGTGAGTCGGACTCCACCACGAACGCGGTGATCCCGCCCCGGTGCCCCTCTGATTTGGGCACCAGCGCCATCACCACGAGCAGGGTGGCGAGGGTGCCGTTGGTCGCCCACAGCTTGACGCCGTTGAGCCGGTACCCGCCCTCGACCGGGGTCGCGACGGTGGACAGCCGGGCCGGGTCGGAGCCGACGTCGGGCTCGGTGAGCAGGAACGCGGACACCTCGCCACCGGCCAGCCGGGGCAGGAACCGCTTCTTCTGCTCGTCGTTGCCGAACAGCTTGAGCGGCTGCGGCACGCCGATGGACTGGTGCGCGGACAGCAGTGCGCCGATCGACGGGTTCGCCGATCCGACCAGCGCGAGCGCCTTGCAGTAGTCCAGATTGCTGAGCCCGAGGCCGCCGTACTTCTCGTCGATCTTCATGCCGAACGCGCCCAGGTCGGCCAGCCCGCGCAGCACCTCGTCGGGGATGCGCGCGTCGCGCTCGATCTGCGCGCCGTCGATGCCGGCGGCGAAGTCGCCCAGCCGGCTCAGGAACTCCCCGGCCTTGGCGGCACGCCCGGGGTCGGGCGACGGCCACGGGTCTATCAGGTCCATCCGCAGCCGCCCGAGATACAGCTCCTTACCGAAGCTGGGCTTGCGCCACTCCGATTCGCGGGCCGCCTCGGCGACCTGCCGGGCCTGCTTTTCATCGACGCTGGCCGAAGCCTGGCCGGCCGCCGCCGGCGTCTGGCCGGCCGGAGTCTCGCCGCCGTCCGGGCCGAGTTCGGCGGGTCGCTGATCGGTTGTCGTCATTGCCGCCCCCAGGGGTTGGGTAGGGCTCTGTGTGACCCACGTTACTCGCGGGTAGTACCGTTCGGTAGCTCAATACCCGGTGCTACCGTCGACCACACAACTGAATCGCGAAGGCACCGGGCCGCGTCGATGCGGCCGGACCGGGCCTTCGTCCGACAGGGGAGCGCACAGCGCTGAGAGTGTGGTCGCGGCTAGGCCACAGACCCTCGAACCTGATCTGGGTAATGCCAGCGCAGGGAGTTCGGTCTTCTCCAGCCGCGCCATGTCCGAGAAGGGCATGGCGTGCGTCTTCTCCTGGTACGTCGCCTACCGGGAGGAATGAGATGGAAAACCGTCGCTGGCGGACCGTCGACATCGTCGTCGCCGCCGTGATCGCGGTCGCTTTCGGCGTCGTCTTCTACGCCTGGGACCAACTCTGGAACGGCATCGACAGCGCCTTCCCCGGCTTCCCACCGGCCCGTGCCGCCATCAACGGAGTCTGGTTCCTGCCCGCCGTCGTCGGTCCGCTGGTGATCCGCAAGCCCGGTGCCGGCCTGTTCACCGAGGCGGTCGCGGCGACCATCGAGGCGCTGCTGGGGGCGCAGTGGGGCCTGTCCACCATCCTGTACGGCCTCATGCAGGGCATCGGCGGCGAGATGCCGTTCGCGGCCACCGGGTACCGCTCCAGCAAGCTGCCCGTCGCGCTGGCCGGCGGCCTGCTCGCCGGCGCGGCCGCCGGACTGCTGGACGTCGTGCTCTACTACCCCACCTGGTCGGGCGGTTGGCAGATCGGGCAGGTGGCCATCTCGGCGGCCAGTGGCCTGGTCATCACCGGCCTGGGCGGCTGGATACTGACCCGTGGGCTGGCCCAGACCGGTGTGCTGGACCGGTTCCCGGCCGGCCGCGAGCGGGCCGCCGTCTGACCGGCACCGACCGCGCCCGCACCTACCGCGCCAGTCCAGACCGCGACCGTCCAGGCCACGCCCACGCGGGCGGCACCCACGCCGGCGGCATCCGGCTCAACGGCTTCGGCTGGCGCCACGCCGGACGTAAGGCGTGGGCGGTGCGCGGGGTGGATCTGCGCGTCGAGCGCGGCGAACGGGTACTCCTGCTCGGCCCCTCGGGGGCCGGCAAGAGCACGCTGCTCGCCGCGCTCGCCGGCCTGCTCGCCGAGGACTCCGGCGAGCGGGAGGGCGAACTCGACCTCGGCGGCCTGCGGCCGGGCATCGTCTTCCAGGACCCGCAGACCCAGTTGGTGATGTCCCGGGCCGGTGACGACGTCGCGTTCGGGCTGGAGAACCACGGGGTACCGACCGGGGAGATCTGGCCCCGCGTGGACGATGCCCTGGCCACGGTCGGCTTCCGCTACGGCCGGGACCGGTCCACCGCCGCGCTGTCCGGTGGCGAGGCGCAGCGGCTGGCGCTGGCCGGAGCGTTCGCGCTGCGCCCCTCGCTGCTGCTGCTGGACGAGCCGACCGCGAACCTCGATCCGGCCGGCGCCGCCCAGATCCGTGCCGCCATCGGCCGGATCCTGGCCGCCCGCGACACCACCCTGATCCTGGTCGAGCACCGGGTGGCCGAGGTGCTGCCGCTGGTCGACCGGGTGGTGGTGCTGGAGCCGGGCGGTGGAGTCGCGGCCGACGGGACACCCGGGGCGGTGTTCGCGACCCACGGCGCGCGGCTGGTCGAGCAGGGCGTGTGGGTACCGGGCCATCCCGTCATCCACGAGCGTGGGCCTGTGCTCGCCTCCGCCACAGACCGGCTCCGCTCAGGCATGTCCGGCGTCGCCGATCCGCCGCGGCCCGCCAACCGTGGCGGCCCAATGCTGCTGCGCGCCGACGGGGTCTCCGTGACCGGTCGGCTGTCCACTATGGACCTCCCCGTACCGGCCGGAGAGGCACTGGCCGTCGTCGGCCCCAACGGCGCCGGCAAGTCCACCCTCGCCCTGCTGCTCGGCGGGTTGCTGGCGCCCGGCTCCGGTACGGTGACGGCAACCCGGGAACTCGCCGGCACGCTGGCCGGCCGGCCGCCGCACCGGTGGCGGGCCGCCGCCCTGGCCCGCCGCGTCGGTTCGGTGTTCCAGAATCCGGAGCACCAGTTCGTCACCGCCCGGGTGCGCGACGAGTTGGCGCTCGGCCCGCGCCGTACCGGGGCCGGCGAGGATGCGGTGAAGTCCATTGTGGACGACCTGCTGGTACGGCTGCGCCTCGACCGGCTGGCGGCGGCCAACCCGTACACGCTGTCCGGCGGCGAGGCCCGCCGGCTGTCGGTGGCCACCGCCCTGGCCACCGCGCCCCGACTGCTGATCCTCGACGAACCGACCTTCGGCCAGGACCGGCGCACCTGGGTCGAGTTGGTGGACCTGCTGGCGAAGCTCCGCGACGATGGCCGCGCGGTGGTCGCGGTCACCCACGACGCCGACTTCGCCGCCGCGCTGGCCGACCGCACCGTGGCGCTGCCGGCGCCCGGCACCCCGCGCGGCGCCCCGCGCGGCGCGGACCCGGCCAGCGCGCCGAACGGCGCAGACCCGGCCGGCGCCGCGAGCGGCGGTTCGGACGCGCGGCCGGCGCACGGCGGGAGGGGTGTGTCACGGTGAGCGCGGCGACCGGACTCGCCGACCAGCGTGCCGTGCTGGCCCGGCGCAACCCGCTGGCGAAGCTAGCGGCCGCCGCGCTGCTCGGGTTCGGCCTGCTGTTCTCGCTGGACCCGCTGACCCCGACGCTCGCGCTCGCCGTGGACCTCGCGGCCGCACCGCTGTTCGGGGTGCGCCTGGACCGGCTGGGGCGCCGCTGCTGGCCGCTGCTGCTCAGCGCGGCCGGTGTCGTGGCCGGACAACTGCTGTTCACCGCCGCCGGAGCGGTGGACGCGCTCGGGTTGGGACTGCGGGTACTGGCCGTGGCGCTGCCCGGAATCGTGGCGTTCGCCACCACCGACCCCACCGACCTGGCCGACGCGCTGGTGCAGAACGCGAGAGCACCGGCCCGATTCGCGATCGGTGCACTCGCCGCGTTCCGGCTGATGCCGTTGCTCGGCGAGGAATGGCGGCTGCTGCGCCAGGCCAGGCGGGCCCGTGGGGTGGACGCCGGACGGAACCCGATCGCCCTGGTCCGGCTCGCCGGCTCGTTGGCGTTCGGGCTCCTGGTGGGCGCGATCCGCCGGGGCATCCGGCTGGCCACCGCGATGGACGCGCGCGGCTTCGACTCGGGCCTCCCCCGTACCGCCGCTCGCCCCAGCCACTTCACCCGGGCCGACGCCGCGCTGATCGCCGGCGCCGCCCTCGCGGTCGCGGCGATCCTCGCGGTCAGCATCGCGGCCGGCGCCTACCGCCCGGTCTTCACCTGACGCCGCCTCGCCGCCGGCACCGCCCTCGCGACCGGCGGTCAGGGCGGCCGGCGATCAGGCGGCCGGCGATCAGGCGGCCGGCGATCAGGCGGCCGGCGATCAGGTGGCGGCGATCAGGTGGCAGCCGTCAGGCGGCCGGCGATCAGGCGCCGCCGGCGGTCAGGTGGCCGGTGGCGGCGCGACCGGGTTCGGGATCGCACCGCCGAACCGCCGGTCCCGCTGGGCGAACAGCTCGCACGCGTACCACAGGTGGCGCCGGTCGAAATCCGGCCACAGGGTGTCCAGCGTCACGTACTCGGCGTACGCGCTCTGCCAGATCAGGTAGTTGGACAGTCGCTGCTCACCGGACGGGCGCAGCACCATGTCCACGTCGGGGACCTCCGGGCAGTACAGGTAGCGGCCGACCGTCTTCTCGCTGATCTTGTCAGGGTTCAGCCTGCCGGCCGCCACATCGGCCGCCATCGCCGAGAACGCGTCCGCCAGCTCCGCCCGGCCGCCGTAGTTCACGCAGAACTGGAGCGTGATCAAGTCGTTGTGCTTGCTCATCTCCTGGGCGATCTCCAGCTCGTTGATCACCGAACGCCACAGCTTCGGCCGCCGGCCGGCCCACCTGACCCGTACCCCCATCTCCACGAACTGGTCGCGCCGCCGGTGGATGACCTCCCGGTTGAAGCCCATCAGCCAGCGCACCTCCTCCGGCGAACGCCGCCAGTTCTCGGTCGAGAACGCGTACGCGGACAGGTACTTGACGCCCAGCTCGATGGCGCCCTCGATGACGTCGAACAGCGCCGCCTCGCCCATCTTGTGGCCCTCGGTACGGGGGAGCCCGCGCGCCTTGGCCCAGCGGCCATTGCCGTCCATGATGATCGCGACGTGGTTCGGGATCGCCTCCCCGGGCAGCTTCGGCGGCTTCGCGCCGGAAGGGTGCACGGACGGGGGAACATAGCTGCGCTTCACACTCGGTCTCCATCGGTGGATCTGGGATCTTCATCGGCCCCGCGGGCGGGGCTGCTCTTCGGGCCGGAGCGATCGACCAGCGGCAGCGAGCGCAGCGCGCGCTCCAGGTGCCACTGCAGGTGCGCGGCCACCAGGCCGGCCGCCTCGCGGCGCGGACCCGCCTCGGCCGCGTCGGCCACCGGCCAGTCGCCGACCGCCAGGGCGGACATCAGTTCCAGGGTCGCGGGCGACGGGTGGGCCGAGCCCGGGGGGCGGCAGTCCGGGCAGACACCGCCCCCGGCCGGTACGGAGAAGGCCCGCTGCCGCCCCTGCGTACCGCACACCGCGCACTCCTCCAGCGCCGGCGCCCAGCCCGCCAGGCCCATCGATCGCAGCAGGTACGAATCGAGCACCAGCGAGCTGGCGTGCAGCCCCTCGCTGAGCACCCGCAGCGCGCCGAGCGTCAGCAGGTACAGCCGCAGCGCCGGCTCCTCCTCGATGGGGGTGAGCCGCTCGGCGGTCTCCGCGATCGCGCTCGCCGTCGTGTAGCGGGGATAGTCGTCGATGAACCGCTTGCCGTACAGGTCGATCGCCTCGACCTGGGACACGGAGTGCAGCGAGCGCCCCTCGGCGATCTGGAGGTCCACGTGCCCGAAGGGCTCCAGCCGCGCGCCGAACTTCGAGGTGGTCCGGCGCACTCCCCTGGCCACCGCGCGGATCCGGCCGTGCCGCCGGGTGAACAGCGTGATGATGCGGTCCGCCTCGCCCAACTTCTGGCCGCGCAGCACCACCGCGTCGTCGCTGTAGAGCTTGGCACGCCACCCGGTCACCCTGCGATTGTGCCAGCCCGCCCCGGCCGGCCCGGCCGCCGTCCATGCGGTTTCCCGCGCCGGACGCCCCGCGGCATCGGCGGCCGGCCGATCTCGCCTTCGCCGATGTCGACCCCGACGATTCCGGCACCGGCGCCCGGGTTCGTGATTGCCCGGCCGGGGGCGGGGGTATGCCGGGACGCATGACCCACGGGAGCCAGCCGCAGACCCTGCCGCGCCGGTTCACCTTCGCGTTCGACCGGCGGTTCAAGCCGTTCCTGGCGGTGCTCGGCATCCTGCCGCAGACCGCGTCGGTCACCGTCGACGCGGAGAACCTGACCGTGGGTTTCGGCCCGTGGCGGCTGCACACGCCGCGGGACAACGTGGTCGAGGCGCGGCGTACCGGCCCCTACCGCTGGTGGCGGGTGATCGGCCTGCACCTCTCACTCACCGACCGTGGCCTCAGCTTCGGCACGGGTACCGGCGGCGGAGTCTGCGTGCGGTTCGGCACGCCGGTGACCGGCGTCATCGGCCGCTGGCTGAACCACCCCGCGGTGACAGTCACCGTCGAGGACCCCGACGCGTTGATCGACGCGCTCGGGGGACCCGAACCCGGGAGACCCCCGGAGGCGTGAACCCGGTCCGGCGCCCGGCGGGCCGGCACCCCACGCGGCGTGAACCCGGGCCGGCACCCCAAGCCGGGCCGGCGGGCCGGCAGGGCGTCAGAAGCCCAGCCTGCGCAGTTGCTTCGGGTCGCGCTGCCAGTCCTTCGCGACCCGGACGTGCAGGTCCAGGTAGACCCGGCGGCCCAGAAGATCCTCGATGGCGGCCCGCGCCTGGATGCCCACCTGCTTGAGCCGGCCGCCGCCGGCCCCGATCACGATCGCCTTCTGGCTGCTCCGCTCGACGTACACGTCGGCGAAGATCTTGGTGAGGTTCCCTTCCGGGATCATCTCCTCGACCAGGACCGCGATCGAGTGCGGCAGCTCGTCGCGGACCCCCTCCAGCGCCGCCTCCCGGATCAGCTCCGCGATCAGCACCTGCTCCGGCTCGTCCGTGAGCATGTCGTCCGGGTACAGCTGCGGAGACTCGGGCAGGTGGCCGCTGAGCACCGACACCAGCTCGTCGAGCTGGTCGCCGGAGACCGCGCTGACCGGTACCACGTCGGCGAAGTCGGCGAGCTGGCTGACCTCGACCAGTTGCTGGGTCAGCTCCCCCTTCGACACCAGGTCGGTCTTGGTGACCACGGCGACCAGGGTCGCCTTGAGCCCGGCGATCTCGGCGCTGATGAACCTGTCGCCCCGGCCGATCTCCTCGTCCGCCGGGATGCACAGGCCGATCACGTCGACCTCGCTCCACGCCTCGCGGACCAGGTCGTTGAGCCGTTCGCCGAGCAGGGTCCGGGGCCGGTGCAGACCGGGAGTGTCGAGCAGGACCAGTTGGGCGTCGGGCTGGTGCAGTACGCCGCGCACCACGTGCCGGGTGGTCTGCGGCCGGTTCGAGGTAATCGCGATCTTCTGGCCGACGATCGCGTTGGTCAGCGTCGACTTGCCGGCGTTGGGCCGGCCGACAAAACACGCGAAACCAGCACGGTACGCCGTCACGGCGCCAGCTTACCGGTACCGGCGCCGCAGCCGCCGGGCCGGCGGCAGCCCCAGGCCGCCCAGGTCACAGGATTCGCACAATTGGCACCTCACCCGCAACACGGCCGCGCCGTCGACGGTGTACATACCGACGTCGTCGCACCCGCCTCGATGCCGTCCCGGGCCGGACCGCTGATCATCCCGGCCCGGCCGCTCATCGATCACGAGGAGGCGTCGTGAACGCACAGCCGACGCGGGTCCGGCCGGTCGTCCGGGCCGCCCTCGCCGTGACCGTCCTCGCGGTGACCGTCCTCGCCGGGCTCACGGGCTGCCTGAACCAGGTCGGGGCGCCACCGGCCGCACCGTCCCAGGCCGCGCCGGTGAGCGAGCCGGGCGGCGCCGGCCCCGCGACGCCCTCGGCGACGAAACCGACCGACCCGACCGCGCCGGGGCCGACCGATCCCGCCGTCGCACCGACGCCCGGAACCGCCTGCCGGGCAGCCGACCTCGTGCTCGACTCGATCGACGGCAGCGGGGCGGCGGGCAGCGCGTACGAGACGGTGACCGTCACCAACGCGGGCGCGGGGGCCTGCCGGCTGCCGAGCGTCCCGTCGCTGGTCTACACCGATCCGGCCGGGACGATGCGCGCCCTGCCGGCCGCGACGATGCCGCCCACCCCGACGCCGATGCTGGTCGCGCCCGGCCGGGAGGCCCAGTTCTCGCTGCGTACCGTCGACGGGTACGGCGGGTACGACCCCAGCGCACCGGCCTGCGCCCATCCGGCCGGGTACCAGGGGATCGCGATCCAGTTCACCAGCGGACGGATGCCGCTGCCCGGCCTGACCCTCACCGTCCTGTGCGACGGCGTCGACGTCTCGGGCTGGGCCCCGCCGATGACCGGCTGAGCGGCGCGCAGCGACGCGAGCGCGCCGGGCTGCGCGACCAGGACCGGCGCGACCAGGACCGGCGCGACCAGGACCGGCCGTCAGTCGGTGACCGCGCCGAGGACCGTGCCGTCCGGGGCGACGAGGTGAATCGTCGCGTCCTGGGCCAGATCCCGCACTGCGGCGTGCCCGAGACCGTCCAATGTGGACGCCTCGGTGACCACCGCGGCCGCCTCCAGCGTCGAGGCGCCCGCGGCGACCGCCGAGGCGACCGCGTACTGCAACGCTGTGAGGCCCAGCGACGGCAGCGTGATGGTGGCCCCGGCATAGGTGCGGCCGTCCCCGTCGCGTACCGCGGCACCCTCGACCGCGCCCACCCGGGCGCGGGCGGATCGGGCCAGGGTCACCAACTTCTGATCCTCGGCGGCGAGATCGGCCACGGCCGTGGGGGTCGCGGGGCTGGACTCGTCAGGCATCGGCAGGTTGCCTCTCGTCTCGCGGTTCCGACAGCGGTTTGGCCGGCGTGACCACCCGCCGCACGAGTACGGTGTCGATCCGGTTGCGGCGACCCGTGGTGCCCTCGGCGGTCATCCGCAGCCCGCTGACCGTCGCGTCCGCCCCCGGGATCGGCACCCGGCCCAACTCGTGCGCCATCAGTCCGGCCACCGTCTCCACCTCGTCGTTGGGTAGCTCGACGTCGAACAGTTCGGAGAGGTCCTCGACGGACAGTCGCGCGCTGACCCGGATCGAGCCGTCGTCCAGCCGCTCGACCGGCGGCCGTTCGACATCGTACTCATCGGTGATCTCGCCGACGATCTCCTCGAGGATGTCCTCGATCGTGACCAGGCCGGC
This sequence comes from Rugosimonospora sp., assembly GCA_036494675.1. Taxonomy (GTDB): domain Bacteria; phylum Actinomycetota; class Actinomycetes; order Mycobacteriales; family Micromonosporaceae; genus Rugosimonospora. The sequence goes on from DASXOA010000526.1 coordinate 11,218, forward strand.
GGTGCCGCCGTACTCGTCGACCACGATGGCGATGTGGGAACGGGCCGCCTGCATCTCGGAGAGCAGATCGTCGACCGGCTTGGACTCCGGTACGAAGGACGCGGCGCGCATCAGCTCACGGATCTCATTGGTGTCCGGGGCGCGGACCACGTCCTTGAGGTACAGGATGCCGACCACGTCGTCGATGTTCTCCGCGATCACCGGGATCCGGGAGAAGCCGGAGCGCAGGAACAGCGCCAGCGCCTGCCGGCCGGTCTTGGTCGCCTCGATCCACACCATCTCGGTACGCGGGACCATTACCTCGCGCACGATCGTGTCGCCGAGCGAGAACACGGAGTGGATCATCTCGCGCTCGCCGTGCTCCACCACCCCCCGCGCCTCGGCCAGGTCGACCAGTTCGCGCAACTCGACCGTCGTCGCGAAGGGACCCTCGCGGAAGCCCCGGCCGGGGGTGAACGCGTTGCCGACGAGGATCAGCAGCCGGGCCAGCGGACCCAGGCCCCGACCCAGCCAGCGCACCGGCGGTGCGGCGTACCGGCCGACCGTGTACGCGTGCTGGCGGCCGATGGTACGGGGGGCCACCCCGACCACGACGAAGCTGACCACGAGCATCGAGCCGGCGGTGAGCGCACCGGCCGTCCAGCCCGCACCCCAGGCGTCGATGGTGACCAGCGCGACCAGCGTGGTGGCGGTCAACTCGCAGGCCAGCCGCAGCAGGAGCAGCAGGTTGAGGTGGCGCACCACGTCCCCGGCCACGGCCTGGAGCGCCCGTGCCCCGCGTACCCCCTCGCGGGCCATCTCCCCGGCCCGCGCCGGCGAGATCCGCGACAGCGCGGCGTCGCTCATCGCGAACAGCCCGGCCAGGATGATCAACCCGGCGGCCACCAGGAGCAACATCAGGTTCTCCTAGGCAGGATCCGCGGCGTCCGCGGCGCCCGGCCGGTCCTCGGCCGCGCGGCCGGTGATCTTCGCCTGCCAGCCCGACAGCAGCCGGGCCTGCAGGCCGAACATCTCGCGCTCCTCCTCCGGTTCGGCGTGGTCGTACCCGAGCAGGTGCAGCACGCCGTGCACGGTGAGGAGGTGAAGCTCGTCGGCCGTCGAGTGGCCCACGTTGGTGGCCTGCTTGGCCGCCACGTCGGGGCACAGCACGATGTCGCCGAGCAGGGTCGGTTCCGCCCCCGCGCCCTCGCCCGGCCCGTGATCGACGCTGCCCTCGTCCATCGTGAACGCCAGCACGTCGGTCGGGCCGTCGCCACCCATCCAGCGGTGGTTGAGCTCGGTCATGTACTCCAGGTCGACGAGCAGGACGGACAGCTCGGCGAGCGGGTTGACGCCCATCTCGTCCAGGGCGTGCCGGGCCACCGCCAGGATCGCGTCGGTGTCGAGGTCGACCCCGGACTCATTGGCGATTTCGATGGACACTGCCTGCTCCCCCTGTGTTACCGCCGGCCCCGTTCCGGCGAACGCTTTCTGTGCGGCCCCCGCTCCGGAGGACCCGTCCGGCCCCGCCGGGCCGCCCGCTTTGACCGGCGCCGCCCGGTCCGGCGACGCCGCCCGCCTCAGCGACGCCGGGCGGCACCTCCGTGCGCCGTGCGGCTGGCGGGCAGCGTGTGCGGTCCCGATGCCTCCTGGGCGGCGTCCCACTTGGCGTACGCGTCCACGATCTCGCCGACCAGCCGGTGACGGACCACGTCCGCGCTCGACAACCGCGCGAAGTGTACGTCCTCGACACCTTCCAGGATCTCCTGGACTACCCGCAGGCCGCTGCGGGTGCCGCCGGGCAGGTCGACCTGGGTGACGTCGCCGGTCACCACGATCTTGGAGCCGAAGCCGAGCCGGGTCAGGAACATCTTCATCTGCTCCAGCGTGGTGTTCTGCGCCTCGTCGAGGATGATGAACGCGTCGTTGAGCGTCCGACCGCGCATGTATGCCAGCGGGGCCACCTCGATCGTGCCGGCCTGCATCAACCTCGGAATGGAGTCGGGGTCGAGCATGTCGTGCAGCGCGTCGTACAGCGGCCGGAGGTACGGGTCGATCTTTTCGTACAGCGTCCCGGGCAGGAAGCCCAACCGCTCCCCGGCCTCCACGGCGGGCCGGGTCAGGATGATCCGGTTGACCTGCTTGGCCTGGAGCGCCGCGACCGCCTTCGCCATCGCCAGGTAGGTCTTCCCGGTGCCTGCCGGGCCGATGCCGAAGACGATGGTGTTCTTGTCGATCGCGTCGACGTAGCGCTTCTGGCCGAGGGTCTTCGGCCGGATGGTGCGCCCCCGCCGGGAAATGATGTTGAACGTGAGTACCTCGGCGGGTCGCTCAGGAGTGCCCTCCCGGAGCATGCCGACGGTGCGCCGCACGGAGTCCGCGGTCAGCGTCTCGCCCTTCTGGATCAGTTCGAGCAACTCGGCGAAGACCTTCTCGGCAAGAGCGTTGTCGGCGGGGTTGCCGGAAACGGTGATCTCGTTACCCCGCACGTGGATGTCGCTGACCAGGGTCTTTTCGACCAGTTTGAGGATTTCGTCGCCCGCGCCGAGCAGGCTGACCATCTGTTGAGGATTCGAGATCGAGATCTTGGTTTGCACCCGTGGCGCCGCCGCGCTGGGGCCGCTACCGGCCGGGGCTGCACTGGGGGGTGGGCTGCTTGTCATGGGTCGGCCTCGCGGGCCTGCTGCCACCTTCCATCCGGGTGAGTATCAGGCCTTCCATGGTATCGGCCCGTCGCCCGTCCAGCCTCCCCGCGCCCATGATCATCATGGCCCGAAGGTTTGTTGGTCCCTGGTGAACCGGTACGTCGCCCAGTGCATCCGCACCACGGCCCCGGTGGCCGGATCCCGGGTCAGCCGGAGCGGCTCGCCCGCCTCCCGACCGGAGACGGTACGCAGCAGGTCCGGCTCCACCTCCTCGAAGACCGCCGGCGGCTTCCCGGCCGGGTCGTCCGCCCCGCTGGCCCGCAGGGCACCGCCGCGCCAGGAGAACACGTACTCGTACCCCTCGCCCCACCAGCGGCCCAGCACGGTCTGGAACCGGTCGGGGGCGGGGGCGCCGGGGCGCCACGGCTGGATCTCGACCGGATCATGCTCGGCGGCCTCGGCCAGCAGGGTGTGCGGCAGCGTCAGGATCTCGGTCGCCGTCCCGGACGAGCCCAGTACGGCGACGCCGCAGGCCGGCGGCGCGTCCTTACCCTGCCGCCCGTACACCCCGGCCAGAAAGCCCGGCATGCCGCCGTCGTGCCCGACGTGCATGATCCGCTCGCCCTGCGGGATGAGGATCAGGCCCAGCCCGAACCCGGCGACCCACTGCGTCTCGTCGGTCACCGTCAGCGGCCAGCGCATCTCGTCCAGGGTCGCCGGCTTGAGCACCCGCCCGTCCGGGTCCAGCGCGGCCGGATCGGCCAGGAACGCGGCCCACCGGGCCAGGTCGGAGGCGGTACCCCAGAGCTGCGCGGCCGGGGACACCGCGCCGAAGTCGGTCGGCGGCTCGGGACGGGCGTGGTCGGAGTACGCGTCGACCAGGTACCCGGTGGTCGCCTTCCCGGTCGGCGCCACCGATACGCCGGCCAGCCCGAGCGGGCCCAGGATCTGGTCGGTCAGCACCTCCTCCCAGGTGCCGCCGCGCAGCCGGCCGACCAGGTGCCCGAGGATCGCCATACCCAGGTTCGAGTAGTGGTAGCGCCGGGCCGGCGGCAAAACCCGCTCGACCCGCGCCAGGTCGGCGATGAGCGTCCCGGTGTCCGGTGCCCGCATCACGTCCCACACGTCGCCGAAGGGCTCCCGCTGCAGGCCGGCGGTGTGCGAGAGCAGGCGTCGGATCGGCAGGTCGCCGTGCGCCGGCAGGTCCAGGTGTCGCCCGACCGGATCGTCGAGGTCCAACAGCCCCTCGTCCCTGCAGCGCATCACGAGGACCGCGGTGAACGTCTTGGTGACCGAGCCGATGCGGAACTGGGTGTCCGGTTCGGCGCCGATCTCATACGTCCACATAGGACGGTCGCCGCGGTGCAGCGCGACGGCGAGGGCGGGGATCCGGCCATCGCGCTGGGCCTGCTGGGCCAGCCGCGAGTACCGCTTCGTGGGCTCCTGGGTCACGCGCAGAGCATAGGGCCCAGCGGCTGGCCGCCGAGCAGGTGCGCGTGCACGTGCGCCACTTCCTGCCCGCTGTCAGGCCCGGAGTTGAACATCAGCCGGTACCCGCGCTCCCCGATCCCCTCGGCGCGGGCCACCTCCGCGGCCGTCGCCAGGACCTCGCCGGCCAGCGCCGGATCGACCGCCGCGAGCGCCGCGACGTCCGCGTGGTGGTCCTTCGTGATGACCAGCACGTGTACCGGTGCCTTCGGCGCGATGTCCCGGAACGCCAGGGTGTTCCGCGTCTCGTGGACCACATTGGCGGGGATCTCCCCGGCCGCGATCCGGCAGAACAGGCAGTCGTCGACCATGGCAGCGAACTTACAGTGCCCCTGCCGCCCGCGCCGAGTAGACGGTCGGGTGGATCGGCCGGTAGCCCAGTTCGTGGCGGATCCGGCCAGTGTCCACCACACCCTCCCAGGGGTCCGGCTCGCCCGCGACGTCCGGAGCGGGCCGCCCCTGCAGCGCGTGCAGTTCCCAGCCGGTCACCGGCGCGTCGTCGGCGACGTTGTACACCCGGCCGTCCACCCCGGCCGCGCGCAGCACCAGGGTCACCGCCTGCGCGACGTCGGCGTGGTGGACCATCTGGAGCCGCCAGTGCGCCGGCCGGTGCGCCGCGAACATCAGCGACTCGGCCAGGTGCGGATCGCCGTCGCCGTACACGAAGGCCAGCCTCAGGATCCGCAGCCCGAGCCCGGACTCCCGGTGCAGGTCCCGCAGCGCCTGCTCGGCGGCCGCCTTCGCGGTCGGGTACGCCCCGACCGGTCGCGGCTCGTCGTCCTCGACCGCGGGGCGGCCCCGCCCGGGACCGTAGACCAGGTTGGTACTCGTGAACACGAACCGCCCGACACCGGCGTCCAGCGCCGCGCGGGCGAGCCCGAGGGTCGCGTCCCGGGTCACCGCGACGGTCTCTTCCTCGGACACTCCCCGGAACGCGGCCGCCAGGTGCACCACCGCGTCCACGTCGGCGACCGCCCGCTTGAGGGTGTCCGGGTCGAGCAGGTCGCCCGCCACGACGTCCATGCCCAGGGCCGCCAGGTCGGCCGCCCGCCGCGGATCACGCACCACCACCCGGACGGCCCCGCCCGCGCCTGTCCCGTTCGCCACGCCTGTCCCGTTCGCCAGTTCCGTCCCGATCGCCGGTTCCGTTCCCGTCCCTGCCGCCAGCCCGGTCGCCGCCGCCAGCCCGTTCCCTGCCAGGCCGTCCACCGCCAGGCGACGGACCAGACGGCTGCCCACCCGGCCGGTGGCTCCGGTCACCAGTACGCGCATGCGCTCCCCCTTGAGGTATCGTAAGCCGACTAACGATATACGTTAGCCGGCTAATGACTATCGGTCAAGTAGCGTGTGTACCGTGCAGCGCGACGAGTTCCAGACCACCTTCTGGGCGACGAAGAGAGCCATGGCCGAGGCGGCCGAGGCGGCGTTCAACCAGCACGGGGTCCGGGCCGGCCAGCAGTTCATCCTGGAGTGCCTGTGGGCGACCGACGGTCAGACGCCCGGTGAGCTGGCCAAACAACTCGGCCTGGCCACGCCGACCGTGACCCGGACGGCCACCCGGATGGAGGCGGCCGGGCTGCTGCACCGGGAGGCACACCCGCACGACGCCCGACTGGTCCGGCTCTGCCTCACCGACCGCGGGCGCCGCCTGGAGAAGACCCTCGAACAGGAGCGGCGCCGGCTGACCGAGCGCGCCCTGCGGGGCCTGCCCGACGACGAGCGCGAGCGGCTGATCCGGCTGCTGGAGACCATCCGTACCAACCTGGGAGAACACACGTGAGTCGAGCAGTACTGATCACCGGAGCGTCACGGGGCATCGGGCGGGCCGCCGCGGTCGCGTTCGCGGAACGGGGCGACCGGGTCGCCGTACACCACCGGAACTCGGCGACGCTGGCCGAGAAGCTGGTCGCCGACCTGCCCGGTACCGGGCACCTGGTGGTGCAGGCCGACGTGGCCGACCCGGACGCGGTACGGGCCATGGTCGACGCGGCCGCGGAGTCGCTCGGCGGCCTCGACGTACTGGTGAACAACGCCGGCCAGTTCACCCCGCACCGGATCACCGAGGTGTCGTACGAGGAGTGGCAGGCGCAGTGGCGCCGTACCGTCGACGTCAACCTGATCGGCGCCGCCAACGTCACCTACTGCGCGGTGAAGCACATGAAGTCCGGTGGCGCGATCGTCAACGTGTCCTCGCGCGGTGCGTTCCGGGGCGAGCCGGGTCAGCCGGCGTACGGCGCGACCAAGGCCGGACTCAACGCGATGGGCCAGTCGCTGGCGGTGTCGCTGGGGCCGCTGGGCATCCAGGTGATCACGGTGGCGCCAGGGTTCGTCGAGACGGACATGGCCACCGAGAGCCTGCGGACGCGCGGGCCTGAGCTACGCGGGCAGAGCCCGTTCAACCGGGTGGCCCAACCTGAGGAGATCGCGGCCGCGATCGTCTGGCTGGCGTCACCGGAGGCGCAGTGGGCCAGCGGTACCGTCGTCGACCTCAACGGCGCCTCCTACCTGCGCACCTGACGGCCGGTCCGTCAGCGACCGACAACCCGCGCACGGCGCACGCCACCGACGGCGCCGGCTACCAGCGCGGCCCGAGCCCACCCCGCCTGCTACCAGCGCGGTCCGGGCGAACGGCGCCGGCTACCAGCGGCCCAGGCGTGCCTGGAGGACGGCCAGCGCGGCGACCCCGGCCGTCGACGTGCGCAGCACGGAGTCGCCGAGGCGCACCGGTACCGCCCCGGCGCCGGTGAACGCGTCCAGTTCCTGCTCGGCGATGCCGCCCTCCGGGCCGACCACGAGCACGATGTCGCCGTGCGCGGGCAGGTCCACGGCCGACAGCGGCACCGATGCCGCCGAGTCCAGGACGAGGGTGGCGCGGGCGGCCAACCCCGGCGTCGGCAGCGGGGCGGACACCGGCGGGATCCAGGCGCGGCGGGCCTGCTTGGCTGCCTCCCGGACGGTGGCCCGCCACCGGGTCAGCGGCTTCTCGTCGCGCCAGATCGCGACCGAGCGGGCAGCCGGCCAGGGCACGATCTCGTCGACGCCGACCTCGGTCATCGCCTGGACCGCCAACTCGCCCCGCTCCCCCTTGGCGATGCCCTGGGCCACGACGAGTCGCGGGTCGGGTGGCGCGGCGTACCGACGGTCCACAATGGACAGATCGAGCGCGCCACGCCGGACGGCCCGGACCACCGCGTGCGCCGTGCCGCCCCGCCCGTCGCCGAGCAGTAGCTCCTCGCCCACCCGCAGCCGGGCAACATCGGCCGCATGGTGCCCCTCCGGGCCGTCGAGCGTGAAATCCGCACCCGACGGAAGCGCCTCAACCAGGAACAGGCTGAGGGTCACGCGTGGCCGTTGAACGCGTCGCGCCACCGGGAGAAGAAGCCGCCCTGCTTGCTCAACTCGGCGACCTCCTCGCCCCGGGTCTTGGCGAAATCGCGCAGCATCCGCTCCTGGTCTGGGGTGAGCTTCGTCGGAGTACGCACGTCGAGGTGCACGAACAGGTCACCCCGGCCGGTGCCGCGCAGGTGCGGCACGCCCTTGCTGCGGATGCGCACCGTGGACGCGGGCTGGGTGCCCGGCCGCAGGTCGAGGGTCTCCTCGCCGTCCAGCGTCTTGATGGTCAGCCGGGTGCCCAGCGCCGCGGCCGTCATCGGCACGGTGACCCGGCAGTGCAGGTCGTCGCCCTTGCGGGAGAACACGTCGTGCGGCCGCTCGTGGATCTCGACATACAGGTCTCCGGGCGGCCCGCCGCCGGGGCCCACCTCGCCCTGACCGGCCAACCGGATGCGCATCTGGTCCTCGACCCCGGCGGGAATCTTCACGGTCAGCGTCCGGCGGCTGCGGACCCGGCCGTCGCCCGCGCAGGTCGGGCACGGGTTCGGGATCACCGTCCCGTACCCGCCGCAGGCGCCACACGGCCGGGAGGAGACCACCTGGCCGAGGAACGTACGCTGCACCGACTGCACCTCGCCGCGCCCGCCGCACACGTCGCACGTGGCCACGTGGGTACCGGCGGCGGTGCCCGCCCCCTGGCACGTCTGGCAGGTCACCGCGGTGTCCACGGTGATCGGCGCCTCCACCCCGAACGATGTCTCGTGCAGGTCGAGCGGCAGCGGCAGGATCGCGTCGGAACCCGGCCGGGTACGCGGGCGCGGACCACGGGAGCCGGTGGTGCCGCCGAAGAAGGCGTCCATGATGTCCTGGAAGCCGACGAACGGACCACCCGGGCCGCCGCCGGGGCCACCCGCCCCTCCGCCGCCCGGCGCCAGCGGATCGCCGCCGACGTCGACGATCTGACGCTTCCGGTCGTCGGAGAGCACCTCGTAAGCGGCGTTGATCTCCTTGAACCGCTCGTGCGCCTCCGGGTCCGGATTGACGTCCGGGTGGTACTGCCTCGCCAGCTTGCGATACGCCCGCTTGATCTCGTCGGCGGTGGCGTCCTTTGCCACACCGAGGATCCCGTAGTAGTCCTTGGCCACCGTTGTCATGCCCTCACTCAGTTCTGCGCCAGGATTTCACCGACGTAGCGCGCCACGGCGCTGACCGTGGCGATCGTGCCCGGGTAGTCCATCCGCGTCGGACCGAGCACACCCATTCCGCCGACCACCGTGCTGCCCGGTCCGTAGCCGGTGCTGATCACCGACGTGGCCCGCAGGTGCTCGATCTCGTTCTCGTCACCGATCAGAACCCTGGTCACGGTCGGGTCCGGCTCAGCCGATCCGATCAGCTTGAGCAACACGACCTCCTCCTCAAGGGCCTCCAGGATCGGCCGCAGCGATCCCTGGAAGTCCAGGATGCCACCCCGAGTCAGGTTTGCCGTGCCGGCCAGCGCTATCCGTTCCTCGGTGCGCTCCACCAGCGTCTCCAGCAGCACGGTGGCGAGCGCCGCCATGGCCGCTCGCAGGCCGACCTCGGTCTCCTCGACCAGGTCCTGGACCAGCGGCGGCGTGTCGACGAGCCGCTGGCCGCCGAGCTTCTCGTTGATCGCGGTGCGCAGCCGCAGCACGTCGGGCTCGGGTATCGGAGTCGGCAACTCGACCAGCCGCTGCTCGACCCGCCCGGTATCGGCGATCATCACGAGCATGACCCGGGTCGTGGACACCGGGACCAGTTCCAGGTGGCGCACCGACGAGCGGGACAGGCTCGGGAACTGCACGACGGCCACCTGGCGGGTGAGCTGGGCCAGCAGCCGGACGGTGCGGTGCACCACGTCGTCGAGGTCGACCGCGCCGACCAGGAACCTCTCGATGGCCCGGCGCTCCGCCGGGGTCAGCGGCTTGATCCGGGACAGCTTGTCCACGAACAGCCGGTACCCGCGGTCGGTCGGCACCCGCCCGGCACTGGTGTGCGGCTGCCGGATGTAGCCCTCGTCCTCCAGCACCGCCATGTCGTTACGGATGGTTGCCGGCGACACACGCAGGTGGTGCCGCTCGACGAGCGCCTTGCTGCCGACCGGCTCCTGGGTCGCGACGTAGTCCTGGACAATGGCTCGCAGCACGTCGAGCTTGCGGTCATCCAGACTCATCGCCACCCTCCCCCACCCCGTCATCGCATGCTGGCACTCGGTCTTTGTGAGTGCCAGTCTACTTCCGGTCGCCACCCGCAGGGGATCGGCGCGTCGTCCGATTCCCCCCGACCCCTCCTGGCGCGGCCCCTGCCTTGCCCCTACCGTGACGCACATGACCCAACCACCCACCCCACCATGGGACGAAACGCAGCCCGGCGGGTCGCCGTCCGGACCCGGCGCGCCGTCCCAGCCAGGCCATGGCCAGCCGGGGTACGGCAGCCAGCCGGGGCACGGCCAGCCGGGCTACGGCGGCCAGTCGAACTACGGCCAGTCGACGTACGGCGGCCAATCGAACTACGGTGGCCAGCCGAACTACGGCCAGCCCGGCTACGGTCCGCCGCCCGGATATCCGCCGCCACCCGGCGGGTACCCGCCCGGACCAGGCCAGGGGCAGCCCGGCCCGCCGCCGCGCGGCTACCCCTCCGGCGAGGACAAGACCTGGGCACTGGTCGCCCACTTCGGCGGCGCCGCCGGCACGGTCGTGAGCCTCGGCGTCCTCGGCTTCGTCGCGCCGCTGATCGCGCTGCTCGGGCGGGGCAACCAGTCCCCGGCCGTCCGGGCGCACGCGGTCGCCACGGTGAACTTCTTCGTCCCGGTGAGCGGGGCCGCGCTGATCCTCGTCGTGGCCCGCATCTGCCTGGGCGTGTCCGGCGGCCTGCTGTTCTCCTCGGCGGTCAGCGGCCTGCTCTACCTGGTCCAGGTCGCGGTCGTCGTTCTCGGCGCGGTGTTCGGCATCGTCGGCGGCGTGCGGGCCAACGACGGCGAACTGTACAAGTACCCGGTCAGTTACCCGTTCGTCCGGTGACGGAGTCCTCGGGCCGGTAGGTCCGAGGCTCCCTTATCACGCGGTTGACCGTCTTGTCCCGTCCTAGGTCGGCAAGTGTCGAGAACAAGTCATATGGGCCGCTGGCGCGCGTTGTGGGGTGCCCCTACCGTGTCGCACATGACCGAACCTCCCGGCTCCACCGGGGATCCTCAGGCCACCGGTGACAGCCCTGCCCAGCACCCCGACGCGCCGCCACCGGGCGGCTACATTCCGCCGCGGCAACAGCCGGCCGAATCCCCGCGCGACGATGACCCGCCGAGCGGCTTCCCCCAGGACAGCGTCCCGCAGGCCAGCGCCTTGCCGGACAGCGCCTTGCCGGACAGCGCCCCGCCTGCCGGCTACCCCGAGGGCGGCTTCGCGCCGGGTGGCCCCGGCCAAGGCGGCTACCCCCAGGGCGGCTTCGCGCCGGGTGGCCCCGGCCAAGGCGGCTACGCCCAGGACGGCTATCCGCCGGGTGGCTTCCCCCAGGGCGGCTATCCGCCGGGTGGCTTCCCTCAGGGCGGCTATCCGCCGGGCTTCCCTCAGGGCGGCTATCCCCCACCCGCCTACTCGCCGCCGCCCGGACCTCCGCCCATGGGCTA
>DASXOA010000527.1:0-5810 GCA_036494675.1 Rugosimonospora sp.
GATGTTCGGGCCGGCCGGATACGCGTACGTGTACTTCACGTACGGGATGCACTGGTGCGTGAACGTGGTCTGCGGCCCGGAGGGCCAGGCATCGGCGGTACTGCTCCGGGCCGGGTGCATTGTGGACGGTCTGGATGCGGCGCGGGAGCGGCGAACGGCGGTGCGCCGGGACGTCGACCTGGCCCGGGGCCCGGCGCGGCTGTGCGCGGCGCTGGGCATCGATCGCGCGTTCTACGGCGTCAACCTGCTCGACGGCCGTGGCCCGGGACTGCTGTCGCCGCCGGCGGATCCGGTGGGTGAGATCGTGGCGGGGCCGCGGGTCGGGGTGACCGGCGCGCATGACCTGCCGTGGCGTTTCTGGCTGGCGGGCGACCCGACGGTGAGCACGTACCGCCGCCATGTTCCGCGGACCGTTCGGAGCCCGAAAGCGCGCTGATCAGGCGACGTTGAGCTGGATGTTGCCGATGCGGGCAACGATGTCCAGGTGGCCGCCCAGGCCGTTGACGTATGCCCGGAGACTTTCCAGGCTCGTGGCGGAGCCGTTCTCGATCTGGCTGATCCGGGCTTGAGACAGGCCGGCTGCCTCCGCAAGTTGCGCCTGTGTCAGGTCGAGCTGTTTGCGAATCTCGGCGAGTTGGGCGCCACTGATCGACGCAAGCATCTGCTCGCGCATCCCGGCCCGCCGGGACACTCGCTCGGGAGCGTCCCACTGGGGGTCGGCGTCGCGGGCCTTCGCTTTGACATCTCGCCAGTTCGACGGCTCGTTCATGACTGCTCTTTCAGCATCGTGAGATGTTCCTCGAATCGTGCGTCCGCGAGCGGTACGGCACTCTGGTACCAGGTTTGCCATTGTCCGGATTTGTCCCCGGCGACCAAGAAAACCGCCTCACGGGCCGGGTCGAAGGCGAATATCAATCGGACCTCGCTGGAACCCGATGATCCAGGTCTCAGCTCTTTCATGTGGTGAAAACTGCTGCCCCGCAAGCGGTCAACGAGCGGACGCCCGAGCGCGGGTCCGTGCTCGGCGAGTAGGTCGATCGCCTCGGCCACCAGATCGGCGCTGATCGGATCAACGCGGCAAAGATCCAGGAACCACGTCTCGACCTCGGGGTGCAGATTGACCTCCCACACCGCAAAAGTATAAGTCGAACTTATTGTCTCCGCCACTGGGTCAAGCCGTCTCGGGGAGCGCGGTTCAGATGATCAGCCAAGGGTGGCCACACCGGCTGTCCAGCCTCAAGACCCTACTGGAAACCGGGGAGACCCTTCCCGCAATCGCAGAAGGGCCGTTCAGAGCAGCCGTCTCTGTACGGCGTCGGCCATGACCGTGGTTACGACCTTGCCGACGGCGTCGGCATCCGGTGGGGCGGCCGAGGGCGCACGGCCGGCGAACAGCAGGTGCCCGGCCCCGATCAGCGACAGCGCGAGCGAGTCCACGTCCGCGTCGGCCGCGATGCGGCCCAGTTCGCACTCGTCGCTGAGGTAGCCCGCGATGGCGTCGGTGGCCTGTCCCAGGACCGGGACCCGGTAGGCCGGCATGGTCTGGCGCAGGTGGGCGCGCAACTCGTCCCGGAAGATGACGAGACTGACGATCGACACGACGACCGAGTCGAACAGGTCCATCAGCGCGCCGGTGAGGTTGCCGGCGACCGTGCCGGTCCCGGCGGACGAGCGTAGGTCGGCGGCCTGAGCCTCGATCCGGGCGACGCGATCCCGTACGAGTTCGGCGAGGAACGCGTCGAAGTCGGCGAAGTGCCGATGCAGGACACCCTTGGCGACGCCGGCCTCCGTGGTGACCGCCCGGCTGGTCAGCCCGCTCGGCCCGTCCCGGAGCAGGACACGCTCGGCGGCGTCGAACAGTTGCTCGCGCGCGTCACGGATGTGCACCCCGGTCGGCACCGCACGTTCCTCCATACCTGAAACGGTCGAGATCAATTGACCGAGTGGGCGCACGCCCACTATGGTGGGCACATGCCCACTATACCGCGGAAGCAGCCACGCCCTTCCCGACCCGAGCCCCATCATGCCCGACAGATGGCGGAGTCGTTCGGTGTGGACCCGGAGCGCTACGACCGGGCCCGGCCCCGCTACCCCGACGCCCTGATCGAGCGGATCGTCGCCGCGAGCCCCGGGCCCGACGTGCTCGATGTTGGCTGTGGCACCGGCATCGAAGCCAGGCAGTTCCAGGCGGCCGGCTGCACCGTGCTCGGCGTCGACCCCGATGCGCGGATGGCCGGATTCGCGCGCCGGACCGGGGTCGACGTCGAGGTGGCGACCTTCGAAGCATGGGATCCCGCCGGCCGGACGTTCGACGCGGTCGTCGCCGGCCAGGCCTGGCACTGGGTGGACCCGGTCGCCGGCGGGGCGAAGGCGGCACAGGTGCTGCGGCCCGGCGGCCGGCTGGCGGTGTTCGGGCACGTGTACGACACCCCGCCCGAGGTGACGGAGGCCTTCGCCGCGGTGTACCGGCGAGTGGCGCCCGACTCCCCGATAAACCTCCCGGTGGCCGGCGGCGCCGCACCGGCCCCGACCGCTCGCGATGTGTACCAGGCGATGTTCGCGAGGGCCGCCGACGGGATCCGGGATGCGGGCGGGTTCGGCGAGCCGGAGCAGTGGCGGTTCGACTGGGAGCGGTACTACACCCGCGACGAGTGGCTGGACCTGCTCCCCACCACCGGCGGCCTCACCTGGCTCCCCGAGGACAAGCTGGCGGAGGTGACGGATGGCGTGGGGTCCGCGATCGACAAGATTGGCGGCGGCTTCACGATGCCGTACACCACGCTGGCGGCCACCGCGGCGCGAACCGGCCTGGGCTGACCGGCCCGGGAGCGGCAGCCAAAGGCGTTCGACAGCGGCCGGCTCACCGGGACGATCGGCCGGCGGCGCCGAGCAGTACCGGATCGTGCCCGCCCCGGCCGAGGGCGGCCAGCGCCGTACGCACGCCGGGACGCTCGATCGCGCCGGCGAAGCTGACCTCGCTGCGGCACAGCTTGATGAACGCCCGCCAGCCGGGTGGCGTGGCCAGCGCCCGGTGGAACATGCCGGGGTGCCGGATGAAGGCGGACAGCAGGCGCCGTCCGGCCCGCATCTCCGGGATCAGGACCCGGTCCACGTCGCGGAGGTAGCCGTCCAGAGCGCCGTCGAACTCCTCCCCGTCGGGGGCGCCGGCGGCGGCCGCGGCGGCGGCTCCGGCGAAGGTACCGGAGCGCAGCGCGAAACTGATCCCCTCGCGGGTCCACGGTTCGAGCAGGCCGGCCGCGTCCCCGGCGACGATGACGTGACCTCTGCGCAGCGGTGAGTCGGCCGCCCGGCACCGGGTGAGGTGCCCGGAGTCGTGGATGGGCTGGTACGCGGCCAGCCCGAGCCGGTCGACGAACCGCCGCAGGTACGCGCGGGTCTCGTCGCCCCGGCCGCGGGCCGCGATGACGCCGACCGTGAGCCGGTCGGACTTCGGGAACACCCAGCCGTACGAGCCGGGGATGGGTCCCCAGTCAAGCTGGAGCCGGCCGCGCCACCGGTGCCGGACCGGCTCCGGTACCGGCAGTTCCACTTCGAGCCCGAGGTCGACCTGTTCGAACCGGGCGCCGACGTGCCGAGCGCTCACGCCAGACGAGCCGTCGGTCCCCACGACGACCCGCGCCCGAACCTCCTCGCCGCCGGCCAGCCGCGCCACGGCCCGGCCGTCGGCCGAATCGATCGCGCGCACCATCGAATCCTCGCGGATCTGTGCGCCCGCGCCGATGGCCGAGCGCCGCAGGGCGTCGTCGAACTCGTCGCGCAGCACCATCTCCAGCAGCGGAACGGTGGCGTGCTCCCGGGTGAGCTCGCGGGCACCGTCGTGGGTCGCGGTGACCGCGTGGATGCGGTCGCGGGTGGGGACGGTGACCCAGGGCGCGACCGCGGCCAACGATGCTCCGATCAGGCCGCCGCCGCAGGTCTTGTAGCGGGGGTACCGCGACCGTTCCAGAACAACCGTTCGGGCACCGGCGGTCGCCGCGGTGATCGCCGCGGCCAGCCCGGCCGGTCCGCCGCCGGCGACGGCGACGTCCCACTCCTCGCGCTTGGACACCTGACGAGCCTAAGGGTCGGTGCGTCCGGGCCCGCGCCGGCGGTGCCTCCCGGGCTCGACGTTACGGGCAACCATATACCGCGACGTAGTATATGCTCCCGCCATGGACTCACTCAGCGAGCAGGCCTTCCTGGTGCTCGCCGCTCTCGCCGACCAGCCACGGCACGGGTACGCGCTGGTCACCGAGGTGGCCACCATGTCCGAAGGCCGCGTGCACCTTCGTGCCAGCACCCTGTACGCCGTGCTGGAGCGGCTGACCGGTCGAGAGTTGGTCGAACACGATCATGATGAGGTCGACAACGGGCGGCTACGCCGCTTCTACCGCCTGACCGACGCGGGTGCCGCGGCGATCCGCACCGAAACGGAGCGGATGACCACGCAGGCGCGCGCGGCGAAACGCCGGCTGGCCCGCCGGGACGCCCAGGCCGCGCCGAGGTTCGGGGTGGCCGGATGAGCCCGTTGGAGCACCGCTACCGTCGACTGCTTCGCCTGCTGCCCCCGGAGCATCGCGCCGCCCGCGGCGAGGAGTTCCTCGGCCTCCTCCTGGACCTCGACGACGGACGCACCCGGCCCAGTGCCCGGCAAGCCCTCGGCCTGATCGGCCTGGCCATCCGCCTCCGCCTGACCTGGCTGCCCGCGACCGGATCCGTTCTGTTCAGCGCGTTCCTGGTCGCCTACGGCACGATGGGAATCGGGAACCTCATCGACGACTACACCGGCGGTTATCTGTCCAACGACATGCCGATGGTGCGCCATGTCACCCCCGGGCTGCTGGTCCCGGGGCTCGTGCAACTCGGCACCGCCGTCGCCTGGATCCTCGGCGCCCGGCGCATCGCGCTGGCCGTAGAAATCGGCGGCCTCGCCTACTTCATAGTCGAGCCCATGGCGGCGGACCTGGTGATGCTCTTCTTCGACCTGGCACTGATCTGCCTGCTGGGGGTTGCGGTGCGCCGGCACTGGACCACACCCCGACCCCGTTCACTGTGGCTGGCGGCCGTTGTCCTGGCGGTGCTCGCCTGGAAGGGCATCGGGGCGTGGGGGCGGCACGGCATCTACTACCCCGTCCTTCCGCCGCGCGTCGGCTGGATCCTGGCCGCCGTCGCCGCCGCGATCGCCGTTGGCCTCGCGCGCCGGCGTCGCCCGCCGGTGATAGTGGTCGCCGCCCTGATCGGCGTCGCCGCCGGCCGGATCCTGCCTCCGGTGGCGCTCCAACTCGCCTACGGCCAGTACGGCGGCTGGCTGACCACGATCACCGTCGGTACCGCCATCCTGGTCAGCGGCGGCATGCTGCTCACCGGCCGGTTGCCCGACCGACCCGACCGACCCGTCCTGTCCGGGTCCGCCGGCGACGGTACCGGCGCCTAGCCGTACCTCGGTCGGCCGGTCACGATCGACGCCGTGGGGGAGAGTCGCTACCGGGCTGCGGGCCAGCGCTGCGCCCTTCAGGGCGGGGGTGAAGGCCCGCGCTGGGAGGGCCGTCAAGGCCCGAGCAGTTTCTTAAGCTGGGCGGTTCTGCTGCTCGATGTACTGGCGGACGACGCTGAGCGGTGCGCCGCCCACGGAGCCGGCGAAGTACGAACCCGACCAGAGTTTGTTGGCGCGGTAATAGTGGTGCGTGAGGTCGGGAAACTCTTGCCGCAGCCGCCGGGAGGAGACGCCTTTGAGGCTGTTGACCAGCCGGGCCACGGCCACCTTGGGCGGGAAGTTTACCAACGGGTGCACGTGGTTGTTCTCGCCGTTG
>DASXOA010000528.1:0-3777 GCA_036494675.1 Rugosimonospora sp.
GGTCCATCAGCTCCGGGTCGAGCGCAGCTCGCTCGCGCAGCAAGGGAAAGAGCAGCTCGTCCTCGCCGGTGTGGTGCGTGTGGAGGAAGTCCAACATCTCCCGGGCGTGCGCGCCGATGACCTTGGATCGCGCACGGTCATTGGCCGCGGAGCGGAACAGTCGGGGGAGCTGACCGAACTCGCGCCGGATGACGCGGTGGATCAGAACCATCTCGTGAGTATCGACACCGGGTCCGGAGGTGCTCACCGTGACTCCTCGATGGTCGCGGCGTTCTGGACGGCTTCGTGCGCCGTGGTTGCCGGCCGGCCGATGAGCTTCACCAGGTCGTCGCTCGCGGTGAACAACTCTCCGCGAGCCAGGCCGGCATCGGCGTCGGCGACGGCGGCGGCCATCTCCGGGGGCAGCCCCGCAGCGGTCAGGACACCGGTGTAGTCAGCGACCGACATGTCCTGGTAGGCGATGTGGGTGCCGAGGACGTCGCTGATCGTGGCGGCGAGTTCGGTCAGGGTGAACGGCGTCCCGCCGAGCTCGTAGGTCGCTCCGAGGTGCCCGTCCTGCGTCAGCACCGCGGCGGCGGCGGCCGCGTAGTCGCGTCGGCTGGCCGCGCTGACGAGACCGTCGTGCGCGCTGCCCAGCAATGCGTGGTACTGGATGATCATCGGGAGCTGGTCGGTGTAGTTCTCCAAGTACCATCCGTTGCGCAGGATGACGAACGCCGAACCGCTGTCACGCAGGTAGTCCTCGGTCCGGCGATGTGCGTCAGCGAGCGTCATTTGCGCGGTCGAGGCGTTGACGATGCTGGTGTACACGATCCGGGACACACCCGCTCGGGCCGCCGCGTCGATGGCGTTGCGGGCGTTGTCGAACCGCTCCCCGACCGTCGTCGTCGAGACCAGCAGCATCGCGTCGGCGCCCACGAAAGCGTCGTCGAGGGTGCTCGGGTCGGCGAAGTCCGCGCGCCGCACCGTGACCCCGTTCCGTGCGAGGTCGGCGAGTTTGTCAACGTCTCGACCGGTGGCCACGATCTGCGCCGGCGGCGTTCCGGCGGCGAGGAGCTGCTCGACGACGAGCCGGCCGAGGTGACCTGACGCGCCGGTGATGACAGTGGACATGGTGTTTCCCTTCGGTAGGGGTGCGGTGTGAGTGAATTACGGCGTGTGAAGATCGTCGGTGCCCCGCGGTGGGTGGCCAGTGGGATTCGCTGGGTGATTGCGGGGCGTTATTTGTCGCGCTGGACACCTGTCAACGAGTGAGCGTCACAGGCCGTGTTAGCTCCAGCCGCCGTCGGCTTCGATGGTGGTGCCGGTGATATGAGACGCATCCGGGGAGAGCAGGAACGCGACCACGGCGGCGATTTCGGCAGGCTGGGCCAGCCGGCCGAGTGCGCTCATCGAGCGGATGAGCGCGGGAAACGGTACATCGGCGAGTGCCGGGGGGGTGTAGTTGGCGCTGTAGCGGGTTGCCATGCGGGTGGCGGTGGCGCCGGGGGCGATCGCGTTGATGGCGATGTTCCGCTCGGCCAGTTCGGGAGCCAGATTACGCACCATGGCCGGGATAGCGGCTTTGCTTGCCGCGTACAGGGCGTGTTGATAGACCGCCAGGCGCACACTGACCGAGGAGCTGAGCACGATCCGGCCGCCGTCGGTCATCGCGGCGACCGCCGCCTGGGTGACGAACAGCTGTCCGGCCACGTTGGTCTGAAAGAGGCAGTCGAAGTCGGCCTGGGTGATGGTTTCCAGCGCTCCGAAGTGCTCGACCCCGGCGTTGCTGACGAGCAGATCCAGGCCGCCGAACTCGGATACCACCGTGCCGACCAGCTCGCGGGTCTGCGCCACGTCACAGATATCGGCCGGGAAAGCCGACGCGGCACACCCGTTGTCGCGGAGCTCGCCGACGAGCGCATCGGCGGCGGCCCGATCGGATCGGTAGTTGACCGCGACTGCGGCTCCTTGGGAGGCGAGCCGCCGCACGATCGCGGCGCCGATTCCGCGGCTGCCTCCGGTGACCAGGACCCGCTTGCCCGCCAGGCTTGATGTCGATGTCATGGCGCTACCTATGTTCTCTCTCTGTCTTCTCTGGATGTGAACAGTCCTTGGGTCGCACCGCCCCCTCCATCGGAGCCGCCACCCAAACTAGTCAGTTTTCGTTACTACTTTAGTCATACATCAGCACCGATGGCAACAGCAGCAGGTGCGAAGTCGCCGAGGGGCGGATGGCGCGTGCGGAACGCAGCGAGCGCAGCGCCGCGCACGCGCCGCCGCGGTCGAGTCGGCGGCGTTGACGTAGGGTGTGAACCTCTGTGGGATCAGGTGGGCGATGGAGCTGGGAGCGGCATGGACGACGAGCAGCGGGTTGATCTAGGGGTGTCGTTGTTCATCCCGTACCGGTACGCCGAGGACCGGATTTTCCGGGCCCTCCAGAATGCCGGGTTCGACGACTGGACCCTCGCCCAGTGCCGGGTGTTCCAGCGCATCGCCCCGGACGGTTCGCGCCTCACGGACCTCGCTGACCAGGCGCAGATGACCAAGCAGAGCGCCGGCGTGATGGTCGATCAGCTGGAACGCTTCGGCTATGTCTGCCGGGTCCCCGACCCCGCGGATGGCCGCGCCCGGTTGATCGTGATCGAGCAACGTGGCCGGCGGGCGCTCGAGGTAGCCACGGCGACACGCGACGAGATCTTCTCGGAGTGGAAGGCCTACCTGGGCACCCGCAACTTCACGCTGCTGCACCAGATCCTGGATCAACTCCGCGAGATCACCGATCCCTACGCGCGGTAAACCGGCCGCGCCGAGCCGTCCGCCCCCGATTCCTGTTCGCCCCGAGCCGCCGGGGCCAGCGGGTGCCGGCAGGCTTCGGCTCCGCCTTGACATAGTCAGCTCTATTGACTAGTTTCATCAACGATCTTGACGATTTTCCGGCGATGGACGGATGGCTGCCACGATGCACGGTGCCCAGGCGAGTCGGACCCGTCGCCGCACGGCCCGCCGCCACCGGCAGAGGCCTGGGGGTCCGGCTCAGCACGGGCGGGTACCGCACGCAGACCCGCGCTACCACCAAGGTCGCTTCCAGTGACGCGGTTCCGGTCAGGCCATTGACCGCCCGGCCAGTGGTACCGGCTACGCCACCGCTAATCGTCAGCCTATTCAAAGGAGGATCTGATGAGTTTCGACACCCCCCACGGCACCCGCGGTGGCCGTCAGCCAGGCGGGAAGCTGATGGCCTGGGTCAACACCTGGACCGTGAACCGAATCCGCGGCAACGCCGACAAGGTGATGGGCATGCGCGCGCTGGTCCTGACCACCGTCGGCGCCAAGAGCGGCGCCCCACGCCACACCCCGGTCGCCTACTTCCCCGAAAGCGCCGACAGCTGGCTGGTCGTCGCGTCCGCGAATGGGGCAGCAAAGAACCCCGCCTGGTACTACAACCTCGCCGCCCACCCCGACACCGTGCAGATCCAGATCGCCGGCCGCACCATTGCGGTCAGCGCCGAGCAGTTGCACGGAAACGCCCGCCAGCAAGCGTGGCACCACATCACCGGCACGGCAAAGCGGTACGCGAAATATGAGCAGAAAACCGACCGCGAACTGCCGGTCATCCGCCTGCGCACCCGACCCATCCCAAAGCAGTAGCTTCTTAGCTTGCCGTTTAACCTCGGCGGTCGCCGGTCTTGACGTGACGCGGCCACCGCATGATGATCTTCCGGTTCCTGCCAGAGAACGTGAAGACACAGGCGGTGGCCGTGGTGTTCAGCATTGCATGGGAGCGGGCCGGAATCG
>DASXOA010000529.1:0-2482 GCA_036494675.1 Rugosimonospora sp.
TTCGCGGATACGTTCGACGCCGGCGTGCTGCTGTTGTGGGCCGACGAGCAGCGGTGGGCGAAGCTGTGCTTCGAACGCTCACCGCAGGGTGAGCCGATGGTCGTCACGGTGGTGACCCGCCGGTCGTCCGACGACGCCAACGCGTTCGTGGTGGACGGCAAGCACGTCCGGCTGCGGATATCCCGCATCGGCAGGGCATATGCCTTCCACGCCTCACCGGTCCCCACGTCCGGCGCCGCCGCGCCACGCTGGTCGTTCGTGCGGTACTTCGACCTGGGCGCGCAGGCGGTCCGGATCGGGTTCGAGGCTCAGTCGCCCACCGGGCGGGGCTGCGCCGCCACGTTCGACGACATCCGGTACGTGCCGGAGCGACTGACCGACCTGCGCGACGGCTCCTGAGCCCGGCGGCCTGACACGCCGCGGCCGTGCGCGCGGCGGCCGCGCTCCGCCCAGCGGCCGCCGCCCGGCTCAGCGGCCACTTTCCGCCTGGCGGCCGCTTTCCGGCTCAGAAGTCGCCGCCACCGAAGTCGCCGCCACCGAAGTCGCCCCCACCGAAGTCGCCGCCGTCATACCCGCCACCGGCGTCGTACCCGCCGCCGTCATACCCGCCGTCGGAGTAGTCCGCGCCCTGATCCTGGTCCTGGGCTTGATCCTGGGCCTGGTCCTGCCCCTGGTCGTAGCCGGCGTCGTACCCCTGGCCGTAGCCCTGGTCGTACCCGCCATCCCAGCCGCCGCCGCCCCAACCTCCGCCGCCCCAGCCGGGGCTGAACAGCGCGTCGAAGACCAGTGCGCCGCCGACGCCCCAGGCACCGGCCACCAGCGCCGTCTTCCACCACGGCTCGGAGTACCAGCCGGACGGGACCGGACGGCCGGAGACCATGCCGCCGGGGTAGTAGTACGGCGTGCCCGAGGCCGGCCGGGGCGAAGCCCGGTATTCCTGGCCCTGCACCTCCACGGAGCGGTCCTGCCGGACCTCGCCGGCCTGCCGCTGCCCGGCCAGCGGAGGCAGTTCGGGCCCGGGGTCCAGGCTCAGCGAGACGCGGGCCGCCCGGACGTATGCCAGCCCCTCCAGAGCGGTCTCCCGGGCCAGCTCGTACTGCTTGACCGTGGTGGCCCGGTCGAGCTGGCCACCGGCCGCGTTGTAGCGCTCCCCGGCGTCGACGAGGGCCTGCTTCGTGGCCGTCTCGTCACCGGCCGGCAGGTTCATGATCTGGCCGCCGAGCCGCTCGTACCAGCGAAGCGCCTCCTCGCGCGCGTCCGCCAGCTGCTGTTCCTTACGCCTGCGCGACCACCACATGCGCTCACGGTACCCGCCGCCGGCCACCTCTCCGAGCGCTCGCGGGTCGCCGGGCCCTTTGTCGTACCGGTCCGGCATGCTTGCCGCATGGCTTTCCTGCTCGTCCTGATCGGGCTGCTGGCCGGAGTCGCCCTCGGCTGGCTTGCCGCCCGTGCCCGTTCCGCGGCCGACGTGGCCCGGCTCGACGCCACCCTGCAGGCGACCCGGGAGGGCGAGGCCCGGCTGGAGCAGTCGCTGCGCGCCCTGTCCCACGAGGCGACCCGCGATCAGCACGCCAGCCTGAACCAGCTGCTGACGCCGTTGCAGGAGGCCATCCACCGCTACGAGCGTCGGGTCGTCGAGGTGGAGAACGATCGCGTCGACTCCTATGCCGAACTGCGCACCGAGGTGCGCCAGATGCAGTCGGTCTCCTCCGCTCTGCGCACCGAGACCAGCCAGCTCGTCGCCGCGCTGCGCGCGCCCACGATCCGCGGCCGGTGGGGCGAGCACCAGCTGCGCCGGATCGTCGAGGCCGCCGGCATGCTCGGCAACTGCGACTTCAACGAGCAGGTGACCGCGACCACCGATCACGGCGTCGTCCGGCCGGACCTGGTGGTCCGGCTGGCTGGCGGCCGGTGCGTGGTGGTCGACTCCAAGGCGCCCTTCGACGCCTACCTCAACGCGATGGAGGCGCGCGACGGGCGCACCCGCGACGATGAGCTAGACCGCCACGCCAAGCACCTGCGTGGGCACGTCGAGGCCCTGGCCGCGAAGTCCTACTGGGCCGCGTTCGAGCAGACGCCGGAGTTCGTGGTGCTGTTCGTGCCGGCCGACCCGTTTCTCGACGCCGCCCTCCAGCGCGACGCGACCCTGCTGGAGTACGCGTTCAGTCGCAACGTCGTGGTGGCCACCCCGGCCACGCTGATCGCCATGCTGCGGACGATCGCCTATTCCTGGCGCCAGGACGCGTTGGCCCGCAACGCGGTCGCGGTGCACTCGCTCGGCCGCGACCTCTACGTCCGGCTCTCCACGATGGGCGCGCACCTGGCCAAGCTCGGCACCTCGCTCGGCGGCGCGGTCACGGCCTACAACAGGGCGATGGGCTCACTCGAGTCGCGGGTCCTGGTCAGTGCGCGCAAGTTCGCCGAGATGGGCATCTCGGACCAGGAACTGGAGGGTCCCGCCCAGCTGGAGGTCGCACCGCGC
>DASXOA010000530.1:0-3233 GCA_036494675.1 Rugosimonospora sp.
GGAAGAGGTGTGATGGCAGTCTTCGATCCACACATCCACATGACGTCGCGCACTACCGACGACTACGAGCGGATGGCCGCCGCGGGTGTCTGCGCGGTGGTCGAGCCGGCGTTCTGGCTCGGGCAGCCGCGTACGAACCCCGGGTCGTTCGCCGACTACTTCGACTCGCTGATCGGCTGGGAGCCCTACCGCGCCATCCAGTTCGGCATCCGTCACTACGCGGCGCTCGCACTGGATCCCAAGGAGGCCAACGATCCGCGCTGCCACGGCGTCCTCGATCTGCTTCCGCGATACCTGAACAGGGACGGCGTGGTCGCGGTCGGGGAGATCGGTTACGACGCGATGACACCGGCGGAGGACGAGGCGTTCGCCGCCCAGCTCGGCCTTGCCGTCGCGTTCGACCTGCCGGCGCTCGTGCACACCCCGGACTGCGACAAGGTGCGCGGCACACGTCGCAGCCTCGACGTGGTGGCCGAGTCCGGGATCGGCCGCGAGCGGGTGGTCATCGACCACCTCAACGAGGTGACCGCCGCGATCGTGCGCGACTCCGGATGCTGGATGGGATTCTCGATCTACCCCGAGACCAACCTGTCGCCGGACCGGATGGTTGAGATTCTCAGGATGTACGGCACCGACCGGATTCTCGTCAACTCCGCCGCCGACTGGGGCCGGTCCGACCCGCTGTTGACGGTGGCGACCGCGGAGGCGATGTACGCCGCCGGGTTCGAGCGCACCGACGTCGAGCGGGTACTGTGGCGCAACCCCTGCGAGTTCTACGGCCAGTCGGGCCGGCTGGACCTGTCGCCGGTCGCCGGCGCGGCACCGTCCCGCACCACGGTCTGATCCGGCGCGCACGTCACCGTCCACGAATCCCGGCCGTCCGCTTCGGCTCGTCCGTCCGGTCCGGGTCGTCCGGCTCCTCCTGTTCGGACGGTGGCCGGCGGGGTGCCGTCACGGATACCCGCGCGACGACCCGTCACGCCTACTGCGGGCCGGCCCTGCGCGCGGCGAAGTCCTTGCTGCGGATGGTGGCGAACGCGATGACGGCCGCCGCGAGCGCGATGATGGCGGCGACGAGCAGGATCCGGTCGAGGCCGGCGGTGAACGAGCCCCGGATGATCTGCTCGACCGTACCGCGCTGGGCGGCCGGAATCTGCGCGACCGCGCTCCGGTCGTTGCCGGACTGTACGGCCGCCGCGAGTTGGGGGCCCTTGCCGGCGAGCCCCGGAACCCGTTGCGTTCGCGAGATGACGTCGGCGTTCACCTTCCCGGTGAACAGCGTGCCGAGCAGGGCGATGCCGGTGGCGATGCCGATCTGGCGGAACGTCGAGTTGATGCCGGACGCCATGCCGGCGCGGTCCGGCGTGACGACGCCGACGGCGGTCGACGCCAGCGGCGGATTGACCAGTCCGGTACCGGCACCCGCCACGATCATCCCCGCGATCAGGTGGGTCCACGACGAGCCGGCGTTGAGTCCGCGCATCAGCAGCAGGCCGATCCCCACGAGGAGCAGCCCCGGGCCGATGAGCAGGCGCACCGGTATGTGGGCGCTCAACCGCCCGGCCGCGGGAGTGGTGAGCATGATGCCGCCGGAGATGAGCAGCAGCCGGAGGCCGGTGGCGAAGGCGCTGTACCCGAGAACATCCTGGAGGTACAGCACGAGGTACAGCAGGATGGAGAACAGCGACGCGCTGATGCCGACCGCCGCCACGGCGCCGCCGCTGAACGTGGGCAGGCAGAAGAGGCTCAGGTCGAACATCGGGTGCGGAACCCGCGACTCGATCGCGATGAACACGACGAGCAGCACCGCGGCGCCGGCCAGGCAGCCGATGACCCGCGGATCGGAGAACGACCGCTCGTTCGACTCGATGAGGGCGTACACCAGGCTGCTCAGCGCGAGCGTGAACACGATGAAGCCGGGAAGGTCCGGCCGTCGGGCATGCGCGACCCGGGACTCGGCCACCTTCACGAAGGTCAGGATGACCGCCACGACGCCGATCGGGAGGTTGATGAAGAAGATCCAGCGCCAGGACAGGCCGGACGTCAGCGCCCCGCCCAGCAGCGGGCCGATCGCGACGGCGAGGCCGGTGATCGCGCCCCAGACGCCGAACGCGATGCCCCTGTCCTTGCCGCGGAAGGCGTCCGCGAGCAGTGCCAGCGAGACCGAGAACATGATGGCGCCGCCGATGCCCTGGACGCCGCGGGACAGTTGCAGCATGAGCGTCGAGGTCGCTGCGCCGCACAGCAGCGACGCGACCGTGAACACCGTCAACCCGACGACATAGAGCAGGCGCCGCCCGTACAGGTCCGCGAGGCTGCCGGCGGGCAGCAGCAGCGCGGCGAGAGTCAGCGCGTACGCGTCCACGACCCACTGGAGGCCGGAGAAGCTGGCGTTCAGGGCCTGCTGGATGTCGGGCAGCGCGACGTTGATCACGGTGATGTCGAGCAGGAGCATGAAGGTGCCGAGGCACACGGCGACGAGCGTCCACCACTTGTTGCCGCGGTCCTGCGGGGGAGCCTCGGTCCCCGACGCCGGTCGGGCGGAGCCGGCACCCGGTGCTCCGCGCGCCGGGCGGGGATCCGTCGCCATGTTCACTCCTAGGTGTCTGCCGTCGAGCACGGGCAGGGCGGTGCGGCGACGCGCGATCGCCAGGGGAAAGGGATTCTGCGCGCCGCGACGTGGTCCGGCGGTCGTCCGGCGGCGGGGACGGACCGTTGTACGCGTCACGACGGGACGCGCGCGTGCTGGACGCGTTGCCTGGCGGGCACGTCGCGGGGTCCATGCGGCGCGACCGGATCACGCGCCGTCACCCACATCGTCGCATCCGGAAGGCGGGTCCAGGGCGCGGATTCACTCTTGGCGATGCCGGCCGCCCGGGCCGGAATCCGGGGGGCCGCTCCGGGTCGGGCCGTCCGGTCCGGCGGTCTGGCTCAGGCGGTCTGGCTCAGGCGGTCTGGCCGAGGCCGCCTGGATCAGGCGAGCACTTCCGCCAGTCCGGGCTGGGCGCATCCTTCGCCGACAGCAGCGACGTGTCCGTGGGATCGATGTCGATCGGCCACGCAACGCCCAGTGCCCGGCCATGCTGGGCGTCCACTCCGGGTCGAAACAGTACAGGTACTGGGTTGGCTCCGAGCTGATCGACTGGAACCCGTTACACACAACCGGTGGCACCAGGACCTGCGTGCCCAGAGTGAGCGGCACCCTGATCGCCCGCCCTCTCGTTGGCGAGTCA
>DASXOA010000531.1:0-6630 GCA_036494675.1 Rugosimonospora sp.
CCCCGCCCGAACCGTTCGTCCAGGAGCACCCAGAACGACTGGAAGTTGCTCTGCCCGTACGGCGGATCCACCACCGGCGTGAGTCCGTCCACATCGGACAGAAACCCACTGTACCGTGCCGCCAGCTCGCGGCGCCGGGCCACCATCGCGTCCAGCTTCGCCAGCTGAACCAGCCCGACCGCGGCCTGGATGTCGGTCATCCGGTAGTTGTAGCCGGTTTCCAGGTACGCCTCGAACACCGGCTGCGTGCTCGTGTGCCGGTCGGCGGCCGACACGCTCATGCCGTGCTCGCGCAGCCGGCGCAGCCGTCCCGCCCAGTCCGCGCGGTCGAGCGTCAGCGCCCCGCCCTCGCCAGTCGTGATCACCTTGCGCGGATGGAAGGACCACGCCGCCATCAGCGCGCCGTCCCCGAGTGGCCGGCCGTACGCCGTCGATCCGGCCGCGCACGCCGCGTCCTCGACCAGTGCGATGTCCCACCGGCCACAGGCCGCGCGCAGGGCAGCCACGTCGAACGGCACGCCACCCTGATGCACCGCGATGACCACCCGGGTCCGCAGCGTGCGTACGGCGTCCACGGTGTCCGCCGTCACGTTGCCCGTGGCCAGTTCGACGTCGGCGAAGACCGGCGTCGCACCGACGTAACGGGCCGCGTTCGCGGTGGCGATGAACGACAGGGACGGCACGATGACCTCGTCGCCGGGGCCGATCCCGAGCGCCACGAGGGCGAGGTGCAGCGCGGTCGTACAGGAGCTGAGCGCGACCCCGTACCCGGCCCCGACGTACCGGGCGAAGGACTCCTCGAACTGGGCCACTCTGGGCCCCTGCGCGACCCAGCCCGAACGCACCGCGTCGGCGGCGGCCTGCGCCTCCTCTTCACCGAGGAACGGCTTCATCACGGGGATCATGCGCCGGCACCGATCGTTGCGTGCGCCCGCACATGCCGGGCCGCACTCACGACCGAGCCCACGACCCGGCCCGCGCTCACGACCCGGCCCGCGCTCGCGCTCACGGCGCGGGGCTTGTCTGGACCGACCGCGGCCGTCACGATGCCGCCCGTTCCGCGCGCCACCAGCGAACCAGGTCGATCAGGCCGTCCCGGAGGTCGATGTTCGCGACGAAGCCCAGCTTAGCCGCCGCCGCACTGGTATCGGCGAGCCGGCGCGTGACGCTGTTGACCGTGCGCGCAGGACCGTACGTCAGGTCCGGCTTGGCCTCCATCACCTCGGCGAGCGTGCCGGCGAGTTCCGCCAGGCTCGTCTCCACGCCGCACGCGACGTTGAACACGTCATCGGTCACCT
Source organism: Rugosimonospora sp. (assembly GCA_036494675.1). Taxonomy (GTDB): domain Bacteria; phylum Actinomycetota; class Actinomycetes; order Mycobacteriales; family Micromonosporaceae; genus Rugosimonospora. The sequence goes on from DASXOA010000531.1 coordinate 1,299, forward strand.
CGGCTTCGGCCGCCAACAGGTTCGCCCGGGCGATGTCGGCGACGTGCACGAAGTCCATGGTCTGCGTGCCGTCGCCGAGGATCAGCGGCGGCTGGCCGGACTCGATCCGCTCCATCCAGCGGATCAGCACCTCCGTGTACAGCCCGTGGATGTCCATGCGGGGCCCGTACACGTTGAAGTACCGCAGGACCACGTAGTCCAGCCCGTTCATCGCGTGGAAGCTGCGCAACATGCCCTCGTTGAACGCTTTCGCGGCTCCGTAGAACGTGTCGTTGTTGTACGGATGGTGCCGCTCCGTCGTCGGGAACTGCTCGGCGAGCCCGTACACCGACGCCGAGGACGACGCCACGACCTTGCCGACGCCCGCCGCGGCCGCCGCCTCGAGCACGTTGAACGTGCCGTCCACCAGTACCTCGTTGGCCAGCCTCGGCTCCTGCGCGCACTGCGTGATCCGGATAGCCGCGAGGTGGAACACCAGATCCCGGCCGGCGGTCAGCTCGCGTACCAGACCGGCGTCGCGGATGTCGCCCTCGACCAGGTGAACCCGACTGTCGTCCAGTACCCGGGAAAGGTTGGCCCGCCGGCCGCGCACCAGGTTGTCCAGCACGACGACCTCCGCCGCCCCGCCGTCGATCAGTTGGTCCACCACGTGGGAGCCGATGGTGCCGGCTCCGCCGGTGACCAGCACCCGCGCGCCGCGGATCCCGACCGCCGCCGTCATGCCGCCACCTCCGACAGCGAGTCTTGAGCCAGCGGGCCTTGGGTGAGTGAGCTTTCGGTCAACGCACTCTCCAGGGGGATCGACGCGCCGCCCTCGGCCAGGCTGCGCGAGGCGGCTTCCAGGATTTCCAGTACCCGCAGGCCGGAGCGGCCATCGGTGAGCGCTGCGCGGCCGGCGTGGATGGCCCCGGCGTATTCCTCGGCCATCGAGCGCAGCGCCTCGCGCTCCGGCATCGCGGGAGCGACCATGTCGCCCGAGCGGTACGACACCAGCATCTCCCGTCGCTGCTCGGCGCCCAACTCGTCCGGGCCGGCCACGTCGACTCCCCGGTCGTACACGGAGACTCGCTGCGTCGGGTTGAGGTCGTCCCACACCACGGTGCGTTTCGAGCCGCCGATCAGGGTGGTACGTACCTTGATGGGCGACAGCCAGTTGACGTGGATGTGCGCGATGGCCCCACCGGTCAGCCGAAGCGTGAGGTACGCGACACAGGAGCGGCCGGCCCCGATCGGGTCCGCACCGGCCGCCGACACCGCGACGGGCCGCACGCCGTCCGGCAACACAAAGTCCAGAATGGACAGATCGTGCGGGGCGAGGTCCCAGATGACGTCGATGTCCCGCTGGACCAGTCCCAGGTTGATTCGCACCGAATCCAGGTAGTGCAGTTCGCCCAGCTCACCGCCGCGCAGCATCGAACGGATGCGCAGCACCGCCGGGGTGTAGCAGTAGGTGTGGTCGCACATCAGGACCAGCCCGCGACGGTCGGCCTCCTCGACCAGTTGCAGCCCGTCCTGGTACCGCGCCGCGAGCGGCTTTTCCACGAGCACGTGCTTGCCGGCGGCCAGCGCCGACATGGCCACCTCCAGATGGGTACCCGCGGGGGTGGCGATGGCCACCGCGTGCACCTGCGGGTCGTCGAGTACCCGGCGGAGGTCGTCGGTGACCTGCACGGTGGAGTACTGGCCCAGTGCCCGCTGTGCCCGGGCCACGTCGAGGTCGCACAGCCAGCGCAGTCGGAACGATGGTGAAGCCTGGAAATTGCGGACCAGATTGGGTCCCCAATAGCCGGCTCCAACGACGGCGACTCCGATCGGCTCCTCGGTAAGCGAAACGCTCAAGGCTCCTCTTTCGGTCGGCGGCTCAGGTTCAGGGCCACACATGACACTTGGCGGCCGACGGTGCTCGTCGGTCGCGAAGGGGTGCGCTGCCAGGGTTCGGACGGAACGTACCGGCGTCTTGACGGGTCCAGATAGCCCGCTGACAAATACCCGGCAGACCTGAAGCGCGAAGCGGTCCGTTCGGCTGATCGACGGCCCGACCGGACGGTGGGAAGCTCGACCGTTCACGGTCGGTGGCGGCGTCCGATGTCCTGCCGCCCCGACCGATCAGGGCCGCGGCGTGACGTCTCGGCGATCCGTACAGGCGCCTGAGCGCTCACGGCCGGCTACCCGGGAAACTCCACGCTCGGGGCCGGCTACCCGCTCGGGGCCGGTCTACCCGCTCAGGGCCGGCTACCTGGGCGCTTAGAGTGCTTTCCGTGGGATACGTGGATGTCTGGGCGTTTCAGGCGGGCGTGCCGGTACCCGGAGCATTCGCCTCGGCGATCCGCGCGGTGAGAAACGCGCGCTCGGTTTCGTTGTCGCACAGGTCAAGCGCGACCCGGTACGCGGCGACCGCCTCCCGTGTCCGGCCCAGCCGGCGCAGCAGGTCGGCCCGGGTCGCCGGGAGATACCGGTACCCGGACAGCCGCCCGTCCGCCTCCAACGCATCCACCTCGGCCAGCGCGGCCGCCGGACCGTTGACCATGCACAGCGCCACCGCGCGGTTGAGCGCGACCACCGGGGAGGGCCACACCCGCAGCAGTTCCCCGTACAGCCCCAGGATCTGGGGCCAGTCCGTCTCCTCGTAGCTGGGTGCCTCCGCGTGCAGTGCGGCGATCGCGGCCTGGATCGCGAAGCGGCCGACCCGCCCGCCACGCAGCGCGACGAAGACCAGCGCGCTTCCCTCGGCGATGGCGCCCCCGTCCCAGCCGGTACGGTCCTGGTCGGCCAACAGCAGCAGCCGGCCTTCCGGCCCGGTACGCGTGCCGCGGCGCGCATCCGTCAACAGCATCAGCGCGAGCAGGCCGGCCACCTCCCGCTCGTCGGGCATGAGGATGCGCAGCATGCGGGCCAGGTCGAAGGAGCGCTCAAGCAGGTCGTGGCGCACCAGTGCCCCGCCGATCGGCGCCGTGTGCCCGGTGGTGTAGAGCAGGTGCACCACGGTCAGCACCGCGTCCAGCCGATCGGGTAGCTCCGCGGCCGGCGGCACCCGGTACGCGATCCGGGCGGCGGTGATCTTCTTCTTGGCCCGGGTCACCCGGGCCGCCATCGTCGGCTCCGTCACCAGGAAGGCGCGCGCTATCTCGCTGGTACTCAGGCCGCACAACAGTCGCAGCGTCAGTGCCACCTGCGCCTCGCGGGCCAGCGCCGGATGGCAGCAGGTGAAGACGAGGCGCAGCCGGTCATCGGGGATCACGTCCTCGTCCTCTCCCGACACGCCACCCAGTCCCTCGTCGACCGGGCCGGGCGGCTCGACGAGCAGCGGCAGTTTGGTACGCAGGGTCCGGTCGCGGCGCAGCAGATCCAGCGCCCGGTTGCGGGCGGCGGTGGTCAACCAGGCACCGGGGCGCTCCGGAATCCCCCGGCGCAGCCAGGCGTCGAGCGCGGTCACGTACGCGTCCTGGACACACTCCTCCGCGATGTCCAGGTCGCCGGTGACGCGCACCGTCGCGGCGAGCACGAAGGCCCACTCGCGGCGATGCGCGTCTGCGACGGCGCGTTGTACTTCGGTCTCGTCCACGAGACTGTCGGTCACGCTCCGCCCGAGGTGTCCATGATCGGGCGGACCTCGACGCCACCGTTGGGCGCCGGGCACAGCTTGGCGACGTCCAGCGCGTGGTCGAGGTCGTTCGCGTCGATCAGGTAGTACCCGCCGAGGGCCTCCTTCGTCTCGACGAACGGCCCGTCGGTGACGATGTCGCTGCGGATCGACGTGGCCGTGCTGGTCGGCTCCAGCGCCCCGCTGGAAACGATCCGGGCACCCTTCTCCGTGACCTGCTCCATGAAGCGGCCGTGCAGTTGCATCATGGTCTGCCACATGTCCGGTGACACGTCCGCGTAGGCGGCCTCGTTCTCGTAGATCAGAATCAGGTACTGGGCCATGGTCTTCCTCCAGGTCTGAAAATCGGGTCCGACACTGCTCCGACGACCGGGTCCGGACAGAATCGACAGGCCGCCAGAACTTTTTCGGCGAATTGGCGGATCACTCCGTCACGTGACAGACCGCCTCCACATTGTTGCCGTCGGGGTCACGGACGAACGCCCCGAAGTAGGACGGATGGTATTCGGGCCACACCCGCGGCGCATTCAACACCTCGGCCCCGGCCCGCACCGCGGCGTCGTGGAACGCGACCACGGCCGCCCGGTCGGCCGCGCCGAACGCCAGGTGCGTCTCGCGGGCGGCGGCGGAATCCGTGGCGCGTCCGAGCCAGAACTGGGGCCGGTCGTCGCCGTAGGCGATCACGTCACCGAGCTCGATCATCCGCCGCACGCCGAGCGGAGCGAGCACGGCATCATAGAACCCGGTGCTGGCCGCCAGGTCGCTGACCTGGATCGAGATGTGGTCAATCATGTGGCCAGCATCCCAGAGGGTACTGGCGGATTTCCGCGCTAGGGTCAATCGGGTCGGAATGTCGTGTTGGATTGCCGCGCTGGATTGCCGCGCTGGTTGGAGGGCAACGGGTTGGTCACTGGACCGGATGTCGCACCCCTGGACGTCGCACCCCCCGACGTCGCACCCCTGGACGTCGCGTCCCCGGCCGTCGCACCCCCGGACGTACCCGTGCACCGGGTCGGCCCCGCCGAGGCGGATCTCGGGTACGCGCGGCTGGATCTCGACCGGGCCGCCCGCACCGGCGACCCCGAGGTCGTCTACGGCGCGGGCAAGACCCCGAGGCAGGTGGTCGGCGCGCTCGACGCGCTCGCCCGGGCGCACCCCGACCGGGCCGTACTCGCCACCCGGGTGACCCCCGAGGCCATGGCGCTCTGCCGGGCCGAACTGCCCGAAGCCCGGATCGACGAGACCGGCCGCACCGTCACCCTGGGAACCCCGCCGGCCGCGGTGGGGCGGGTGGCCGTGGTCTGCGCCGGTACCTCCGACCTCCCGGTCGCCCGCGAGTGCGCGACGGTCATCGAGGTGTTCGGCGCCGGGCCCGACCTCATCGTCGATGTCGGCGTCGCCGGGCTGCACCGCCTGCTGGCACAGCGGGACCGGATCGCCACCGCCGATGTGGTGGTCGCGGTCGCGGGGATGGAGGCGGCGCTTCCCTCGGTACTGGCAGGGTTGGTCGGCGTACCGCTGATCGCGCTGCCGACCAGCGTCGGGTACGGCTGGCACATGGACGGGTTGACCGCGTTCCTGGCCTCGTTGAACAGCTGCGCGCCGGGCGTGCTGTGCGTCAACGTCGACAACGGTTTCGGCGCCGGAGTGGCCGCCGCCCGCATCGCCCGCCGCACCGCCTCGCCCCGGCCGTAGCGCGGGCCGACCGCACTCGCCGCCTCGGCACGGCCG
>DASXOA010000532.1:0-8250 GCA_036494675.1 Rugosimonospora sp.
ACGCGGCCCGCAACGCGTTGCTGCCCAACCTCTCCGGCTTCGCGATGTCGCTCGGCTTCGTCATCTCCGGCGCGATCCTGGTCGAGTACGTCTTCAACTACCCCGGCCTGGGCTACCTGCTCTACAACGCCGTGCAGAACACCGATTTCCCGCTGATGCAGGCGCTGTTCATGCTGTTCACCGTCGCCGTGCTGCTCGCGGTGCTGATATGCGACTTCGCGACCGCCTGGCTGGATCCGCGCGCCAGGGCGAAGGGATAGACCATGACCTCACTGCTGGTCCAGCCGACCGGAGTCACCCCCACGCCGCAGGCGGCACGGCGGCGGGGCAGGGGCGGCGTCTTCGTCGCCGCGCTGCGCAACCGGAAGGCGGCCGTCGGGCTGGGCATCTTCGTGGTGTTCTGCGTGCTGGCCGCCGTACCGCAGCTGTTCACCTCGGTACGCGACCCGAACAAGCTGGCGTTCACGCCGTCCCAGACGCCGTCGGGGGCGCACTGGTTGGGCACCACCGCACTGGGCCAGGACATCTTCGCCCAACTCGTCTACGGCACCCGCCAGTCGCTGGTCATCGCGCTCGCGGCGGGCTTCTTCGCGACCGTGCTGTCGGTGCTGATCGGAGTGTCCGCTGCCTACCTCGGCGGGGTGGCGGACGAGGTGCTGTCGCTGCTGACCAACGTCTTCCTGGTCATACCGACGTTCCCGCTGATCATTATCCTGGCGACGTACGCGGGCAAGGGCACACTGCTGGTGGTGCTCATTGTGCTGGTCGTCACCGGCTGGTCGTACGGCGCCAACCAGTTGCGTGCGCAGGCACTGTCGTTGCGCAACCGGGACTTCCTCGAATCCGCCCGGGTACGGGGCGAACGGCGCTCGTACATCATCGTGTTCGAGGTGTTGCCCACGATGACTTCGCTCATCGTGGCGAACTTCCTCGGCGCCGCGCTGTACTCGGTGCTGACCGCGGCCGGCCTCCAGTTCCTCGGTCTCGGCGACCCGAACTCGATCAGTTGGGGCACCATGCTCTACTGGGCGCAGAACCAGCAGGCGCTGCAGACCGGACTGCCGTTGTGGTCCATCGCTCCCGGCGCCTGCGTCGCCCTCCTGGGCGTCGCGTTCGCCCTGATGAACTACGCCTTCGACGAGATCAGCAACCCGGCCCTGCGACCGGTGAGGAGGCCACGTGCCAGGCGCGTCCATTCTTGAGGTCCGGGATCTGTCCGTCCTCTACCCCGGGGCCGGCGGCGCGATCGGCGGCCCGGTCGGCGCCGTCGACCGGGTCTCCTTCGACGTCGGCCAGGGCGAGTTCGTCGGCGTCGTCGGCGAGTCCGGATGTGGCAAGTCGACGATGCTGTTCGCGATCGCGCGGCTGCTGAGCCCGCCCGCGGACATCACCGGCGGCAGCGTCACCTTCCGCGGCGACAACCTGGTCACCATGACCGAGAAACAGCTCAACCTGTTGCGGTGGCGCGACTTCTCGGTGGTCATGCAGAGTGCGATGAACGCCCTCAACCCGGTGACCACGATCGGCGCGCAGTTCAAGGACGCGCTGGACGCGCACGGGAAGTTCACCACCACCCAGCGCAACGAGCGCTCGGTCGAGGTGATGAACCTGGTCGGCATCGACCCGGTGCACCTGAAGAGCTACCCGCACCAACTCAGCGGCGGGATGCGCCAGCGCGCGATGATCGCCATGGCGCTGCTGTTCACGCCGGACCTCGTCATCATGGACGAACCGACCTCCGCCCTCGACGTGGTCGCCCAGCGCTCGCTCATGCTCCAGATCAAGGAACTCCAGCGCACCCTCGGCTTCGCGGTCATCTTCGTGACCCACGACATGTCGCTGGTGAGCCACTTCTCGGACCAGTTGCTGGTGATGTACGGCGGCCAGGTGGTCGAGGCCGGCCCGACCCGTACGGTCTTCGACACCCCGTCGCACCCGTACAGTCGGGGCCTCCTCGACGCGTTCCCGTCGGTACGGGGACCGCGGGTCGAACTGACCGGGATACCGGGCAGCCCACCGGACCTCGCCCAGCCACCGGACGGCTGCCGGTTCCATCCCCGGTGCCCGGTCGTGATGAGCGACTGCCACACCGTGGAACCCGCGCTGTACCAGGTCGGCAACGTGCACTCGCGCTGCCTCCTTCACGATCCCGAGCGGGCCGGCACCGTGGAGGTGGGTTCGTGAGTGCTCCCGCCCAGCCCGTACCGGCGCAGCGCACCGCGGCGCAGTCCCAGCCCGTACCGCTGCTGGAGACGCGAGGGCTCACCAAACACTTCAAGGTCGGTGGCTCGTTCTCCCGCCGGACGCTGCACGCCGTCGACGCCGCCGACATCGTCATCAACCGCAAGGAGATCGTCGCACTGGTGGGGGAGAGCGGGAGCGGCAAGAGCACCGTCGCCCGCCTGCTGGCCCGGGTCTACCAGCCGACCGCCGGCGACATCCTGTACCAGGGCCGCACGCTGGCATCGATGCGGACCCGGCGGGCCGCGCTGGAGTACCGCAGCGACGTCCCCATGGTGTTCCAGGACCCGTTCAGCTCGCTGAACCCGGCGTACCGCGTGTCGCACGGCATCATCCGCGGGCTCAAGCTGCACCGCCACGACCTCAGTCGGGCCCAGCGTTTCGAGGAGGCGGTCCGGGTCGCCGAGGCCGTCGGGCTGACGCCGGCGGCGGAGATCCTGGACCGGTACCCGTACGAGCTGAGCGGCGGCCAGCGGCAGCGCATCGGCTTCGCGCAGGCACTGGCGTACCGGCCGAAGCTGATCCTGGCCGACGAGCCGGTGTCCATGTTGGACGTGTCGATCCGGATCGGGCTGCTCAACGTGATGGCCACGCTGCGCGCGGACGAGGACGTGTCGTTCCTCTACATCACCCACGACATCGCCAGCGCGCGTTACGTCTCCGATCGCCTCATGGTGATGTACGCCGGTCACGTGGTGGAGTCCGGCCCGACGGAGGCGGTGCTGGCCGACCCGAAGCACCCGTACACGCAGTTGTTGCTGTCCGCCGTGCCGGATCCGCGGGCGCCGCTGGCGGTGACGGCGGAGACCGCCAAGGGTGAGCCGCCGAGGGTCATCAACCCGGGCCCCGGCTGCCGGTTCCGGTGGCGCTGCCCGCTGGCGATCGACGTGTGCTCCACGGTCACGCCGCTGCCCCGCCCGCTCGGGCCGGCGCGCTCCGCGGCCTGTCACGTGGCGACGGCGGATCCCGATCCGGCCCCCGAAGCGGTGTCGGCCCCCGAAGCGGTGTCGGCCCCCGAAACGGCGTCGGCCCCCGAAACCGCGACGGAAAAGGCGTCCGGCTCCGAGTAGACTCAGCGCTCGTGACCCAACTGGACGAGCAGGGTCGTCCGGAACCTCCGGTCGCTGCCGACGAGACCGCCACCCTCCTGGGCTTCCTGGAGTTCCACCGCGCGACGCTGGCGTGGAAGTGCGCGGGGCTGGACGCGGCCGGCCTGGCGGCGACGGTCTCCGCCTCGTCGATGAGCCTGGGCGGGATGCTCAAGCACCTGGCCTACGTCGAGGACGTGTGGTGCTCCCGGTGGCTGCACGGGCGGGACCCGCAGCCGCCATGGGACACTGTGGGCTGGAAGGCCGACCCCGACTGGGACTGGAACTCGGCCGCCGGGGACACCCCCGAGCAGTTGCTGGCGCTTTGGCGGGACGCCGTGGCGCGGTCCCGCTCCCTGGTCGATGCGGCGTTGGCCGATGGCGGCCCGGACCGGTTGAGCCGGCGCACCTGGCCCGACGGTAGCGCACCCAACCTGCGGTGGATCCTCGTCCACCTGATCGAGGAGTACTCGCGGCACAACGGCCACGCCGACCTCCTGCGGGAGTCGGTGGACGGACTCACCGGGGAGTAGCGGCCGGGCCGTGCGGTAACGGGGTCCCTTTGTCGCGAACGACGGCGCCGCGTCCACTGTGGACGCGGCGCCGCCGTTATCCGAGGGTTCCGCCGGTGCCTGGCCCGATCCGGGGGTCGGGCCAGGCACCGCGGGTGCGGCCGTTACCCGGCCACGTCGATCGTGCCCGCGTTCCACCCGGAGACGCTGACCACCGGCGTGGCACCCTTCAGGTCCGCCGCGCGGTAGCTGACGCTCAGCGTTTGCGACTCGCCCGGCCAGAGGGTGATGTCGTTGTCGCTCCACAACGCCGAGCCGACCTCGTTGTCACCGGGCAGCGGCGTGCCGCCGTGGGTACCGCGGCGCAGGTCCGCCCGGAGGAAGAAGCCGACCGTCTTGGTCTTCGAGGTGTTGGTGACGGTCACCGTGGCGACCCGGTCGGCACCGTCGGGGCCCGACTGGCTCCGGGTGCTGACCTTCGCGCCGATCTGGCTGGTGCGCAACGACTTCAGCGCCGTCAGGTCCGCGTACTGCGACATGGTGGCCTGCGGGTTGCCCACGGTGGCCGACCAGTCGACGACGTCGGCCTGGCTGGACACCCAGTACACGTTGCGGTCGACGACCTTGCCGCCCTGGCTCAGCTGCAACTCCACAAAGGACGTCTTCGCCGGGGTCGGCGCGACCGTCGCGGCCGGCACCTTCGGCGTCAGCACCGCGTTGCTCACCTGCTGGCTGGCCAGGCGCAGGCCGCCGGCCCGCTGGTCGTCCAGCACGTTGCCGGCCAGGTCGTAGACCTTCGCCTGCACCGACAGGCCGTTCTGCGCCGCGCCGGTGAGGTTGTCGATGGTCACCGTGTTGTTGTCGTACCCGTAGAGCACGTGCAGCCCCTCGTTGGCCTTCTTGGCCCCGAAGAAGCTGCCCGCCTGGTCGCCGTCCTGGTTGTACAGGTCCCACAGCAGGGTCGGCCAGCCCTTGTTGACCTGCCAGTAGATGGTGCCGGTGGCCGGGGTCGGCTGGTTGGTCGAGTGGTCGACGAACGCCTCGAACTGCGCCCGGGTGTTCTCGTAGTTCTGGACCTGCGCCTCCTCGACGTAGCTCGCCAGGCTGGACCACGACCCGTACCGGTTGGTCATCGCCTGGTCGAAGTCGTAGAGCGTGCCGAAGGAGTAGCCGCCGTGGCCGGTCTCGTAGTTGGCGTGGTACTGGTTGGCGTCCGGCTCCTGCCACAGGGCCGCCTGGTCGGCGGGGGACATGAACCGGTTGATGGAGTCCAGCGTCGGGACGGTGTCGCCGGCGCTCTGCTCGCTGTCCAGGCCCCAGGAGCCACCGACGTTGGTACGGGACGAGTCGCCCGGGTCGATCGTGCCGGTGTCGTACCAGTAGCTCGGCGGCACCCAGTCGTACGGGCCCTCCTTCTCGCCCGCCGGGCCCAGTGTCGGCGTGCTCTTGTACTCCGCCGAGGCGACGATGGGCACGTCGAAGTCGGCCTGGGCGAAGGCCTGCAACGACACGGCCTCCTGGGTGGCGCGGGGCTGATTGTCGCTCCAACTGAAGGTGAACACGCTCGGGTGGTTGCGCTCGTTCTCGCCGATGATCTGCGCCGAGAGCGCCATGGTGTTCAGGTCGGCCTCGCTGATGGTGCGCCCGGCCTGCCAGGCGTTGCAGCACTGGAATCCGGAGTCGATGAGCATGCCGGCGGCGTCGGCCTGCTGGTAGAAGTTCTCCGGCATGAAGTGGCCCTCCAGCCGCAGCACGTTGATGCCGAGGTTCTTCAGGATGGCGAACTGCCGGGCGATGTCGGTCGCGGAGTAGTGCAGGAGCAGGTCCTCGGCGAAGCCGCCGCCGCGCACCACGAAGCTACGGCCGTTGATGGCGTAGCTGCGCACGCCGCTGGGCGCGACGGGGGACGCGCCGACCAGGGAGGAGGTCACCGTGCGGATGCCGAACGTCTCGTTGGTGGAGTCCGCCACGTTTCCGTGCTGGGACACGGAGGTGCCCAGCGTGTAGAGCGGCGACGGGCCCATCTGGTACGGCCACCAGACCTGCGGGTGCGCGATCGTCAGGCCCGGGTACGCCGCCGGGTCGAACGATACGGTCTGGGTACTGTGCGCCGCGATGGTCACCGACTGCGTGACCACGACGGGCCTGCCGTGTCCCGGCGGGGTGACCGTGGCGCGTACGGTGCCGGTCTGCGACTGTCCCGAGTTGTTGGTGACGTCGGTCTTCACGGTCAGCGCCGAACTGCTCAGGTCCGCCGCGTTGGCCTGCACGACGTGGGCGTTGCTCTCGCTGAGCGCGTCCGCGACCTTGAGCTGGATCGGGAACTGGATGCCGGTGTTGTTGTCCGGCGGGATCTGGTTCCAGTCCACGTCGTCGAGGGTGAACATCGTGTTGGGGTCGTTCGGGTAGACCTCCAGCGCGAGCGAGTTCCGGCCGTGGCGCAGCACGCTGCTCACGTCGAAGGTGAACCGCGTGTACGCGCCGGTCACGGTGGCCTTGGTGGCGACCTCGGTGCCGTTGACCCAGACGTCGGCCGCGCCCACGACGCCGTTGACGACCAGGCTGCCGGTCTGGCCGGAGCGCAGGTCGGCGGTGAAGTCGGTGCGGAACCACCAGGGCACGGCGAACTGCGGCACGGTCACCGGGCCGCCGGAATCCGTGTACCCGAAACACGTGCGCATGTTGTCCGAGTAGTACACGTTGGGGCACTTGCCGTTCTGGACCAGCGCCTCGATCTCGGTGCCGGGCGCGTCGGCGTCGTCGGGCCGGACCGGCAGCCATCCGGCGGTGGAGAAGCCCGGGGCGGAGATCTGCTGCCCGGTCTGGGTGGCGGTGGCGCTGCTGACCACCCTCCAGCCGGCGGTGCCGAGGTCGCCGGGTGAGCGGGTGACGTGGGTGGATGCCAGGCTCGCGGGGAGCGCGGCGTTGGCGGCGCCGGGGCCGCCGAGGGCGGGAGCGCCGAGGGTGGCGGTGACCGCGAGCAGGGTGAGTAGTCGCAGCGGTACGCGGGAACCAATGCGCCGTTTGACCATGGGCTATCTCCTGAGACGCATGCGGTGGCGTGGGCGGCTGAGCCGGCCGGAGCGCGCCACGAACCGAACTTACCGGGGATGTAGAACGGTCAGACAGTCTTCCTGATAGAACATAACAGATGCTGGCGGCCGTGGGCAGGCGTGCGAGCGCGGTTGTTCCTCAGTGTCCTTTGTGGAGCGGCTGACGACCGGTGACACCGGCTGCTTCATGCCGCTCCCGGACGGTCCCGGCGCGGAGGGTTAGAAGCGCGGCCAGCCGGTACGTTCGCGGACCAGCCGGGCCAACTCCTCGACCGAGCCCCGGTCGGTGTCCACGCACACGTCGCCTAGGCCGGTGCGGTCCAGCGCGCCGGAGCACCGCACGGCCCGTTCGGCGATGCGGTGCAGTTCGTCGGCCGGCAGCCCGCGCAGTTCGTCACCCATGATTGGCGGGCCGCCGCCCCGGCCGCGCGCCAGGATCCGCTGCGTCAACCGGTCGCGCCCGGCACGGAGCCGGCACAGCGTCAACACCGTGCCGGGTACCGCCTCGGCGTACCGGGCAACGGTGTCGTGGTCCGCGACCCTGCCGGTCACCACCAGGCACCGGGCGCCGGCCGCGCGGAACACCGGCCACATGGCACCGAGGTTGAGCGCCCTCAGCCGGTGCGCGTCCGGGCCGCCGCCGTGCGTGTCGCCGTCGCCGTGCGTGTCCGGGTCGCCGTCGGCGGCCGGGTCGCGGTCGGCGGTCGGGTCGCCGTCCCGGGCGGGCCGGCAGAAGCCGATCTGGCTGAGGTCGACGTACGCGGCCTTGACTCCGCTGCGGTTGACCTGAGTGAAGACCTCGTATCCCACCGTGGACTTGCCGACCGCCGGCGGGCCGCAGAGCCACAGGAAGGGAGCGGGACTGTTGGCCATCGACGGGAGCCTAACGCCGCGCGGACGTCATATGAGGTGGGGTCGTCAAAACAGGCACGGCCAGCCGCCTGCCCTCTCGCGTACCAGCCGGGCCACCTCGGGCACGGCGAGCCCGTCGGTGTCGACGCACACCTCGGCGAAGTCCAGCCGGTCCAGCACGGCGGATTCGGCAACGGTCTCATCGGCCAGGTGGATCTGCCATCCCCGGCCGACGAATCGCCGGGTGAGTTCGCCGCGGCCGGCGCGCAACCGGCACAACGTCAACGCGGTGCCGGGCACCAGATCGGCGTACGTGCGGACCCGGTCGGGCGTGTCGACGCCGCCGGACACCACGAGACAGCGGACTCCGGCCGCCCGGAAGTTCGGCCACACCGCACCGAAGTTGCGCGCCTTGACCTGATGGTTGTCGGGGTCGCCCTCGGTCGCCGGGTAGCACAGGCCGACCTGGTCGAGGTCGAGGCAGCCGGTACGGATGCCGGCCCG
>DASXOA010000533.1:0-100088 GCA_036494675.1 Rugosimonospora sp.
GCATGTAGGAGGGTATCTCGCCGGCAATCCCCAGGGTTGTCCACAGGATGTGCACAGGACCGCGCACATGCTCGGAAGGCCCAGTCCACAGGTTATCCCGAGGCTCATCCACCGGTCGATTTTGAGCCCGGCTGAGCCTTCCGTACCGTGGCGAGCAGCCCCTGGGGAGAACTGTCGTACCCCCTGCGGACCATCGACAGTGGGGCTTCGTGGGTTGGGGGGGCGGCTGTGTCGATCAGCGAGAACGCCGGAGTCGGCGGACGGCTGGCGAGTGGCGATCCCGACCGTGATTTGCGGCCGCCGGAGCAGCGCGGCCCCGAGCAGCGCGGCCCGGAACAGCGAGGCCCCGAGCAACGTGGCACGGAGCCCCGCTACCCCGATCCGCGTCCGGAGTCCCGGCAGGCCGACGGCCAGTTCGACCGGTCCCCGCCGCAGGACGTCGCGGCGGAGCAGTGCGCGCTCGGCGGGATGATGCTGTCGAAGGACGCGATCGCCGACGTCATCGAGATCCTCAAGCCGGGCGACTTCTACCGGCCGGCACACGCCACCATCTTCGACGCGATCCTCGACCTCTACGGTCGGGGCGAACCGGCCGACGCGATCACCGTGGCGGCCGCCCTCGCCGACGCGGGCGACCTGGGCCGGGTCGGCGGCGCGCCCTACCTGCACACGCTCATCGCGAGCGTGCCGACCGCGGCGAACGCGGCCTATTACGCGCGGATCGTCAGCGAGCGTGCCGTGCTGCGCCGGCTCATCGAAGCGGGCACCCGGATCGTCCAGCTCGGATACGGGTCGGCGACCGGTGGCGGCCGGGACGTGGACGACCTCGTCGACCTGGCGCAGCAGGCGGTCTACGACGTCACCGAGCGGCGGGTCAGCGAGGATTTCGCGATCCTGTCGGACCTGCTCCAGCCCACGCTCGACGAGATCGAGGCGGTCGGCGCCCAGGGCGGCATGATGACCGGGGTCCCGACCGGTTTCACCGACCTCGACCGGCTCCTCAACGGGCTGCACGCCGGCCAGCTGATCATCGTCGCCGGCCGACCCGGCCTGGGCAAGAGCACGGCCGCCATGGACTTCGCGCGGACCGCCTCGGTCAGGCACAACTACGCCAGCGCGATCTTCTCGCTCGAAATGAGCAAGGTTGAGATCGTCATGCGGTTGCTGTCCGCCGAGGCACGGGTACCGCTGCATGTCCTGCGGTCCGGTCAGCTCTCCGACGACGACTGGACCAAGCTGGCCCGGCGGATGGGCGAGATCAGCGAGGCCCCGCTGTTCGTCGACGACACCCCGAGCATGAACCTGATGGAGATCAGGGCCAAGGCTCGGCGGCTCAAGCAGCGACACGACCTCAAGCTGGTCATCGTGGACTATCTGCAGCTCATGACCTCGCCGAAGCGCACGGAGAGCCGGCAGCAGGAGGTCGCCGAACTGTCCCGGGGGCTGAAGCTGCTGGCCAAGGAGGTCGAGTGCCCGGTGGTCGCGGTCAGCCAGCTCAACCGCGGTCCCGAGCAGCGCACGGACAAGCGGCCCCAGCTTTCCGACCTGCGGGAGAGCGGCAGCATCGAGCAGGATGCCGACGTGGTGATCCTGCTGCACCGCGACGACTACTACGACAAGGAGTCGCCGCGCGCCGGCGAGGCCGATTTCATCGTGGCCAAGCACCGTAACGGGCCGACCGACACCATCACGGTCGCCGCGCAGCTGCACCTGTCCCGGTTCGTCGACATGGCGATCAACTGACGCGTCGCTCCGCCACCGCGCGGTCGCGTACCTCCAGGTGCCGCCCGTACCCGACGGACGAGGCGAAGTACGCGTCGTGGGTCACCATCAGGATCGTTCCCCGGAACTCGCGCAGTGCCGCCTCGATCACGTCCAGCGAGTCGAAGTCGAGGTAGTTGGTCGGCTCGTCCAGCAGCAGGGTCGCCGCGCCACCGTTGATCATCATCGCGAGCAGTAGCCGGCGCAGTTCGCCGGCCGACAGGGTGCCCAGCGGCTGACGCTGCTGATCGCCGTCGAAGAGGTACGAGGCGAGCGTCGCCTCGGCGTCCTCGACGTACATCGGTACCCGCGAACGGAAGAAGTCGAGTACCGGCACTCGGCGCGGCAGGTCGTCGTGCGTCTGCGGGAGCAGCGCGACGCCCCCGGTCAACGCCACCGAGTCCGACGGCGTGGCCAGGGCCCGCAGCAGCGTGGTCTTGCCGGCACCGTTGGGGCCCGTGATCAATACGCGATCGCCTCCATACACCTCGATATCCAGGGGATTCAGCCGATCTGGCACGCGCAGTCCGGCGGCCTTGATGACCGGCTCACCGGCGCCGATCACCGGCGGGAAGGCCAGCGCCAGCGGAGGCCTGGTCTGCGGCTCGGCGAGCCAGGAGGTGGCCAGCATCTGCCTGGTGAGCCGGCGTTCGCGCGCCTTGGCCTTGCGGGCCACTTTCTTCGCGTACCGGCGGAGTTGGTCGGCCCCCAGTCCACTTCGGACGTTCAGCTCGACGCCCCGGGCCTGCTCCTTGGTCCGGTCGATGTCCTCGGCCAGCCGCTGCCGGGCCTTCTCCTGCGCCTCGTAGTCGAGCAGCAGGCGTTCCCAGCGGTGCCGCTTCTCGAGCCGGTACGCGGTGTAGTTGCCCTCGTAGTGCTGCGGCCGCTCGTCGATGCCGTCGAGCTCGACGATCCGGTTCGCGAACCGGTCGAGGAACCCGCGGTCGTGGGTGACCACCAGTACAGCGCCCGGGAACGAGGCGAGGTAACCGCCGAGCCAGGCGCTGCCGTCGGCGTCGAGATGGTTGGTCGGCTCGTCGAGGACCAGTACCGACGGCTCGGCGAGGAGCAGCCGGGCGAGCATGACCCGGGCCTGCTCACCGCCGGAGAGAGTACCGAGCCGGCGCCCCGGGTCGATGAGGTCGACGCCCAGCCGACCGCGTACGGCGTCCACCCTGGCCGCGTACGCCCAGCCGCCGAACTGGGCGAACCGCTCCTGTACCCGGGCGTAATCGTCCACAATGGATGACTGGCGGGATCCGGCCGTGGTGGACGCCTCACGGGAGGCCACGATGGACGCCGGCCCGCATCCGGCCGAATCGCCGGCGGCCGCCATCTGTGCTTCGAGCACTTCGAGGCTGCGTGCGAGCGCGGCCAGTTCGCCGGGCGCCTCGGCCAGGAACGTGCCGACCGTGGCGTCCGGATCCGGTACCTGCTGGGCGAAGTACCCGATCCGGTCGTCGGGCCCGAGCACGACCTGCCCGGAGTCCGGCGCGACCTCGCCGACGAGTACCCGCAGCAGCGTCGACTTGCCCACCCCGTTCGGTCCCACCAGCCCGATCCGGTCGTCCGGCCCCAGCAGCAGCGAGACCTCCCGGAACAGCGGCTCACCCGCGTAGGTGTGGGCCAGATTGATGGCCTTCAACAAGCTCCGCTCACCTCCCGTGTAGGAACAACGAAAGGCCGGGTACGGCGGGGCGCCGGGGCGCGGTGAAGGGCAGCCCGACCGCAGCCAGAACCCGGCCGAGGGCGCGACGCGCCTCAAGGAAGAGGCGCGAAGGCGCCTCAAGAAACCGGATGGCTGCGGCTCAGCGCATGGTGTCGCGGACTCCTCGGGTCGGGACAGCTGCCACCGCCATGTTCCCCGGCCCCGCCGGCGCCGGCAACCGGATTCCCCGGACGGGTAGCCGGCCGCGGGCCGCGAGCCGCACAAAGCCGCTGCCCGCGAGCCGCACAAAGCCGCTGCCGGACGCACAAAGCCGCTGCCGGCCCGCGGGCCGCAAAGACTGCTACCGGCCGGTGGGCCGCACAAAAGCGCAGAAGTCTCAGTGCAGCAGCGCGATGACCTCGTCGTCGGACACCTGCTCGAACGAGCCGTAGAAGCGGCTCACCGCCGCGAAGTCCTCGGGTACCAGTGGGCAGCACACCTCGTCCGCCAGCCTGCGGAGCCAGGTGACCGCCTCCGGTGCGCCGACCGGGGCGGCCACTACCGTCCGGGCTGCTCCCAGTTGCCGCACCACCGTCACCGCCACTGCCGCCGTGGCACCGGTGGCCAACCCGTCGTCGACCACGATGGCGACGCGCCCGAGCAGATCGAGCGGCGGGCAGTCGGCCCGGTACCGGGACTCCCGGCGGGTGAGCTCCGCTTGTTCGTAGGCGACCACCGCATCGATTTGATCTTCTCCGATCCGGTCGGCGACCTCCGGATTGAGCACCCGTACCCCGCCGGGTCCCAGCGCGCCGAACGCGACCTCGGGCGACCAGGGAACTCCGAGCTTGCGGACCACCAGCACGTCCAGTGGTGCGCCGAGCGACCGGGCGACCCGGGCCGCCACCGGCATCCCGCCCCGGACAAGCCCCAGCACCGTGACCTCGGGTCGGTGCGCGTACGCGGACAGGGCCCGACCCAGAAGATCACCTGCCCGTGCCCGATCCCGAAAGTCCTTCACGCCTCCAGTGTGGGCCGCGTCCGCAGCGCAGGTGCCCAGACGGCGTAGGCGATCGGGTACAACAGGTACCCGAACCGGGTCGCCGGCATCAGCAGGATGGCGGTGAGCAGGCCCGCGGCGCAGACCAGCGCGGCCGTACCCGCGTCGCGGGGCGGGTGGCGCAGCAGCCAGCCGGCGATGGCCAGGCCGGCCAGGACGAGAAGGGCCGCGGCGATCGTGTGGCCGCCGGGCAGGTGGGCCGCGATCAGCTCCCCGGGGAACGGGCTCTCCGCCGGAGACTGCACCAGGCCCTTGCCCAGCGGGAAGCGGATCACGTTCTCGGTCGCCGCGCCGGCGTCGACGAGAAACGCGGGCACCAGCGAGAGCACCGGCAGCCCGATCGCGCCCAGGGCGTAGCGCGGCCCGCGCCGGTGGACGATCGCGAGGGCCAGCAGCACCAGCGCGACCGGCCAGGCGAACAGCTTCATCGCCCCGGCGACACCGACGGCCACGCCGGCCAGCCCGTACCGGCGGGTCGCGGCGAAGGCCAGCGCGAGCAGGCACAGTCCGAGTACCGGCAGGTCGTCCCCGCCGACCGCGAGGGTGAGCGTGCACACCGGTACGACGGTGGCCGCCTGCAGCGCCCGTACCAGCGGGGGCGCGCCGACCCCGGAACGCCGCAGCAGCACCAGGGCGGCCCCGACCGTGACCGCCGTGACCAGCGCGAACCAGACCCGCGCGTCGGTCCACCAGGCGGCGCCGCCGATAGCCCGGGGCAGCCCGAGCAGAACCATGCCCGGCTGGTACGGCAGGTAGCCGAGCAGCCGCTGGTCGAGCGGCAGCGCGGCGATCGCGTCGTGACCGAGGTACGGCGTCCCGGTGTCCAGCAACCGCTGCGCCCCGTGCTCGACCACGATCACCTCCTCCTGCGCGCGGTCGGTGCGCCCGGCGGCTCGCTGGGCAGCCTCGATCACGAGTGGCAGCAGGGCGGTGGCGCACCAGGCGAGCACCGTGAGCACGGCTCGTGCGGCAGGTCCGGCGAGCCGTGGCCACCGGCGACGGCCGGCCAGTTGGATGACCACCACGACCGTGGCGGCGGCGTATCCCCAGATCGCGATGCGCCCCCAGGCGCCGTGCGGAGGCAGGGTGGCGGTCAGCGCCGTGAAGCCGGCAAAGAGGAAGGAGACCACATACAGGCCCAGGTCGACGGCGAGACCGCCGTGGGCCTGGTCGGCGACTGCGAGCCGGGGCCGGCGGCCGGTCCGTACCGGTGCGGGGGCGTCGAGCACGGATCAGCCTAGCGCGCCGGCGCCGGCCGTCAGCCGAGGTCCTCGCGCGAGCGGGCGCCGGTTCGCCGGAACGGCATCCGGATGACCGCGCCGGATTCGTGCAGCGAGGGTGCCAGCGCCCCGGGTCGGCCCTCGTACCCCCGGCGCAGCGTCGCCAGCAGCCGGTGGATCGGCATCGGGCGGGCGAACAGGTGCCCCTGACCGGCCGGGCAGCCGAGCTCCCAGAGCCGGCCGCGCTGCTGTTCGCTCTCCACGCCCTCGGCCACCACCAGCAGGTCCAGGCTGCGGCCCAGCTCGATGGTCGAGCGCACGACCGCAGCCTCCGCGGAGCCTTCCATCGCCGCGACAAACTCCCGGTCGATCTTCAACTCGTGTACCGGGATGCGGGCCAGCGTCGCCAGCGACGAGTACCCGGTGCCGAAATCGTCCAGGGCGAGGCGGATGCCCAGGTCGCGCAGGGCGCACAGCACCTCGTCGACGACGTCGAGTTGGCTGAGCGTCAGCGATTCGGTCAGCTCGATGATCAGCGTCTCCGCCGGTACCGCGGCCAGTTCCAGGCGGCGCTGCACCGACTCGGGGAAGGTCGGGTCCAGCAGGCTTCGGGGCGAGACGTTGACCGCCACCGGCACCGCGAAGCCGTCCGCGTTCCACGTCGCGGCGGCGCGCAACGCCTGGTCGAACACGGCCTCACTGAACGCGGCGAGCAGGCCGGAGCGTTCCACGTAGTCGAGGAACCGGTTGGGGTTGAGGTCGCCGCGCCGGGGGTGGTGCCAGCGGGCCAGCGCCTCCGCGGAGATCACCTCACCGGTGGCGAGGTCGACCACCGGCTGGAAGTTGACCGTGAACTCGTGCTCCGCGACGGCCCGGGAGAGTTCCGCGGACAGGGCCAGCCGGCCGATGTCGGCGGTGTCCCGGGACCGGGCGTACATCTCCACCGTCCGGCCCTCGCGTTTGGCCTGGTACATGGCCACATCGGCGCGGCGCAGCAACTCCTCGACACCGCCGCGGAACGGGGCGAGCGCGACTCCCGCG
This sequence comes from Rugosimonospora sp., assembly GCA_036494675.1. Lineage (GTDB taxonomy): Bacteria > Actinomycetota > Actinomycetes > Mycobacteriales > Micromonosporaceae > Rugosimonospora. The sequence goes on from DASXOA010000533.1 coordinate 6,731, forward strand.
CTGGCCTCCACGACGATCCGCATGCCGTCCACCTCGATCGGCGGGTTCAGCCCGGCCAGTACGGCGTTGGCCCGCGGTAGAGCCAGGGCCGGCGCCGCGATGTTCGAGAACAACACGGCGAACTCGTCGCCGCCGAGCCGCACCACCAGATCGTCGGTCGCCGCGGCGGCGGCGAGGCGGCGCGCCACCTCGGCCAGCACCTGATCGCCGGCCGCGTGCCCGAGAGTGTCGTTGATCTCCTTGAAGTGGTTGAGGTCGACCAGCAGCAGGCCCATCTGGCCCTTCGCCCCGGAGGAGAGCAGCCCGGCGCCCCGCTCGTAGAGGTGCCGCCGGTTGGCCAGGCCGGTCAACGGATCGTGGCTGGCAGCGTACGCGTGGTGTTCGGCCAGCCGTTGCGTCTCCGCGAAGGCGGCGGCGTTTCGGACCGCGGTACACAGCGCGGCGGCGAAGGTACGCAGCGTGTACTCCTCACGCTCGCTGAGTGTGACCTTGCCCCGGAACCGTAGGCGCAGCTCACCGATGGCGCTCGTGCCGCCGTGACTCTCCAGCGGAGTGGCGATCACATGGCCGTCGGACGGCGGGGCGGCCTCCGGCTCACCGGTGAACCCGATGCCGGCGGCCCCGCCGCGGACCAGCCGGTCGGGTACGGAGAGGTTGGTGATCTCGACCTCGACGTCGTCCGAGGAGAACAGCTCCGAGGCCCGGGTGACCGCCGAACTGAGCACGGCGTCCAGGTCGACCTCGTTGAACTCGTCGGTGGCCTGGGCGAGCTTCTGCCACGCCGCGCGCTCGGCCCGCGCCCGTACCTGGTTCGCCGCGACGATGTGCAGGCCAATGATGATCAGAGGGACCACGGCGATCAGCGCGAGGTACCTGGAGAACCAGAACAGTCCGAAGCTGGCCAGCGCGAGCCGGACGACCATTCCGCCGAGCCGGACATCGGCGTTCGTCAGGAAGATGCTGATCAGCCGCGTCCGGGTGGCCAGGGCGATGACGGGAAGAGCAAGGATCTCGTCCGCGACGATGATGGCCAATGCTGCCGCGATGATCCCCGGAAGGTCGCCACGGTTGGCCGAGAACGGACCGGTCAGTCCGAATGCGGCCGCGGCCGCGACGGCAGCGGCGACGACGGCCGTTGTCTTGGCGGTGTTGAAGAGCTGTTTGATCGGCGCGGCACGGCGGGTGGCGGCCCTGGCCACGGCGATCGCGACGGCGGTCGAGAGCACCAGCCACGGGCCTGGCAGCAGCATCAACCCGACCAGGACAACCGGTTCTTCCATGCCCACCGTGTGGCGGCTGTCCTTGATCCGAATGTGGATCACGGCTCGATCGGAGAGGCCGAGCATGGCCGCGACGGCGAGGATCCGGATCCATGGCACGGAGCCGCCGACGTAGGGGAGAGCCCAGATTGCCCAGGCCGCGCATCCGGCCCCGATCACGACGATGAGACCGACGGTCAGATTCAACCGCCGGTCGGTCTCGTCGGAGCTCGCGTTGCTCAACCGTCGCCCTTGACTGGCACTGCCGATGTATTCGGTTCAGCGTAAGGCGACGTGCGTCTATCGACAAACGGAAGTGCGGACCAAGATGCCGCAGAGACTGATCAGATGACTCGGATTGATGGTCGACTGTTTAGTCCCAGCCGCTGAGGCGGTTGTTGTGGCCGCTGCGGCAGGGGTTCGTGTTCTTCGCCATTGTTCTCTCCCATCCAGTGGACCTCGATGGGATGAGATTAGGGTGCAGATCGCAAATTGCATATCAAAAATGTCGCTCATTTCAGGATGCGCGAAGCTTGACAGAATTGACCACTTTGTGTGAGCACGTAATCGCGGTTCGCAACCCCTGCGAGCAGCCATTTTGGGGGAGATCAGGCATTAGGCGCTTATTGCCCAGCGGGGGCCGTTCGCATAGAAAGGCATCATTGTCTCTTTGTCTTTCGGACAATTCATATACCCTCCCGGAAGTCAAGAGTCCGTTCTCACGATACGCGTATGCAGGCACGTCGGGCCGACCGATATCGGTTTAGTCGGACCGCCGGTCGGCCATGTGATCCGGGCTCGTACGCTGTTTGTTGTGGTAGACGCCAGGTTGACCCATGTCGACGCACAGGGTGCGGCGCGCATGGTGGATGTGTCGGGAAAGGCGATCTCGGTCCGGCGCGCGACGGCGGCCGGCGAGGTACGCACGACCGGAGAGGTGATCGACCTGTTGCGCCGGGACGCGCTACCCAAGGGCGACGCGCTCGCGGTTGCCCGGGTGGCCGCGATCATGGGCGCGAAGCGTACGCCGGACCTGGTCCCGCTGTGTCATCCGATCGCGCTGCACGGGGTCGACGTCGACCTGACCCTCGGCGAGTCCGCGGTGTCGATCGCGGTCACCACGCGGACGGCCGACCGCACGGGTGTGGAGATGGAGGCGCTGACCGCGGTGGCCGCCGCGGGGCTCGCGCTGATCGACATGATCAAAGCGGTGGACCCGGCCGCCACCCTCGACGGGGTCCGCGTGCTGCGCAAGGAGGGCGGGAAGACCGGCCTCTGGGAGCGGCCGGCATGATCCGGGCACGGGTCATCGTGGCATCGAACCGGGCGTCCGCCGGGGTGTACCGGGACACCAGCGGTCCCCTGCTGGTCGCCGGGCTGCGCGAGTTGGACTGCGCGGTGGACGAGCCGGTGCTGGTACCCGACGGGGAGCCCGTCGGGCAGGCGCTGCGGGAGGCGGTCGGCGCCGGGTACGACCTGGTGGTGACGAGCGGCGGTACCGGTCTCAACCCGAGCGACCGCACTCCGCAGGTCACCCGGGACGTGCTGGACTACGAGGTACCAGGCATCGCCGAAGCGCTGCGTGCGCACAGCCGGGACCGGGTACCGACCTCGGTGCTGTCCCGGGGGCTGGCCGGGGTCGCCGGCCGTACGCTGATCGTCAACCTGCCCGGCTCCACCGGCGGGGCACGCGACGGGCTGGCCGTACTCGGTCCGATCCTGGCCCACGCGATAGACCAGTTGCGCGGCGGCGACCACCCCCGCTCGCCGTAACCGGCCGCCCCCGGCCGCCGGGGCACCCGACACCTGCGCCCGGCTCCGGCGATCGCACTAGGCTGTCGGAGTGACCGCCCAACCGTCAACGGCCAACCCGACACGTCAGACCAGCCCGCTGCCCTGGGAGCAGGCCAGGGCGGCGGCGTACGCGGCCGGTGTGGACGCCGCCGCGCCGCCCGTCGAGGTACGGCTGCCGGAAGCCGACGGCGCCACCCTGGCGCATCCGCTGCTCACCCGCACCGACCTGCCCGCGTTCCCGACGTCCAGCGTGGACGGTTTCGCGGTGCGGGGCCCCGGGCCGTGGCGGGTGACCGGCCGGGTGCTCGCCGGTACGCTGGCGCGTCCGTTGACCGAGGACGGCGTGTGCGTCGAGATCGCCACCGGCGCCGCGGTGCCGGTCGGTACCGCGGCGATCCTGCGCACCGAGGACGCCACCCGGGAGCACGACGGCCGGATCACCGGCACCCCGCGTACCACGCCCGAATGGCGTGAGCCGGGCGAGGAGGCCCGGCTCGGCGAGGAGTTGCTGCCGGCGGGTACCCCGGTCAACCCGGCCGTGATCGGCCTGGCCGCCTCGTGCGGGTACGACACGCTCGGCGTACGGGCCGCGCCGGCGACGGCGGTGCTGGTGTTCGGCGACGAACTGCTGACCGCCGGGCTTCCCGGCGACGGGCGGGTCCGCGACTCGCTCGGCCCCTCGGTGCCGGCCTGGCTACGCCGGCTCGGTGCCGCCGCCGGCCCGGTGATCGGCCCGGTCGAGGACACCCTTGAGGCGCACGTCGAGGCGCTGAACCGGGCGCTGGCCGGCGGCGCCGAGCTGATCTGCACCACCGGCGGCACGATGAGCGGGCCGGTCGACCACCTGCACCCGGCGCTGGCCCGGCTCGGCGCCCGGTACCTGGTCAACACCGTCGAGGTACGCCCCGGCTTCCCCATGCTGCTGGCGAGCGTGCCGCGTCCCGGCGGCGGTACCGCCCTGGTCGCGGGCCTGCCCGGCAACCCGCAGTCGGCGGTCGTGGCGCTCGTGTCCCTGGTCGCTCCGGCCGTGGCCGGGTTGTCCGGCCGGTCGATGCCGGAACTGCCGAACATCCGGCTGTCCGCGCCGGTCGGCGGTCGGGGCGCGTTCACGCATCTCGCGCTGGTCGACGCCGCCGGGGTGGCCGTGTCCCATGCCGCGTCGTCGATGCTGCGAGGGATGGCGCGGGCGATCGGCTTCGCGGTGATTCCACCGAACGCCGATGCGACGGCCGGGGACGAGGTGGCGCTGGTACCGCTGCCGCTGCTTGCCGGGGAGCGGCCGTGATGATCGCGGTGACCGGGGATCCGCTCGACGTGGCGGCGCACGAGCGCGCGGTGGCCCATCCGGCGGCGGGAGCGGTCGTGGCCTTCCAGGGCATCGTCCGCGACCACGACGAGGGGCGCGGCGTGTCGTTGCTGGAGTACGAGGCGCATCCGAGCGCCGAGGTGGTCCTCGCCGAGGTGGCCGAGGAGATCGCGGCGCGGCCGGAGGTCTACGCGGTGGCGGTGTCGCACCGCGTCGGAGCGCTCAAGGTCGGCGACGTCGCACTGGTCGCGGCGGTATCGACGGCACACCGGGCGGCGGCGTTCGCCGCCTGCGCCGACCTCGTGGACGAGGTGAAGTCCAGGCTGCCGGTGTGGAAGCGGCAGGTCTTCGCCGACGGTACCGAGGAGTGGGTCAACAGCCCGTGACCGCGCGGCCGGACCGCGCAGGTCGGGCCTTCGCGGGCTTCGCGTCGACGCAGGATGGCGGCGGTTGAGCGGTTGATCGGCTCAGCGGTTGAGCAGGGCGGCGCGGCGGGCCAGGGCCGGCTCCGGATAGAACGCCGGATCGGCGCCGGGCCGCCAGGGCAACAGCACCACGAGGGCGATGATCGCCAGGGCCAGCGAATTCTCCCAGAGCGCACCGTGCAGGCCGTCCTTGTAGTGCGAGACGGCCGGGAACTTGTGCTCGAACTTCCAGATCGGCGACACGACGAACAGCACGTACACGCCGATCGTCGCCGCTGCCCTGGTCATGCCGGCGAAGGCCGGCATCCCGCCCGGACCCCAGGCCCACATGTCCCGGGTCGCGAGGCCACGCGCGGCCTTGTGCCGGCGCAGCGCCGAGTCGCCCATCACCACCAGCGCCGGGATCAGGAAGACCAGGTGGTGCGACCAGGAGATCGGGCAGATCGCGTTGCCGGTCAACCCGACGATGGTGAAAGCGGCCAACTCGTCGCCGTCGTTGTGCGCGCCGCTGCCGCGGATCATGCCGACGGCGAACAGCAGGGCGGCGAACGCCAGCCACATCAGCGTGGGCGTGGTGCTGGAATCGTAGAGACGGGCCAGCACACCGGCCAGCGACTGGTTCGCGGTCGAGTCGACCGCGCCGACCCGGCTGGTGTCGAAGACCACCGAGGTGAAGTACTGGGTGGCCGCCTTGCCCGCCACCGCGAAGGTCAGCAGGGTCACGGCCACAGTCGTGGCGGCCGACACCACGGCCGCGCGCCACTGCTTGGTGACCACGAAGTACGCGATGAAGACGCCGGGCGTCAGCTTGATCGCGGTGGCCAGTCCGATGCCGACACCGGCCAGCGCGCCGGAGTTCCACAGCCGGCGCAGCGCGCCGGTCGCGGTCGGCTCGGCGGACTCGGCAACGGCCGGCCTCCCAGCGCGGGAGTTGGCCCCACCCCGGGCGGCGTTGAGCCCGCCCGATGCGGTGCCCGCGCCGATGCCGAGCCGGAGGAGGCTGGCCGCGAGCTTGGCCCGGTTGCGCAGCGCGACGAAGTCCGCGTAGATGAGGATGGCGAGCAGGATGTTGACCTGCCCGAAGCCGAGCGTCTCGCGGATCGGCTCGGTCGCGCCGGCCAGCGGCACGGCAAGGGCGACGACGAACCAGCGGCGCCAGCCGTACCGGTCGGCGATCGGGACCAGCAGCCAGGCCAGCAGCACGGTGAGCGCGGCGAGGCTGAGCACCGTGTTGACCCAGCCCGCGGCGAGCGCCGGGAGTACCGCCATCGGGGCCATCACCAGCGCGGCGAACGGCGGGTACGTGAAGCCGAGCGTGGTGCTGGGCGCCACGAAGTCGTAGAGGTTCCCGCCGTGCGTCCACCACACCATCGCGCCGTGGTAGATGTTCATGTCGAAGAACGTGTAGTGGCGGCCCCACTTCTTCACCGCCCGGATGGCGAGGAAGACGGTGAGCGCGAGGATGCCGAGCCGGATCAGCGTGCCGCGGTGGACCCAGACGGGACCGAGCCGGCCACCCAGCCGGCTGATGAGCTGGCGTTGGTGGTCTTCAATGGCAATACGCGGTCGATCCTTGACGGTCGCCGGCATGCTCTCGACACCCCCGTGCTCCATGCGTGCTTCCCACCCCGGTCTATCGAGGAGCCTAGAGTGGCGCGCCAAGGACGCACCTCCTGCGTTATCCGAACGTGTCTGATCCCACACTGCTTCGTCATATTTCATAGGGGTTAACGCGTGCTGTGGGATTCAGGTGATTGATGCGGTAATTGTGCGACGTCTAGATCAGTGCCACGTCAGCGCTTGCTTACGATAGAAAGAAGGGGCCCTCCGCTTCAGACGGGGAGCCGCCGGGCGATCGGGTTCGCCGCAGCGGCAACGCGGACCTTGAGGCGCGTGTCGTGGGCACCCCGGCGCACCGACCGGTTGGCGTCGGAAATCATGTGGGTGGTCCGCCAGCGCAGCCCGGGCCTGCCCTCGGTGTCGAGGGCGACCAGCAGGAGCCCGCCCAGCAGACCGAGGTTCTTGAGCAGGTGGGCCTGTTGGTTCGCGCGAAGGGCCGGATCTTCTGCCTCCCAGAACCGGTGCCCGGCCAGGGTCGTTGGGATCAATGAGCAGGCCAGCACGAGGGCGGCCGGGCGCCGCGCCGGGGTGACCAGCAGCAGGCCGCCCACCAGCTTCGTCAACTGGTCGAGTTGGACCAGCGTGTGCGGGTCGCTGGGCAACCCTGGATGGATCCGCCGCAGCACCGGCCCGACGCGGTCGGTGAACCGCCTCGCGGCGGGGACCAGCCGATCCGGGTCCGCCATCCCCTGCGCCCCGGACGCCACGAAGATCCCCGCGAGCATGGCGCGGGCCGCGGTGCGTACGGAACTCATGCGCCGGTACTACCCATCGGCGCACGCTTTACACCGGTTGAGCGGAAACTACGCAGGCTGTGTGCGAAGGTACCGGCCGAAGTGCGGAACGGTGAACGCGACGGTCCCGCGCTCGCCCGAGTAGATCAGCCCTTTCTTGATCAGCGCGTCGCGGGCCGGAGACAGCGACGCCGGCTTGCGCTCCAGGGCCCGGGCCACCTCGGCGGTGGGTACCGCCTCGCCCTCGGTATCGGCCGTGGCCAGCGACGCCATCGCGCGCATGTACTCCCGTTCGGCCGGCGTGGCCCGCTCGTACCGGGAGCCGAAGAAGCCCACCGCCAACTCGGCCTCGGCCTCCGGCGCACCGACCCGCACGTCGGCGGCGGTGATCGGCGTGCGGGGCGCGTGGTCCCAGGTCGCCTTTCCGTAGGCCTGGACGAAGTAGGGGTACCCGCCGCTGGCCTCGTAGAGCGCGTCCAGCGCCTTCGCCTCGTACTCGACCTCCTCGCGCTCGGCCGGCGCGCACAGCGCGAGATCCGCGGAGATCCGGTCCAGCCGGTCGATCCGCTGGTACCGGAACAGCCGCTCCGAGTACGACTTGGCCGCCGACAGTACCGCGGGGAGGTGCGGCAGCCCGGCGCCGACCACGATCAGCGGCGCACCGGTCTGGGACAGCTCATGGCAGGCGGCGCAGAGCGCCGAGACGTCGTTGGGCGCCATGTCCTGCATCTCGTCGATGAACACCGCGACACCGGTACCCACGTCGGTGGCGATGCTCGCCGCGTCGGTGAACAGTTCGACCAGGTCGATCTCGATGTCGCCGGAGTCGGCGCGGCCGCTGGCCGCCGGTACGTCGATGCCGGGCTGCCACCGGTCCCGGATCTTCCCGGTGGTGTTGGCGCGCAGCGCGAACGCCTTCAGCACGCCCAGGAACTCGTCGATCCGGTCGGGGGCGCGGTGGCGCGGAGCCAACTCCCGTACCGCCATGTGCAGCGCGGCGGACAGCGGCCGGCGCATCGCCTGATCGGGGCGTGCCTCTATCTTGCCGGTGCCCCACAGCCGGCCGATGGCCTGCGAGCGCAGCGTGTTGAGCAGCACCGTCTTGCCGACCCCGCGCAGCCCGGTGAGCACCAGCGACCGCTCCGGCCGGTTGCGGGCGACCCGCTCCAGCACGACGTCGAAGACTTCCAGCTCGCGGTCGCGTCCGGCCAGTTCCGGCGGCCGCTGGCCGGCCCCGGGCGCGTACGGGTTGCGTACCGGATCCACGATGGCACCGTATCGGGCTATCTAGCGTCATCGCTAGAAACGCCACGCCCTTCTTTGATGTTCTAGGGCTATCTAGCGCACGGGCTAGATAGCCCGATAGTTCACTGTTGTTTCAGGCAGAGCACGAAGTCCAGGCTGGTCGGAGAGGTCTGGTAAAAGTAGTCGTGCGTGGAGCCGGAGACGGTGGTGCACTTCTGCGGGTCACCGGTGCCGTCGAACCGGGCCAGGACCAGGTACGAACCGGGTGCACAGGCGACCACGCGGAGCCTCGGCACGTTCTCGTCGCCGTCGTTGACCACGCACTGCCCCTTGACGATCGAGCTCGGGTCGTAGCTCGGGGTCGCGCTCGCCCGGGCGGACGCCGACCCCGACGTCCCGGCGATCGGCGTGGACTTCGGCTGTGTGGCGTCGCCCTTGTGCAGCAGGTACAGCGCGAGCGCACCGCCGCCGCACAGCACCAGGACAAGCACACCGACGAGCGTGATGACCAGTCCGCGCGAGCTCTTTCTCGGGGGACGCGGACCGCGCGAATCGGGTGGGCCGAGTGGGCTGGGTGGGTTGAGTGGGCTGGGCTGCTCGGGTTGGCCCGACGGATCCCACGCGGCGGGCTGCGTCTGCTGGTAGGGCTGGCTCTGCTGGTTGGGCTGCGTCTGCTGGTAGGGCTCGGCGAGCTGGTAATGCCGGGGACCGGGGTCGCGGTGGTCGTCGTCGCGACCGCCGCGGTACCCGTCGGGCTCCCGTGGCGCGAACGGCGGCCCGGGATGGGTCGGGTACGGATCGCCACCCTGGTATGGATCGTCGGCCTGGTACCGATTGTCGGCCTGGTACGGATCGTCCCGGTGCCACGGATCGCTCGGCCGGCCCGGCGCAGAGCCGTCGCGCCCAAAGTCTGACATCCAACCCTCCAGGGTCCGTCCCGTGCGGTCATCCTCACGACTGCCGGTGGCACGTACCGGCGCCGCCACCGTAGCGTGCGGGCCCGACGGCCGCGGGCGGCGCGGTGCGGCACGGTACCGCTAGCATCGCGCGGTGCTGGCGATGGCCTGTGCGGTGCTCGGTGGACTGGTCGGCACGCTGGTGCCCGGACTGGCGTACCGGCTGTGCGGGCGCCAGCGTGCCGACCCGTGCCCGGGCAGCCCCCTCCGGCCCCAGCCGCCCGGGTGGCTGTGGGTACCGCTCGGCGCGCTGGCCTTCGGCGGGCTGGGCTGGGCACTCGGTCCGGTACCGCTGCTCGGGGCCGCCCTCCCGGTCGCGGCGGCAGGGCTGGTACTGGCCACGACCGACCTGGTCTGCCTGCGGCTGCCCGACCCGCTGGTCGGTGCCGCGTTCCTCGTCACGGTGGCGGTGCTGGGCACGGCGTCGATCGTGGAGCACGACGGCCGCCCACTGCTGCGTTGCGGCGTAGCGGGGTTGGGCTGCGCCGCGGCGTACTGCGTCGTGGTGGCGGTACCCCGGACGGGACTGGGTCTCGGCGACGCGAAGCTGGCCGGCCTGCTCGGGTTCCTGCTCGGCTGGCTGGGCTGGCCGGAGGTGCTGCTCGGCCTCGCGCTGCCGTACGCGTGCAACGGCCCGGTGGTGCTGGGCCTGCTGCTGACCGGACGCGTTCGCCGGGACACCCCGCTGCCGTTCGGCCCGGCGCTGCTGGCCGGGGCGTACCTCGCGATCCTGCTGGTCAGATGAGGCGCAACTGCCGGTCGCGAGGGCGGCGTGGCTCCTCGTCACCGCGCCGCTCCAGCAGCCCGGGGTCGATCGCGGCGAGGAACGGCGACGGCGACGCCTCACGCTCGCTGCCGTACCGGACGCGGCGCCGGGCGTGGCTGATGTACAGCCGGTCCTGCGCCCGGGTCAGGCCGACGAAGAACAGCCGGCGCTCCTCGTCGACATTGGCTTCGACGGCAGACGAGCCGGGGAAGCGCAGCGGCAACAGACCGTCCTCGCAGCCGACCAGGAAGACGACCGGGAACTCCAGGCCCTTCGCCGCGTGCAGGGTCAGCAGCGTGACCGCCTGGGCGCGCGGATCCAGCGCGTCCACCTCGGCGCCGGTGCCGATCTCGGCCAGGAACTTCTCCAGGTCGTCGCCGCACCGCACCGCGAGCGGCGTGAGCAGCTCGATCGCGGTGTGCACGTCCTGCGGGGAGAGGCCGCCGTCCGCGTCGAGGGTGGGCCGCTCGGCGAGCAACTGCCCGGTCAGCCGTACCCGGGCCGCCAGCGACCCGGCCAGTCCGGTGGCGTAGCGCAGCTCGCGGGCGATGGCCGCGACCCCGGCCCGGTCCCGCAACCGGTCGTGCGAGCGCTTCTGCGCCGGTACCCCGGCCCGGGACAGCGCGTCCACGATCGCGGCGGCCTGCGCGTCGGTGCGGTACAGCACGGCGATGTCCGCGAAGCTCATCGATCCGGCCGCGGCGTGCGCGTCGATCCGGCCGGAGTCCAGCGACCGGTGGGACAGGCCGCCGACCAGCTCGTCGACGGTACGCACGACGAAGTCGGCCTCGTCGGCGCTCGACGCGGCGGCGTAGAGCCCGATCGGTACCGCCTCCGGGTCGAGCCGGGCCGGGTCCAGCCGCCGGCCCGGGACCAGCGAGGACGGGGCGATCGCCTGCACCGCGGCGGCCACGATCGGCGCCGAGGAACGGTAGTTGCGGGTCAGCCGGACGATCCGGGCGTCGGTGAAGTCCTGGCTGAAGCGCAGGAAGAAGGACACGTCCGCACCGCGGAAGGAGTAGATGGCCTGGTCCGGGTCGCCGATCGCGCACAGGTTGCCGTCGGCCGGGGCGAGCAGCCGCAGCAGCTCGTACTGCACCGGGTCGACGTCCTGGTACTCGTCGACGAACACCCACGGCCACCGGCCCCGGTACCGCTCGGTCAGCTCCGCGTCGTCGCGCAGCACGGCGACCGGGAGCCGGACGAGGTCGTCCAGGTCGACGAGGTCACCGGCGCGCAGCCCCTTCACGTACCGCTCGCGCAGCTCCTCGTCCACGCCCTCGCGCAGCATCCGCCGGGCGGCCGCGTCGTCGGCGGCGCCGGCGGCGGTCAGCACCGCGATCCGCTCGGCCTCCTCGGCGATGCGGAACGTCGGGGACAGCCCGGCGCGCTCGGGGTGCTCACGCAGGATGGCCAGCCCCAGGCTGTGGAAGGTGGCCACCGTGACGTCCTCGGCGGCCTCGCCGAGCAGCGCGTCGAGCCGCTGGCGCAGCTCGTCGGCGGCCCTCCGGGTGAACGTGATCGCCAGGCACTCCTCGGGGTAGACGTCCATCTCCGCGCAGAGGTACGCGATCCGGTGGGTGAGGGTACGGGTCTTGCCGGTACCCGGCCCCGCCACGATCAGCATCGGGCCGCCCGGTGCCGACGCTGCCACCCGTTGCAGGGCGTCGAGCCGGTCGAGCAGGCCGGTACCGACCTCCTCCATCCCGGAGAGCATCGGCTCGAACGGCTCGTGTGGTGACGGCTCGGGCGCGATCGGCGGCACCATCTCCTTGGCGGGCAACGCCTTCTTCGCCTTGCCGTCAGCCTTCGCGGGGGTCTTTGGCGGGCCGGCCGCGGCAGCCTTTGCGGCCTTGGGGGAGACGCTGGCCCTGGCCGCCCTGCGGGGCGTCACCCGGGCCGTCACCGGCACGTCGAACAGGGTGTCGGCGGCGCCGGCCGTGGCCGCGCTCAGTTCGGCCGGCTCGAAGAGCCGGATCACGCCGTACTCACCGTCGAAGCCCGGGGTGCGGTGCACCTGGCCGCGGCGCAGCCGGGCGATCGCCTCGCCGAGCAGCTCGCCACCGGCCCGGGTGATCTCGTCGACCGGCACCTCGCGCAGGATGGACAACTCCGGTCCGAGCGCGCTCACCAGTGTGGCGAGCCGGCCTTCGACGGTCTTGGAACGGGCGCCGACGCCATGGAGCTCGCCGAGGATCTCGGCGAGCTGGATCAGGTGCGTGACCCGCCGGGCAACCGCTTCCGGGCGCTCGCCGGCTTCACGGTCGGCCAGCGTTTCGACCCGGGACAGCACACCCACCGTGAGCGGCTTGCCGCACTCCGGGCATGTGCCGTTATTGGCCCTGGTACGAGCCGGTTCCCAGCTCACCCCGCAGGCGCGGTGGCCGTCGGCGTGGTACTTGCCCTCCTCGGGGAAGAACTCGATGGTGCCGTCCAGCCCGGTACCGGTGCGCAGCGCCTCGCGCACCGAGAAGTAGTCCAGGTCCGTGCCGAGGACGGTGGCTTCCCGGCCGAGCGCCGGAGCGGAGTGCGCGTCGGAGTTGGACACCAGGCGGTACCGGTCGAGGCTGGACACCCGCCAGTTCATCTCCGGATCGGAGGACAGCCCGGTCTCCACCGCGAAGATGTGCTCGGCCAGGTCGGCGTAGCAGTCGGCGATCGCGTCGAAGCCGGACTTGGAGCCCAGCGCGGAGAACCACGGGGTCCAGATGTGCGCCGGCACCAGGTACCCGTCCGGGCTGGATTCGAGCGTGATCTCCAGCAGGTCGCGCGAGTCGAGGCCGAGGATCGGCCGCCCGTCCGAACCCAGGTTGCCGATCCGGCCCAGCCGTGCGTTGAACCGCGCCGCCGCGTCGAAGTCGGGCAGGTAGATGAGGTGGTGCACCTTGCGGGTACGGTCGTCGCGCTTGTAGATCGTGGAGATCTCCACCGACAGCATGAACCGCACCTCGCGGTCGGCGACGCTGGGCGGCAGCGGCTTGACCGGGCCGGCCAGCCGGTACAGGCCGGGTTCGGCCGGTACGAGGCTGTCCCGCAGGTGCTCGTGCCACGCGGGGTGGGTGAAGTCGCCGGTACCGAGCAGGGTGATGCCCTTGCGTCGGGCCCACCACGCGAGGCTGGACACGTCCAGATCGCGGCTACAGGCACGGGAGTAGCGCGAGTGGATGTGCAGGTCCGCCACGAACGTCGCGTCGTGGCCGCGGTCGGGTGCTTTTGCGGGCACGACGCATCCTTTCACGGGCGCGCGGCAGGACGCGCACCGCCACGCGCGGCGTATTTGATCAGTGCGATCGGAGTGGCGGGCTCACCGCGACGAACCCGGCCGGGGCGGCCCTCACCGGGAGAGGTAATCCTCGACGTGCGCAACCTTGCTGGTCAGCGCGTCGGTCACGCCGGGCCGCACGTCCGCCTTGAGCACCAGGCTGACCCGGGGTGCCTGTTCGTTCACGACGTCGACCGCCCGCTTCACCACCGCCATCACCTCGTCCCACTCACCCTCCAGCGTGGTGAACATCGCGTCGGCGCGGTTGGGCAGGCCCGACTCGCGGACCACGCGGACGGCCTCGGCGACCAGGTCGCCGACCGAGTCACCGACTCCCAGCGGAGTCACCGAGAACGAGACGAGCATGTCAACCTCCGGCGAAGGGCGGCAGAATGTCTACTGTGGAGCGTGCCGGTACGGCCGCCGACACCTCCCGGCACACCAGCCCGTCGACGAGGAACGAGCACGACTTGAGCACCAGCGTCAGCCGCTCGCCGTGCCGCCGGCCGAGTGCCTCCACCAGGTCGCCGAGCGTCGCCGCGTCCAGCGACTCCTCGGTGACGCCGGCCGCGGCGCGAGCGGCGGCGAAGTAGCGCACGGTCGGCACGCTAACCGCCGATCGCGGACATTGGACGGACGGGCTGAAGGAACGTGGGGTCGTCGATGCCGTGACCGGGCAGCTTGGGCAGCATCGCCGCCTGCCAGCGCTCGACGATCTCGTCGTCGGAACCGCCGTCGCGCAGCAGGGTGCGCAGGTCGGTCTCCTCCCGGGCGAACAGGCAGTTGCGGACCTGGCCGTCCGCGGTCAGCCGGGACCGGTCGCAGTCGCGGCAGAACGGCCGGGTGACGCTGGCGATCACGCCCACCTTCGGCGCGCCGGGGTAGTCCGAGACCAGCCAGGTCTCCGCCGGAGCGCCGCCACGCTCGTCGGGATCGGGCAGCAGGGTGAAGCTCGCGTCGAGTGCCGCGAGGATCTCCTCGGCGGTGATCATGCGGTCCCGGGACCAGGTGTGCCCCGCGTCCAACGGCATCTGCTCGATGAACCGCTGCTGGTACCCGTGGTCGAGGGCGAACCGGAGCAGCGGGACCGCCTCGTCGTCGTTGATCCCGCGGATGAGCACCGAGTTGGTCTTGACCGGTCCGAGCCCGGCATCGACGGCGGCGGTCAGCCCGGCGAGCACGTCGGCGTGCCGCTTGCGGTGGGTGAGCTGGACGAACCTCTCCGGGGACAACGTGTCCAGCGAGACGTTCACCCGGTCGAGGCCGGCCGCGCGCAGCGGGGCGGCGTGCCGGTCGAGCCCGATTCCGTTGGTGGTCAACGACAGGGACGGTCGAGGGGTCAGCGCGGCGGCACGGGCCACGATCTCCACCAGCCCGGGGCGCAGCAGCGGCTCGCCGCCGGTGAAGCGGATCTCGGTGACGCCGAGCCGGGTGACCGCGATCCGGACCAGCCGGGAGATCTCCTCGTCGGACAGCACCTCAGCACCGGGCAACCAGGGCAGGCCCTCCGGCGGCATGCAGTACGTGCAGCGCAGGTTGCACCGGTCGGTCAGCGACACCCGCAGGTCGGTCGCCACCCGTCCGAAGCGGTCGGCGAGCGTCGGGGTGGTCATTGTCTGACCGTAGCGCGAATCGCCGACAGGACCGCGTCCCGATAGGCGGATCCGAACATCGCGGTGTGTACCAGCAGCAGGTGCAGCTGGTGCAGGGGTACCCGTCGCTCCCAGTCCGGTGCCAGCGGCCATACCTCCCGGTACCCGGCGAGGATCCGGTCTAACTGCGGGGCGCCGCCGAACAGGGCGAGAGTGGCCAGGTCGGTCTCCCGGTGCCCGCCGTGCGCGGCCGGGTCGATGAGGTACACCCGGCCGGAGGCGGCCCAGAGCAGGTTTCCCGGCCACAGATCACCGTGGATGCGGGCGGGCGGCTCCCCGGCCGCCGGGCCGGCGTACCGGTCGATGTCCCGCAGCACCTCCGTCACGGCGGCGACGTCCGACGCGGACAGCGCGCCCCGGTCGGCCGAGATCCGCAGGAAGGGCTCCAGCCGGGCGGCGGCGAACCACTCCGGCCACGGCCCGCCCGACGGGTCGTTGGGCATCGGCAACGCCCCGATGTACCCCGGCCAGGCGGCCCCGAAGGAGTCGGCGCCGCTGCGGTGCAGGGTGGCCAGGCCGCGGCCGAGGTCCTCGGCGGCCCGCGCGCTCGGAGTACCGCCGTCGATCCATTCCAGGGCGAGCATGTCGGGCAGGGCGGCGATGACCCCGGGGATCGGCACGGCGCCCGCCTCGCGCAGCCAGTTCAGGCCGGCGGCCTCGGCGGCGAAGAACCCGGCCGGCGGCCCTCCCGGCGCCTCCCCGGTCGGCTGCCCCGGCGGCCCGGCTGCCGGCCGCGCCGCCGGCCAGGTCTTCGCGAACACCGAGTTGCCGTCGTCGAGTGTCAGCCGGGACGCCTGGCAGATGCTGCCGCCTGCCACCGGCGTCTCGCGGATGCGCTGGTGGGTGAGGAAGGTCGGTAGGTGGTGCGGATGCTGCCGCAGGTATGCCAGATCCACCCCCGAACGGTACGCCGCGTCGGCCCGGTGAACGCGGCGAGCACCGGAGTGTGACCGGTCTGGCGCGGCGGCGCGCGGCGCGGCGCGCGACCCTGCCCGAGGCGCCGCCCGACGCACCCGGTGAACCGCGATGACCTGCGGAAACGGGAGCAGCCTGTGGATAACCCGCGTGTCGTCCACAGGCTGGCAGCTCCCTCTTCCGATCTCTGTCCGGATTCGCCACGCTGGCCGCATGCCTTCGCCGCTGACTCTGCGTAGCACCGCCGACATCCTCAGCATGGTTCCGTACCTGCTCGGGTTCCATCCCTCCGACAGCGTGGTGCTGCTCGGCCTGCGTCGCGGCCAGGTGGTCTTCCAGGTGCGCGGCGACCTGTCCGGGGCCGCCGACCTGGCCGACTACTACGCCACCGTGGTCAACCGTCAGCAGGTCACCGATGTGATCATCATTGGCTACGGCCCGGCCGCCGCGGTCACCCCCGGCGTCCTGGCCATCGACCGGCGGCTGGGGACCATGCAGCTGAACGTGCTCGACGTGCTGCGGGTCACCGATGGGCGCTACTGGTCCTATGCCTGCAGCTCACTCGACTGCTGCCCGGTCGACGGCACCCCGTTCGACCCGGTCCACGGGCCGGTCGCCGCCGCGGCCGTGGTCGCCGGGCACGTCGCGTTGCCGTCCCGGGCCGCGGTGCAGCGCAGGCTCGCGCCGATCGGCGGGCTGACGCGGGCCGACATGCGCCGGGCCACGGCCGGGGCCGATCGGCGGCTGGTCGAGTTGGTCGAGTCGGCGGCCGACCCGTGCGACGCGTTGCGCGCGGCCGGGGCGGCAGCGGTCGACGCGGCGGTCGACCGGCAGTGCTCCGGCGGCCAACTGGACAACGACGAGATGGCCTGGCTGACCGTGGTGCTCGTCTACCTGCCGGTGCGTGACCACGCCTGGGAGTCGGTCGGCGGCGACCTGGGCGTTCACGTCGGCCTGTGGACCGAGGTCCTGCGCCGCGCCGAGCCGGAGTTGAGCGTCGCACCCGCGACGCTGCTGGGCTTCGCCGCCTGGCGTGCCGGCGACGGCGTCATCGCCTCGATGGCGCTGGAGCGGGCGCTGACCGTGGACCCGGATTACGCGCTGGCGCGGCTGCTCGCCGAGGTGGTCGCGGGCGGGTTGCCGCCGCAGGCGTGGGAGGCGGCGCGGGAGACTCAGCCGATGCGGTCGGGGCGGGTGTAGACATTCATGGTCGTACCGCGCAGGAAACCCACCACGGTCAGTCCGACCTCGTCGGCCAGTTCAACGGCGAGCGTGCTCGGGGCCGACACCGCGGCAATGATCGGGATCCCGGCCATGGACGCCTTCTGTACCAGCTCGAAGCTCGCCCGCCCCGAGACCAGCAGGACGTGCCCGACCAGCGGAAGTCGCCGCTCCCGCAGACCCCATCCGACGACCTTGTCGACCGCGTTGTGGCGACCCACGTCCTCGCGGATCACCTCCAGCCGCCCGTCGGTCGTGAACAGCCCCGCCGCGTGCAGGCCACCGGTCGCGTCGAAGGTGCGCTGCGCCCTGCGCAGGGTGTCGGGCAGCGTCACCAGGGTCTTGGCGTCGATCGTGGCGGGATCCTGGTCGACCGGGAACCGGGACCGGGTGCGGACGGCGTCGATACTCGCCTTGCCGCACACGCCGCAGGAACTGGTGGTGTAGAAGTTGCGGCTCGGGTCGGTCACCGGCGCCGGTACACCGGGCGTGAGGGTCACGTCGACGACGTTGTACGTGTTCGGGGTGTCGGTGCCAGCGCACAGTTGCGCGGTTCGCACATCGTCGGCGGAGCCGATGATCCCCTCGGTGAGCAGGAACCCGAGCGCGAGGTCGAGGTCGCTGCCGGGGGTACGCATGGTGACCGCGAGTGCGGAGCGATCCACCCGGATCTCCAGCGGCTCCTCCGCCGCCAGCGAGTCCGGGCGGCGGCTCGGCTGCCCGGTTGAGGTATCGATGCGCACGATGGTGCGCCGCGCGGTGACCCTTGCCATGCGTCCATCCTGCCTCGCGCACGGCCGAGCCGCCCGCGAGTCGCCGCCCGGCAGTCGCCCCGGCAGTCGCCCCGGCAGTCGCTGCCCCGCCGCCGGCCGGGGACGCCCGGCGCCGGTAGCGTCGGGTGCATGGACCCCTACGCTGCCGTCATCCTCGCCGGTGGCGCCGCTCGCCGGCTCGGTGGCGTGGACAAACCCATGCTCACCGTGCAGGGGCGGCCGATGCTCCACCGGGTGCTCGACGCCGTACCGGACGCGGCCGACCGGATCGTGGTCGGTCCGCCCAGCCTGCGCGTACCGGCCGGAGCGCGGCGGGTGCGGGAGGAACCCCCGGGTGGCGGACCGGTCGCCGCCACTGCCGCCGGGCTCGCCGGCGTCACTGCGCCCACCGTCGCCCTGCTCGCCGCCGACCTGCCGTTTCTCGGCCCCGCCGCGATCGTCACCCTTCGTACCGCACTGGCCGCGTCCACGCTGGATGGCGTGGTGTTCCTCGACGGCGACGGGAGGCGCCAGACACTGTGCGGCGTGTGGCGGACCGACCCGCTGATCGCCGCGCTCGCCCGGATCGGGCCCCCGGCCGGGGTACCGCTGCGCGAACTGCTCGCCGGTCTGCGCATCGGAGAGGTGTCGGCCGACATCGGTGGGCCACCGCCGTGGTACGACTGCGATGAGCCCGACGACCTTCACCGCGCGGAGGAATGGACCTGATGTCCGCACTCGACGACTGGACCGACACGGTCCGCGAAGCGCTCCACCTGGATCCGGTCGACGTGACCCTGGTCCTCGACCTGGCGCGGGACGTCGCGCACGGGGTGATGCGTCCGGCCGCCCCGCTGACCGCCTACCTACTCGGACTTGCCGTCGGCCGCGGCGCTGACCCGGCTCAGGCCGCTGCCGTCATCACGCAACTCGCCGCCGACTGGGCCCGCGACTGAGCGCATCCGGCGCCCGAGCGTCGACCACACGACGACCAGCAGCACCGACAGCACCAGCGTGTACGGCAGCAACGACCCCAGCCCGAACCCCTGGGCCAGAGCGCCGGCGAGCCACGGGAACGCCGCACCTCCGACCACGCTCGCGCCGACCAGCAGGCCCACCGCCGTGGGTACCAGCCGGTTCGGGATGAGCCTGGGCAGCACCGCGATCGTCGTTGGGAACACCGGGCCGAGGAAGAAGCCGATCAGCCCGAAGCCGATCATCACCACCGCCTCGCTCGGCCCGAGCCAGGTCAGCACGGTGGCGGCGCCGACTCCGACCAGGCAGCCGTACATCATTCCCAGCACGCCGATCCCGGCCCGGGTCGCGGCCGCGTTCAGCAGGAACCGGCCCAGCGTCAGGCCCAGCCAGTACCCGCTGACCACGTACCCGGCCACCAGCTCGCCCGCCCCTTTCTGCTGGGTGAGCAGGCTGAAGCTCCAGTTGCCGACGGTGACCTCGATGCCGACGTAGAGGCAGAGGAACGCGGCGCCCAGCCAGACCGCCGGACGGCGCAGCGCCGCACCGAGCGGTGCGCTGTGGTCGTCTTCGACGACCGGGGCGACCCGTCGGGGAAACAGCGCGAGGATGCCGATGAGCACCGGCAGTCCCGCCGTCGCGAGCAGCAGGTACACGTCCTGCCAGGGTCGGTGCCCGTGCAGGACGGCGGTCGCCAGTACCGGACCGATCAGTGCACCGACACCGAAGAACGCGTGCAGCAGGTTCAGTAGCGCGGTGTGCCCGGGCATGGTGGTCAGGTACGCGTTGAGCCCGGCGTCCATGATGCCGGTACCGAAGCCGAGGCCCACGTTCGCGATCAGCAACAGAGCGAAGCTCGGCCGCAGACCGACGCCGTACGACAGACACACGAACACGGCCACGCCGAGCGACAGTTGGCCTCGCGCGCCCAACCACCGGATCAGCGACCCGTTCGCCACCCCGGACAGCACATAGCCGGCCGAGAAAGTGAAGAACATCACTCCGATGGTGACCTTGTCGATCCGGTAGTCGGCCATCTGGCTGGGGATCAGCACCCCGGAGATGCCCGAGGTGAGGCCGAGGAGGATGAATGCGGCGAACGCGAAGACCAGCCGCGCGCTCCTCATGCCGATCCGGCCGGCGCGGCCGACTCGGCCGTTCCGGCTGACTGGGCCGTTCCGGCTGATCCGGTCGGCTGGGCCGGCACGGCCGACTCGGCCGGCGGGATCGCACCCGGTGACGAGGCCGATCCGGCCGGCTCCAGGCGGACGATGATGCTCTTCGAGGCCGGCGTGTTCGATCCCTCCGCGGTCGAGTCCAGCGGTACCAGCACGTTGGCTTCCGGGAAGTAGGTGGCCGCGCACCCGCGTGCGCTCGGGTAGCCGACCACCCGGAAGTCGACCGCCCGCCGCTGAATGCCGTCGGTCCATTCGGACACGATGTCCACCAGCGCTCCGTCGTCGATGCCCAGCGTCGCGAGGTCGTCCGGGTTCACGAAGATCACGCGTCGTCCGTTGCGGATTCCCCGGTAGCGATCGTCGAGCCCGTAGATCGTGGTGTTGTACTGGTCGTGGCTGCGCACCGTCTGGAGGAGCAGCCGCCCTGGCGGGATCTTGGTGACTTCGAGGCGGTTGACCACGAAGTTCGCGCGGCCCGACTTCGTCGGGAACTGCCGGCGATCCCGGGGCGGGTGGGGCAGGGTGAACCCGGGCCCGGTCGCGACCCGGGCCTCGTAGTCGTCGAAGCCGGGTACCACCGCGGCGATCTCCTCACGGATGGCCCGGTAGTCGTTCTCGTACTCCGCCCACGGGATCGGTGATGTCGGCATGGTGGCGCGGGCCAGCCGGCTGACGATGGCCACCTCGGAGAGCAGGTGTTCGGACGCCGGCCGCAGCGCGCCGCGGGAGGCGTGCACGGCCGACATCGAGTCCTCGACCGTGACGAACTGGTCGCCGGAGCCCTGCTCGTCCCGTTCGGTCCGGCCCAGGCACGGCAGGATCAGCGCGGTCCGGCCCGATACCGTGTGCGACCGGTTCAGCTTCGTGGACACGTGCACGGTCAGCTCACACGCCGCCAGGGCGGCCCGGGTGACCTCGGTGTCCGGTGTCGCCGCCGCGAAGTTGCCGCCGAGGCCGAAGAACACCCGTACCGCGCCGTCGCGCATCGCCCGGATGGTCTCCACCGTGTCGTACCCCCGCCGGGTCGGCACCTCGAAGCTCAGCCGCGACGCCAGCGACGGCATCCATTTCGGCGTCTCGTGCCAGACACCCATGGTCCGGTCGCCCTGGACGTTGGAGTGCCCGCGAACCGGACACAGCCCCGCACCCGGCTTGCCGACCATGCCCCGCAACAGTTGGACGTTGCTGATCTCGCGGATCGCCGGAACCGAGTCCCGGCGCTGGGTGAGCCCCATCGCCCAGCAGACGATGGTCGCGTCCGACATCGCCAGCATCCGGGCCGCCTCGACGATCTCCTCGCGGTCGAGGCCGGTCGACGTGAGCACGTCCTTCCAGTCCAGCTTCTCGAGCGCCGCGCGGTACGCGGCGAACCCGGCCGTGTGTTCGTCCACAAAGGACTTGTCGATCGCGCCCCACTCCAGCAGCAGCGAGCCGAACGCCTGGAACAGCGCCAGGTCCCCGCCGACCCGGATCTGCAGGTACCGGTCGGCGAGCGCGGTCCCGTCGCCGATGACGCCGGAGGGGCGTTGCGGGTTGCGGAAGCGCAGCAGGCCAGCCTCGGGCAGCGGGTTGACCGCGATGATCTTCGCGCCGTTGCGCTTCGCCGTCTCCAGTGCGGTGAGCATCCGCGGATGGTTGGTCCCCGGGTTCTGGCCGACGACGACCAGCAGCGATGCCTGGTGGATGTCGTCGAGCGTGACCGAACCCTTGCCGATGCCGATGGTCTCGGTCAGCGCCTTGCCGGACGATTCGTGGCACATGTTGGAGCAGTCCGGAAGGTTGTTCGTGCCGTAGGCGCGGGCGAACAACTGGTACAGGAAGGCGGCCTCGTTCGAGGTGCGGCCGGAGGTGTAGAAGGCCGCCTGGTCCGGCGAGTCGAGCCCGCGCAGCGTCGAGCCGACCAGGTCGAACGCGTCGTCCCAGGAGATCGGCGCGTAGTGGGTAGCGCCCGGTCGCAGCACCATCGGCGTGGTGAGCCGGCCCTGCTGGCCGAGCCAGTGGTCGCTCCTGTCGGCGAGCGCGGACACCGGATGGTCGGCGAAGAATTCCGGGGTGATCCGGCGCAGGGTCGCCTCCTCGGCCACCGCCTTGGCGCCGTTCTCGCAGAACTCGGCATGGTGCCGCTCGCCCGGCGCCGGCTCCGGCCAGGCGCAGCCCGGACAGTCGAACCCGCCGACCTGGTTGAGTTTGAGCAGGGTACGGGCAGATCGCCGGACGCCCATCTGGGCCAGCCCGGGGGCCAGGCCATGAATCACGCCTCCGACCCCGGCGGCGCTGCGCTCCGGCCGCCGAACGGTCAGATTCTCGTCTCCGGTGTCCTCGCGCGGCGCCTTACGGACCATGCTCCGACCATAGCCCGTCAACCCGGAGCGTCCAGTCCCGCGGCAGCGCCGCCGCGACTTGGGCGTAGGACCGCCATGCCGTGGAGCTAAGGTGGGCCGGACGTGCAGGCTGGGCGGTTCGTCGGCCCGGTCGGCCCGCCAACTGGACATTGATGCGCCGCGTGTGCCAGCGCGGCGTGTAGGAGGTAGACGAGATGTCGGCTGAGAATCCACCAGAGGCGGCCCTGCTGGACGACCTCGCGGTGAACGCCGACCTCAAGTCGAAGGTCACCGAGGCCTGGCGGGACTTCGCCAAGGCGCTGGCCGACTGCGCACCCGACATGCCGGCCGGTACGCAACTGGAGCTGACGCTCGACCCGACCGCCTCGGGTACCGGCGACGCCGTGTACGCGGTCACCGTGCAGTCGGAGGATGGCGGCAAGCTCGGGGCGCTCGCGGTCAGCAACACGTCGCTTCCCCAGGGTTACCGGCTCGATCGCGCCCAGGTGGCCGACCTGGTCGCGCTCGGCTGGTCGCCGCCCGGCGTGGTGGCCGGTTCCGGTGACGATTTCGGGTTCGCGGGTACCGCCGGCGAAGCGACCCGGCTCGCGGTGATCGTCACCCGTACGCTGCGGGACATCTACGGCGCTCCGCACCCGGCGTTCGTCACGTACGCCGCCCGGGGCGAGGACGACAAGTCGTTCGTCATCGGGCCCCTGGGCACGGCCCGTCCGGTGCTGCTGGGCGAGGGCCCGGACGCGGGCGCGGTGACCGAACGGGACGCGGAGGCCCGGGTGTTGGCCGGGTCCGGCTCGGCGGAGGACGTCGCGCTGCCGCTCGGCGACCGGGTCGCCGTGGTCGTGGCCGGACTGCTCAAGACCCAGCCCGAGCTGCTGCAGGTGGACGGCGACGGCGACATCGGCATCCGGTCCGGGTCGGCGATGGTGTTCGTCCGGGTCCGCGACAACCCGCCGCTGGTCGACGTGTTTTCGCCGGTACTGACCGAGGTGCGGCCGACCGAGCAGCTGTACATGCGGCTGTCCGAGCTGACCAACCGGATGCCGATCGGGCGGCTGTACTGCACCGACGACACCGTGTGGGCCTCGGTGCCGGTGTTCGGCCGGGACTTCCAGGCGACCCACCTGATGCTGGCCGTCCAGGTGATGACCGGGCTCGCCGACGAACTCGACGATCGGCTGGCCGGCGAGTTCGGCGGCAAGCGGTTCTTCGGGGACGAGAAGTCGATCGGCCCCGGCGGCGAGCACACCGGCATGTACCTCTGATCGGTAGCCGAGCCGTTCGGTAGCCCAGCCGTCAGGTAGCCGAGCCGTTCGGTAGCCGAGCCGTTCGGTAGCCGGTTCCACGCCGGCAGGGGACAGCCCTCAGTGGGACCGGGTGGACGACCTCGCCACCGGCGGAACCGGGCCGGCCGATATCGGGGCGCCCTCGACCAGCCGGGACAGCACGATCATGCTCCGGGTCGACGTGACGAAGCGCTCCGCGCGCAGCCGCTCCAGCGCCTGCTCCAGGTGGGACATGTCCGCCGCGCGCAGGTGGACCAGCGCGTCGGCCTCGCCGGAGATCGTGTAGGCGCCGACGACCTCGGGGTGGCGCCGGGCCGCCGCGCTGATCTGCGCCGGGGTGGTCCGGCCGGTGCAGAACAGCTCGACGAACGCCTCGGTCGTCCAGCCGACAGCGGCCGGGTCGATGACCGCCGTGAAGCCCTTGATGACCCCGCCCGCGCGCAGCCGGTCGACCCGGCGTTTGACGGCCGGCGCGGACAGCGAGACCTCTGCCCCGATGTCCGCGTACGTCGCCCTGGCGTCTGCCGAGAGCGACGCAATGATTCGCTGGTCTACCGCGTCCATCTGCAACGGATCGCTCCTTCCACGCAAGCCCTACGGCTGTCTGCGTCATCTGAGCGTACCTACGCTTTGGATCATGCCGAGGACGTATCTGCTGTGCCCACCGGCGTACTTCACGGTCAAGTACGTGATCAACCCGTGGATGGACGCCACGTCCCCGGTCGACACCGACCTGGCCGGCAAGCAGTGGGAGCGGTTGCGCGAAACGCTGGTCGAGCTGGGGCACCGGGTCCACGTCCTGACGCCGCAGGCGGGGCTGCCCGACATGGTGTACGCCGCGAACGGCGCGTTCTCGGTCGACGGGACGGTCTACGGTGCCCGGTTCAAGTACCCTCAGCGCTCCGCCGAAGCGGCCGCGCACCAGGCGTTCTATGCCAGTGATGAAGCGGCCGGCGGGGGGTGGCGCTTCGTCGCCCCGACCGAGGTCAACGAGGGCGAGGGTGACTTCGCCTACCTCCCCGGCCCCGGCCTGATCCTCGCCGGGTACGGCTTCCGCACCGAGCCGGCCGCACACGCCGAGGCACAGGAGGCGCTGGGCCGGCCGGTGATCTCGCTCCGGCTCGTCGACCCGCGCTTCTACCACCTGGACATGGCGTTGGCTCCGCTCGACGACGCGACGGTCACCTACTACCCGGGCGCGTTCTCCGCGTCGTCGCAGGCGGTGCTGCGACAGCTGTTCCCCGGCGCGGTGCTGGCGTCGGAGACCGACGCGCTGGCGTTCGGCCTGAACCTGGTCAGCGACGGCCGCAACGTCGTGCTCAGCAGCGAGGCGACGGGAATGGCGGCCCGGCTCGCGGCGGCCGGGTACCTGCCGAGGATGGTGGAGTTGACCGAGCTGAAGAGGGGCGGCGGCAGCGTCAAGTGCTGCGTCGCCGAACTGCGCCGCTGACGAAGTCGCTGGCGGCGCGGCTGCTGTCGACGGGCGGACGTCCGGCGCGGTGGCGGGGGGGCGACCACCGCACCGGACGGTCCGGGGAGGTCAGCTCTTCTGCGCGATGACCAGCAGGGACGCGGTCACCGTGCTACCCGATTTGGTACCGGCGATCCCGACGTTCGCGCCGACCGCGACGCTGCTCGGCTGCACCGAGGTACGGTGCTCGATCACGTGGATCGGGCTGCCGATCGTCCAGGTCAGCGTGAAGCCGTCGGACGACTTGACGGTGACCGTGGTCGAGTTGATCGCGCTCACCGTGCCCCGCTGGACGTCGAGCGTCTTGTCGCCGTCCTTCGTCTTCACCACGACCTCGCCGTGCTCCACGTTCCTCGCCAACGCACGGCGGATGGTCAGAGCACGCAGGGCGGGATGCTTGGCCCGCGCCCCGGCCCTGGGTGCCGAGCTGGCGGTCGGGCTCGGCGACGGGTCGCTCGCCAGCGTCACGTCCTGCGGCGAGAAGCCCAACTGGGACAGCGCCGAAGCCTCCGGCGTCATGGTCGTGGAGTCGGCCGTGGTGTTGGCGGCGGTTCCGGAGGCGAGCTGACCGCACGCGGTCAACCCGATCAACGCGACCGCGCTCAACGCCGCGGTGGCCAGTGCGACGCGTACCTTCATCGGATGGGTCCTTCCCTGTCGGCTGGTATGGCACCAGCATCGACGGGGGGTACGTGGGCCGGATCAGCGCGATGTACGAGTTAGGTAAACCGGCAGCCGTACCGTGAACCGCGCTCCGCCTTCCGGCGCGTGGCCGGCCTGGATGGTGCCGCCGAGCCGGCGTACCAGCCCGGCCGCCAGGGCCAGTCCGAGCCCCGAGCCGACCTTGCGCACCCCCCGGTACCGTTCGTGCAGCGCACCGCGCTCGAACGCCACCGCCAGATCCGCGTCCGTGAACCCCGGCCCGCCGTCGCGCACCTCGATGACGGCGAACCCCGGCGGTACCGGCGGGTAGACGGCCAGTACCAGCGGCGCGCCCGGCGGCACCACGCGCAGGGCGTTCTCCATCAGCCCGTCGATCACCTGACGGATGCGCCCCGGGTCGGTCGGCACGGTGACCGGTTCCGGCGGCAGGTCGGTGCGCAGCACCACGCCGACCGCGGCACACCGCCCGGCCCACGCCTCGGCCGCGTCGCCGACCAGGGCGGTCAGGTCCACCGGCAGCACCGCCAGCGGGAAGTCCACGGCGTCCAGCCGGGCCAGTGCGAGCAGGTCAGCCACGAGCCGGTCCAGGTGCTCGGCCTCGGCCAGCATGGTCTGCCCGGTCCGCGCCGCGCCGTCCGGGCCGATCACCCCGTCCGCCAGTGCCTCCGCGTACCCCTTGAGGGTCGTCAGCGGCGTACGCAGCTCGTGCGAGATGGACAGCAGGAATTCGCGCTGCCGGCTCTCGCTGGTGGACAGCGCCGACCCGAGCTCGTTCAGGGCGTGCGCGAGCTCCTCGACCTCGACGGGCGGCTCCGGCTCGACGCGTACCGACCGGTCCCCGGCCGACAGCCGGGCGGCCGCGCCGGCCGCGTGCCGGATCGGTCGCGCCAGCCTGCGGGCCAGCAGTACGCCGGCCAGAGCGCCGGCGATCAGGCCGGCCACCAGCGCCAGGGACAGCCGTCGCAGGACCGCCGGCGCGGTACCGGTGGCGGCCCGCTCGGTGAGGATCACGCCGTTGCCCCGGCCCGGTAGCGGGCGGCCCTCGACCAGCACCCGCCTGCCGCCCACCCGCGCCGTCCCGCTGACCGGCCGACCTGCGGTGACCGCCTCGACGAACCGGGCCGGCAGGGCGCCGCGGTCCACCCGGCCGGCGCGGACCACGTAGACGTCGATGTTCTCGGCGTGCAGGTCGCGCACGAGAGTGGTGGCGGTGCCCGGCCGCAGGTCGATGGCGGCGGCCACGATCTCGGTCTGGCTGGCCAGGCCGGAGCGCTCGGCACCGCTCGCCGCCCGGACCGCGAGCGGGATCGCGACCAGCGCCGTGACGAGCACGGACACCAGTGCCACCAGGCAGCCGGTGAGGACCGCGCGGGCGGTCAGGGTGCGCAGGACATTACGCATCGGCGGTGTAGCCCACGCCGCGGACGGTACGGATCACGCCGCCGTACTCGCCGAGCTTCGCCCGTACCTGGGCCACGTGCACGTCCACGGTGCGGGTACCGGCGTGGGCCGCGTACCCCCAGACCGAGGCGAGCAGTTCCTCCCGGCTGTAGACCCGGCCCGGCCGGCTCATCAGCTGGGCGAGCAGGTCGAACTCGGTCGGCGTGAGGGTGACCGGCTCGCTGCCGGCGCGCACCGAGCGCCGCTCGGGGTCGAGCAGTACCGGGCCGACCTGGCGGGTACGGGCGCCCTCCGGCGGGCCGCCGGTGCGCCGCAGCACCGCCTTGACGCGGGCGACCAGTTCGCGCGGGCTGAACGGCTTGGTCAGGTAGTCGTCGGCGCCCAGCTCCAGGCCCAGGATCCGGTCCACCTCATCGTCCCGGGCGGTGAGGAAGATCACCGGTGTCCAGTCGCCGGACTCGCGCAGCCGCCGGCAGATCTCCGTGCCGTCCATGCCGGGCAGCCGGATGTCCAGCACGCAGGCGACCGGCCGGACCTTGCGGGCGGCGGCCAGGCCGGCGGCGCCGTCCTGCTCGACCTGGACCCCGAAGCCCTCCCGGGCCAGGTACAGCCGGACCAGGTCGGCGATCGGCCGCTCGTCCTCCACGACGAGGACCAACCCCTTGCCCGTACCCGTCTGATCGACCACCCGCCCATGATGGCGGATCGAGGATCAGCCCGGCGTACGGATCACGTCAGGGGAAGGTACGGGCCGCAGGTCAGGCGACCGGGGCCAGGGCACCGGTACGGGAGTGGAAGACGTACCCGAAGGTGGCCTCCAGGGCGGACACCGCCTTGGGGTGCCGGGCCTTGATCCAGAATCGCTCCCGGATGCCGTCGATCGCCGTGGCGGCGAATTCCAGCGAGGAGACCCGGGGATCCGGTGCCCAGGTCACGTACGACAGTTCGTGGATCGGCGCGTCCAGGTGCAGCCGGATCCGGTGCGCGAGCCGGCCCTCATGGGTCACCACCAGCCGTTGCCGGCTCAGCACCAGCAGGTGCTCGCCGGCGAGCGGCCGGTCCGGGCGGATGCACCGGCTCACCAGCAGTACCGCGTCGTTGGGTCCGATGCAGCGGCGGAAGACCGGGATGTGCCGGCTGATGGTCGGCATGGAAAGGCCGGCGTCGCCGGCGGCAGGCAGGAACGTCCGAGCGAACAGATCCATGCCTGTTAAACGACACATGTCAACGTGCGGTGCGGTACGGCGGGTGAATGAAATCTCCCGCAAATACCGGTGGGGCCGGATTCGCGTTCCGGGGCGCCTCAGGTTCGGGGTGCCTCAGGTTCCGGGGTGCCTCAGGTTCCGCAGTGCCTCAGCGGGACGGCAGCCGTTCGATGATGGTCGCGTTGGCCATGCCGCCGCCCTCGCACATGGTCTGCAATCCGTACCGCAGCCCACGGTCGCGCAACTGGGCGAGCAGGGTGGTCATGATCCGGGCGCCGGAGCCGCCGAGCGGATGGCCCAGGGCGATCGCGCCGCCCCGCGGGTTGAGTCGCGCCGGATCCGCCCCGGTCTCGGCGAGCCACGCCAGCGGCACCGGCGCGAACGCCTCGTTGACCTCGTAGACGTCGATCTCGTCGAGGCCGAGGCCGGAGCGCTCCAGCGCCTTCGCGGTCGCCGGGATCGGCGCGGTCAACATGATCACCGGATCGGCGGCGGCGAGGACGGCGGTGTGGATCCGGGCCAGCGGGGTCAGCCCGTGTGCCTCGGCCCAGTCCGACGTGGTGATCGCCAGGGCCGCCGCGCCATCGGAGATCTGGGACGCCGAGCCTGCGGTGACCACGCCGTCCGCGCGGAACGGGGTGGGTAGCTCGCCCAACTTCTCCAGCGAGGTGTCCCGGCGGATGCCCTCGTCCTGCTTGACGGACTCGACCGGCACGATCTCCTCGTCGAACTCCCCGGCGTCCTGGGCAGCGGCGGCCTTCTGGTGGCTGGCCAGCGAGTACTCGTCGAGACGGCTCCGCGACAGGCCCCACCGCTGCGCGATCATCTCGGCGCCGACGCCCTGACTGAACGGGATGGCGGCGCCGGCCTCGAAGCCCTCGGCGTCCGCGTACCTGGCCCTGACCAGCGGACCGAACGGGCTGCCGGTGCCGGCCGACGAACCCATGCCGACCCGGGTCATCGACTCGACCCCGCCGGCCACCACGAGATCGGCCTGGCCGGACAGCACGGTGGCGGCGGCGAAGTGCACGGCCTGCTGGCTCGATCCACACTGCCGGTCGACGGTGGTGGCCGGTACCGATTCGGGCCAGCCGGCGGCGAGCACGGCGCTGCGCCCGACGTTCCACGCCTGGTCGCCAACCTGGGAGACGCAGCCCCAGATCACGTCGTCGACGTCGGCCGGATCGAAGCCGGCCCGGCCAGCCAACGCACGGAGCACGTGACCGGACAGATCGACCGGGTGCACCTGCGCCAGCCCGCCCTTGCGCCGCCCGACCGGAGTCCGGACGGCTCCCACGATCACCGCGTCCCGCATCTGTTACTCCTCGGTAGCTTCGGCTGCGCCCGATGCTACCCCCGGCCATCGGTCGCCGGCTCGACCGCGTGCCGGGGCACGGTGACGGCCGACGCCGACGCCGCGCGGGGCCTCACGGTGGGGCCGTCGCGCCGCTACGGTTGGCCGGTGGAGATTCGTGGTGCGGCGATGCCGGACGAGCCCGGACCCGGTGAGGCACGGGCCCGGCGCGGCGATCAGGCACGACGCGATCAGGCACGGCAGAGCGATCAGGCACGGCAGAGCGATCAGGCGGGAGAAGGCGGACCGGTGGCGCCGGTCGACTCGGTGACCTACCGGGTGGACGGCCGGCTTCTCGCGGTCAAGGTGGTCGGCGTAGTGATCTTCGCGTTGGTCGCGCTCGGGTTCCACGCGGATCGGCCCACGGTCGCGTTCGCCGGGCTCGCCGCTCTGGTCGCCGCCGCCTATGCGCTGCGCGACCTGATCGCGCCGACCCGGCTGTCCGCCGATCGGGAGGGCCTGACCGTGGTCGCCGGTTACGCCGGGCACCATCGGCTGTCCTGGGACGAGGTCGAGCGGGTACGGGTCGACGAGCGCCGCCGCCTCGGTACCCGGTCCAACCTGGTGGAGATCGACTGCGGCGAGCGGCTCTACCTGCTCAGTTCCTACGATCTCAGCGCGCACCCGCAGGACGTCGTCGACGCGCTCGACCGGCTGCGCCCGAGCTGACCCGGTCCGCTGCGAGGGGTCCGCACCACCCGTGCCGGAGCCCGTGCCGGGTGTGGCTGCGCCTCAGGCCGTGAGCTGACTGGTCTTCCAGAGGGACAGGGCACCCAGCACCACCACGACGGCGACCAGCGCGCCGGCCTGGATCAGGCTCCGCCGCTTGCGTGGCGCGTACGCCAGCCCGGCCCCGGCGATGGCCCCGGTCACGAATCCGCCCAGGTGCCCGGCGATGGATATGCCGGGGACGCTGAGGGTGAACACCAGGTTGATCAGGATCACCGGGAGCACCGAGGTGGCGTTGAGCCCGAGCTTGCGCAGCACCAGGAACAGCGCGGCGAACAGGCCGAACAGCGCCGTGGACGCGCCGGCCGACAGGTCGGCCGGCTGGAACAGGTACGCGGCCACGTCGCCGCCCAGCCCCGCGACCAGGTAGAGCGCGAGGAACCGCGCCGGACCGAGGAAGCTCTCCAGCGTCCGGCCCAGGATCCACAACGCGTACATGTTCATGAGCAGGTGCAGGATGCCGAAGTGCATGAACATCGCGGTGAACAGCCGGTAGTACTGGCCGTCACCGACGCCGTACGGCACCGCCGGCCCGTTCGGGCCGAGCTTGACCTCGCCGACCACGCCGAGCTTGTCCAGCAGCGGGGTATCGCCGCCGATCAGCCCGGCGAAGCCCTGGCCGCCCAGCGCGTGGGCGCCGTTCTTCGCGGAGGCCAGTGAGATGAGCAACATCACCACGTTGATCAGGATCAGCGTGATGGTCACGTAGCCCCGCCGGCCGGCCACGCCGCCGCCGAACGCCGTCCGGGTCGGCCGCTGGGTGCGCCGGCCCTCGGCCACGCACTCGGGGCACTGGTGCCCGACGGAGGCCGATCGCATGCAGTCCGGGCAAATCGGACGTTCGCAGCGGGTACACCGGACGTACGTCTCCCGGCCGGGATGCCGATAACAGACCGGCACACCGGTCGGAAGGACGTTCGTCATGGGACGAGATTAGCGCTCGATTTCCACCCGCTCGATGACCACGTCGTTCAGCGGGCGGTCACCGCGCGCGGTCGGGCCGGTCGCGATCGAGTCGACGACCTTCTTGCTGTCGTTGTCGGTGACCTCGCCGAAGATGGTGTGCTTGCGGTTGAGGTGCGGGGTCGGGCCGACCGTGATGAAGAACTGCGAGCCGTTGGTACCCGGTCCGGCGTTTGCCATCGCGAACAGGTACGGCCGATCGAACTGCAGCTCCGGGTGGAACTCGTCGCCGAACTGATACCCGGGGCCACCGCGCCCGGTACCGGTCGGGTCTCCGCCTTGGATCATGAAACCACCGATGACCCGGTGGAAGATGGTGCCGTCGTAGTACGGGCCGCTACCCGAGGCACCGGTGCGCGGATCGGTGTACGCCTTGGTCCCCTCGGCGAGTTCGACGAAGTTGCGCACCGTCTTCGGGGCGTGGTTGTCGAACAGCTCGATCCGGATGGGCCCGGCATTGGTGTGCAGAATCGCGACGCTCACGCGAATGCTCCTCACTTCCGTGATCTGATCTGTTGGCAATCCTGCCATCTGTCCGTTCCCCCCGCGCGACGCCCTCGGACAGGGCAGTATGTCGTTTGGGGCACCGCCCTACGGCTATCGATGCCTACAGGAGGTGGGGCACGTGTTGAGACGGAGCCAGACCAGACGCCGGACCGGGACCCACGGCGAGATGATGCGCGCCGAGTTGGGTGAGGGGTTCGATCACCTCCGCCAGGCCGCCACGCACGCGGCGGGCGGCGTCGGGGCGACCGTCGGGCCCCGGCTGAGTTCGGCCATGGACCGGGTCGGACCGGGCACCGACCGGGTACGCGATGTCGCGTCGCAGGGTTGGGACACTACGGTGGCGGCGTTGACGCCATTGGTGGACGCGGCCCGCACCGGTGCGACCGAGGCCGGCCGGCAGACCGCCGCTCGGGCAAGGATGAAGATGACCAGGAAGAAAAGGTCGAGGATGTCCGGCAAACGGACGGGATTACTGGTGGGCCTGCTCGCGGTCGGCGTCGCCGCCGGCGTCGCGGGTGCGGTGGCGGCGCGCCGTCGCAGCCGGTCCCGCTGGGAGGAGTACGAGTCGGGTGGCTACAGCGTGGCGGGCGACCAGGCCCAGGCCGTGCTCGACTCCACGCGCTCGGCGATGGACATGGCCGCCGGCAAGGCGAGCGGCGGCGACCTGGCCGCCGGCGCCTCGGACCAGCCCACGGGCTGGGCTGACGGAAAGGATCCGGCGACCCCGGCGCGCCCCGGCCAGGGCGCGGGAGGCTCGGCCGGCCGCGGCGCGGAAGGCTCCGCCGGTCACGGCGCGGGAGGCTCCGCCGGCAAGGCCACGACGGTCACCAAGAACAGCCACGGCTGACACCGCCCGCACCGGGCCGGGGGCACCGCCCCGGGCCCGGTCGGCGTGGGGTGACCCGGCGATGCCCGCTAGAGCCAGTCGCTCTTGCGGAAGAAGCGGTACAGCACGCCCGTGACGATCAGGCAGAGCAGCAGCAGCGCCGGGTAGCCGTAGCGCCAGTGCCGCTCCGGCATGAAGTCGAAGTTCATCCCTTCGATGCCGGCCGCCGCCGTCCATACGGCCGCGATACCGGCCCACGCGGCGAACTTGCGCATGTCGTTGTTCTGCTCCACGCTCACCTGCGCCAGCCGGGCCTGGAGGATCGAGTTGAGCAGTTCGTCGAAGGACTGGACCTGCTCGACGGTACGGGTGAGGTGGTCACCGACGTCGCGGAAGTACCGGCGGATCTCCTTGGGTACCTCCGGCATCCGGCCGGCGACGATGGCCTCCAGCGGCCGTTGCAGCGGGACCACCGCGCGCCGGAACTCGACCAGTTCCCGCTTGAGCTGGTAGATGCGCTGGATCCGGCCCTGTCCCTGGCGGCCGAACACGCTCTCCTCCAGCGCGTCGATGTCCAGTTCGACGGCGTTGGCACAGTCCACGTACGAGTCGACGACCCGGTCGTAGATGCCGTGCGCCACCGCCCAGGGTCCCTGGCCCAGCAGCTCAGGCTTGTCCTCCAGGTCGTGCCGTACGGTGCCCAGCGCCGTCGGCGCGCCGTGCCGCACCGTGATCACGAAGTGTTTGCCGATGAACATCATCACCGAACCGGTCTCCACCACCTCGGAGTACTCGGTCAGCTCGGTGTGCTCGACATAACGTGTGGTACGCAACGCAGCGAAGACCATGTCGCCGTAGCGTTCGATCTTCGGGCGCTGGAACGCCTTGATCGCGTCCTCGACCGGCAGCTCGTGCAGGTCGAAGACCGACGCGATGTCGGCGAGCTCCGCCTCCTCCGGCTCGTGCAGGCCGAGCCAGACGAACGCGTGTTCCCGGTCTTCCCGGCGCCTGGCCGCGGCCAGCGCCTCCGGGTAGTGCCAGTGGCCGGGCTGCCGGACGCCGTCGACGTACAGCCCGCAGTCGACGATCGCGCTGCTGTGGTCGTGGTGCAGATGGACGTGCTCGCCGTCCAGATGGTTGCCGCCCAGCATCCGCCGGGTCACGGCGTTCAGGGCTCGCGACAGCCCTCCGAACTCACGCTGCTCACGCTGCTCCGTCATCACCAACCTCCAGGGGCTCGGGGCAAAGCTACGCCCAAAGAGGTGGCACCGGGCGGACCGGCCGCAGGTGGGGGTGGGGGGAGCGGTCGGCCCGCCCGGTGCCGTTGGGGGGCGGGGGGTTATGCCTTGGGGCGGATAGATACGCCGGGTGGATTTTGATCCATCCGGTGCTGAAGAGGGAACCTCTCCAGCAAGTCGACCTTGTGTCAGAAATCCGACAGTAGGCCACGACTCCGACTCAGTTCCGCTTCCCTACCGCCCGGATCGCGTCGGCCAGCCGGCGCACGCCCTCGTCGATCTGATCAACGGTCACGGCCGAGTACGCCAGCCGGAGCGCATGGTTGCCGCCCTCGATCAGGAAGTCGCTGCCCTTGACCACGGCCACCCCTCGGGCGGCCGCCTCCGGTACGACCAGGTCCACCTCGACCTCCTCGGGCAGGTCGATCCACAGGAAGTAACCGCCGTCCGGCTCGGTGAACCGGACACCCGGGATGTGTTCGCGCAGCGAGGCGGCGAGCACCCGCTCGCGCTCACCGAGGGCGTCGCAGACCGTCCGGATGGACCGGTCGATGTCGCCGGAGGCGCAGAACTGGTACACGATCGCCTCGGACACCTGGCCCGGCGAGATGTACAGGTTGGTCGCCGTACGCGCGATCGCGGCGATGGTCTCGGTCGGCCCGATCAGGTAACCGACCCGTACGCCGGGGCACACGGTCTTGGTGAAGCTGGACGCGTGCACCACCACGCCGCGCTCGCCGGTGCCCCCCACTCCGTCAGCGGTGCTGGTGATGTCCATCGACAGCATCGACGGCAGGGCCTCGCCCCGGAACCGGATGTCGGCGTACGGGTCGTCCTCGAAGATGGTGAACCCATACTCGTTGGCCAGTTCCAGCAGCGCCCGGCGCTTGTCCAGGGACAGGGTCACGCCGGCCGGGTTCTGGTAGTTCGGGATGACGTGCGCCAGCTTGGGGCGTACGCCGGACTCCAACAGGGTGCGCAGTTCGTCGACGTTCAGGCCGTCTTCGTCGAGGCTGACCTGGTGAAGTTCGGCACCGAGGTTGCGCAGGCTGAGCAGCGTCCGGTCGTAGGTCGGCTTCTCCACGACGACGGCATCGCCCGGCTTGACCAGGTGATCGAAGAGGAACGCGTCGGCCTGCAGCGAGCCGTTCGTGATCAGCACCTGCTCGGGTGCCACGCCGTGCTTGTCGGCGATCCACCTGCGCAGGGGCCCGTAACCGACCGAGGTCCCGTACGCGGTGATCCCGACCGGATCGGCGTCGAACGCGCGGCCGGCGGCGGCCTTGAGACCCGCGACGTCGATGATGTCGATGGACGGCGCACCGCGGGCGAACGAGATGAGCTGCTCGGGAGTCATGGCCGTATGCTACGGAGGCGTTTGCCCCGGTTCAGCGGCGGGTCATAGTAGCGGGACGGTCGAGGCACCGCAATGGCACGTCGCCGTAAGGCGGGGGTCGACCGGCAGTGACGAGCCTGGATGGGCTCAGGAGACCGTGGCGGCCGCGGTCCGCTGCCGGGACCACACCCGGAGGATGTCGCGCACCGAGATCACGCCGAGCACCTCGCCGCCGTCCATCACGACCAGGTGGCGGAAGCCGCCCCGGACCATCGCCGCCGCCGCCTCCTCCAGCGTCCACTCCGGGGTCGCGTAGACCACG
The DNA here is from genome assembly GCA_036494675.1 of Rugosimonospora sp. GTDB lineage: Bacteria > Actinomycetota > Actinomycetes > Mycobacteriales > Micromonosporaceae > Rugosimonospora. Next base: position 42,431 of record DASXOA010000533.1, read on the forward strand.
TCCCAGGTCAGGTGGTCGGCCACCCGTTCGCCGTCCGGGTCGAGGCCGCGGCCGATCGCGTACAGGACGTCCCGTTCGGTCATGATGCCGAAGCCCTCGGCATCTGGATCATGGATGACGGCGGAGCCCACCCGGCGGTCGGCCATCTGCCTGGCCACCTGCCTGATGGTGTGATCCGGCCCGACCATCAGCACGGCCTTGGTCATCGCGTCGCGCACCTGCACCGCGCACCACCCCTCGCAACGGACGTTACGGACATCGTCCGCGTGCTCGGATAACTTCTCAATACCTGTTTTCGATACGCCCCCCCGATGATCTTCCAGATCACGCCGCGTTCCCCAGCGTCGGTGATCGATTCATGACTGGCGGGCTCCGGTCCGGGTATCACGACGGATGTGCGCGGATGGCGGCCGGCACAGGGTCGGGGATGGCGACGTACTGCCGCTTTACGTGGAATGTCGGATCGGACCACCCCGATCCGTCAGACGCCCGTACCCCGAAATTAATCTCACGTACGCGCGCTATTCTGCGACGGTCCATATCCGCGGCCGGAAGGAGTATGGAAATCGTGAACGTGGTCGTGCTGGCCGCCGGCCTGGGTACCCGGCTCGGCCGGCCGTATCCCAAGCCGCTCACCCCGCTCGCCGACGGTCGGAGCATCCTGCGCCAGCAATTGGATCATCTGCGTGAGACGTTCGGCCCACAGGCCCAGGTGACCGTGGTTGTCGGCTTCAAGATGGGCCTGGTCATGGAGGCCGCGGCGGACGATGCTTCCTTTATCTACAACGAGCTCTACGACCAGACCAACACCAGCAAGAGCCTGCTCAAGGCGCTGCGGCTGGCACCGCCGGGTGGAGTCCTGTGGCTCAACGGCGACGTGGTCTTCGTGCCCGGGCTGCTCGACGAGCTGCGTACCCACATCGACGCGAATCGCAGCTTCGTGGCGGTGAACACCGACAGCGTCGCCGACGAAGAGGTCAAGTACACCCTCAACGACGACGGGTACATCAAGGAGTTGTCCAAGCAGGTGGTCGGCGGGCTCGGTGAGGCCGTCGGGATCAACTACGTCACCGAGGAAGACCGGATCGCCCTGATCAAGCACCTTGACCGCTGCGGCGACCAGGACTACTTCGAGCGTGGCCTGGAGACCGCGATCGCGGAGGAGGGGCTGCGCGTGGCGGCCGTGGACATCAGCCGGTACGGCTGCGTCGAGGTGGACTTCGAACCGGACCTGGACCGGGCCAACCTGCTGGGTGTCCGCTCGTGACGGTGGTAGGCGCTCCCTCCTCGGCCGACTTCCGGGCCCGGCACCGCTCCAGCGGGCTGTTCACCGAGTCGGTCAACCAGTACCTCGGCTCCTACCTCGCCGTCGCGGCGGCGAGGCTCGGGTTGCCGCCGACCGCGCTGACCCTGCTCAACCTGATCCTCGGCGTGGTCACCTCGGTCGCCGTCGGGGTCCTGGCCGAATCCCTGCACACCGGCCGGGTTCCGGCCCTCGCGATCGGGCTGGCCGCGCTGGTCGTCTGGCAACTGGCGTACTCGCTGGACTGCGCCGACGGTCAACTGGCCCGGGTGACCGGGCAGTCCAGTCCGGCCGGTGCCCGGGTCGACGTGCTGTGCGACGTCGCGCTGCAGATCTCCCTGGTCGCCGCGGTCGCCAGCGTCGCGCACGCGTACCGGCCCAGCACTCCGGTCTGGTGGTACGGGGTCTTCGCCGGTACCTGGATGGTCAACCTGGTCACCTCCGTCCTCCAGCAGGGCAACTCGGCGCAGAGCCTGGTCTCGTCCTCGTCCCCGGTGATCCGCGTGGTCAAGCTGATCCGTGACTACGGAGCGGTGATCACGGTGATCGCCCTGGTGATCGCGCTTGCTCCACAGTGGACGGTCTGGGTCATGGTCGCGTTCGGGCTGATCAACGGCCTGTTCCTGCTCGCCTCGATCGCGATGGCGGCCCGGGCCAGCGTCCGCCCGAAGGGGCCCACCCCGGTCGCGCCCCAGCCGGTCGTGACCGTGCCGCACGCCGGGGTCCCCGGACAGACCGGTCGGGGAGCCTGACGGCCGATGGCGATGCGCGGCGCCCGCTGGGTCGGTGCGGGCCTGGCCGACCAGGTGGTGATGGCGACCGCCAATGCCGCCAACACCCTGCTGCCGATCGGGTTGATCGCCGACCGTACCCGGGCCGGTGCCCTGGTGCTCTCGGTCGGCCTGGGCTACCTGGTCCTGTCCGTCAACCGGGCGTTCATCGGCGACACGATGCTCGCCCAGGTCTCCCGGCTCGACGGGGCGGAACGGGCCCGGATGGTGCGGCACGCCCTCGCCGCCGCGGTGGCGGTCGGTTGCGTGGCCGGCGCGATCCTGATCGGTGTGTGGGCGCTCTGGCGCCACCCGTCCGGAAAGATCGATCTCCAGGACCTGATCTGGGTGGCGCCGTTCCTGCCCGTGATCCTGCTGCACGACACCGGCCGGTATACCTATCTATCCGAGCGGGAGCCGGCGCAGGCGCTCGTCATCGACCTGGTCTGGACCGGTAGCCAGGCGCTGATCATCGTGCTGATGGTGGCCACCGGGTCGACGTCGCCGGGGCTGCTGCTGGGCAGTTGGGGACTCGGCGCCTGCGCGGGGGCCACGACCTTCCTGATGCGCAGCGGGGCCCGGCCGTGGCGCGGCGACCCGCGCCGCTGGCTGGCCGAGACCCGCAAGCTTTCGGGCTGGTTCACCGCGACCACGCTGGTCGGGCAGATCCAGGTACAGGCGGTCGGCTTTCTGGTCACCGGCCGGATGAGCGGCGCCGACCTGGCCGTCCTGCGATCCGGGCAGACCGCGCTGCTCCAGCCGGTGCAGAACTTCGTGACCGCGATGATGGGCCTGCTGGTGCCGCGCTCGTCGCGGCTGGCCGGCAGCCGGGACGCGGGCGGGCTGCGGCGGCAGACGTTGCGGCTGGCGGCGACGTTCGCCTGCCTCGCGGTGGTGATGATCGCCGTGGTCGTACCGCTGGCCAACGTGCTCCAGCCGCACCTGGGCCGGTACGCGGCGATCGTTCCGCTGGCGCTTCCGATCAACATCCAGGCCGGGATCTACCTGCTCCAGATCCCGTTCACCGCCGCGATGCGCGGCATGCAGCGGGCCCGCCTGCTGTTCACCCAGTACCTGATCTTCTCGATCACCAGCCTCGCCGGCCTGGTACTGGGTGCCTCACACGGTCATCTGCAGGGTGCGGCCTGGGGCCTCACGATCGGTGCCGCCGCCGGCCTCGTCGTGATGATCGCCCTCTACGCCTGGGCCGCGGCCCGGCTGGCTCCCGGATCCTCCTCGCCGGCTCCGCTGTCGACCGAGGTCAGCGGGGTCTGAGCAGGACCGAAGAGCAGGAACGCCTCGCCGGCCATCAGGAAGACCCACAACGTGCCGCCGGTGCCGCCGAGCAGCCAGTCCGCCGTGGCGATCGTGATGACCGAACACGACGCCGCCAGGGTGAACCAGACCGGAGCGCGGCGCCGTCCGGCACCCCGCCGGATGCCGAACAGCGAGTGCCCGATCATCAGCAGCAGGCCGATCAGGAACGCCAGCGCGCCCAGGATGCCGCCCCGGCGCAGCGACCCGACGGCCGCGTCGTCCGTGGTCAACTGCGGCGCCGCCAGGCCGCTCTCGCTGCTGTCGCTGCGCAGCACGTAGCCGCGGACGTACTTGGCGTCGCCGAGGAGCTTCTGCGAGATGCCGTCCTGCTTGAACTCCGACCAGGCCACGCTCCAGGTCGACGAGCGGCCGCTGGTGATCGCGCTGGCGGTCGTGCCGCCGCCGTAGCGCTGCTGGCTCAGGAAGTGAACGCCGCCCGAGCCGATGATGATCGCGAACGCGAGCAGTACCGGGAGCACCGCCGCCGCCCAGGCACTCCGGGCGGTACGGAAGGTGTCCATGCCCTCGATCGGGCGCTTGAACCAGCGCGAGTACGCGATCATCACGGCCCACAGGCCGGTGGCGGCGCCGAAGTACCCCCAGCCGGTACGCGAGTTGACCAGCAGCAGCACGATCGTGACCGCGCCCAGGGCGGCGTAGCGCTGCCAGCGCTCGAAGGTCTTGTCGGCGGCGATCCGGATGGCGATCGCGACCGCCACGACAGCCAGCGAGTTCGGGTGGTAGAGCAGGTGCGGGCCGCCCCAGAACCGGCCCTGCTGGTGCGCCCCCCACTCGTTGTTGGGCACGTCGTGCACGTTGTCCAGGGCATTGCCGGAGCCGACGATGAACAGGGCGCCGATCGCGACCAGGAACGCGGACACGATCCCGATGGACATGTCCCGCCGCGACTTGCGGGTCGCGGTCACCACGGCCAGCGCGCCGAGGGTGAACAGCCCGGCGTACACGATCCGGCCGGCGGCGACGTTGACCTTCCAGACCAGCACCGCGCTGATCGCGCCGAGGATCCAGTACGCCAGGCCGAGCCAGGCCGAACCGAGCCGGGGCAGCCTCGCCAGGTCACGCAGCCACGGGACGGTCCAGATCGCGAAGACCACTCCCTCGATCGCCAGCAGCAGCCAGACGACCCAACCCATGTCCGTGTACGTCCAGCTGAGGATGCCCGCACCGACGAAGAACCCGCCGAGCAGGAAGCCCGGCAGCGTGATTCCGCGAAGGGACACCGCCAGCCCGATCATCGCGACACCGATCAGCGCGGCGACGAAGGCGCGGGACGCCTCCGACCCGGCCGCACCGCCGGCGCCCTCCTGGATCCCCTCGATCAGACCGGCCACCCCGGCCAGCAGCAGGCCGGCGAGGGCGAACCAGCGGTGCCGTGAGGTCCACCGTTTCGGGTCGAGGAGCGGCTCGCCCTGACCGGCAGCCGTGACCGGGCGCAGCACGAGGTCAACGATCTTCCAGCCGGTCCCGTCGCGCTTGGGCGCGGGCTCGTCGGGCGAGTCGATTTCGAGATCTGGCCGGCGTGAGTTCACGGTTGAGGAGTGGCCCATGGCCCTGAACGATAACCGTTCACCGACTGGTCCCCTCCCTGGTGCCCCCCGTTCACCAGCCCCGAATACACGTCTAGAAGCCGTTTGATGAGCACATCCGGTGTGAAGTTCGCCTCATATCTGGCCCGTGCCGCGGTCGCGAGCGCGGAGGCCCCGGCCACCGCCACCGGCAGGGCCGCGGCCAGCTCGTCGACCGACGGCGCCACCGTCCATCCGGCGTCCCCGACCAGATACGGGATGCCGCCCAGCGCGGTACCCAGCACCGGTCGCCCGTTCGCCAGCGCCTCGATGATCACCGTGGGCAGGACGTCGTCCCAGGTCGACACGGCCACCACGACAGCGGATTCGCGCATGGCCGCCCGTACCCCCGCCTGGTCCTGGGGGCCGAGGTAGACCACGTCGGAGCGGGACGCGGCGGCGGCCTCGACCACCGGGCGCAGCGGCCCGTCGCTCGCGATGCGCAGCACGCCGAGCGAGCCGACCGGATGCCGGGACCAGGCGTCGAGCAACAGCTGCAACCCCTTCTCCGCGGACAGCCGGCTGGCGAACAACAGGCCGGAGCCGATCGGCGAGACGGGTCCGGGGTCGGCGATGGAGTTCGGCTTGACCGTGATCCGTTCGTCCGGGATGCCGTAGTCGCGCAGGTGCTCGGCGATACCGCCGGTCAGCGCGAGGTAGTGGTCGACGCTGCGCCAGGTGCCCCGGTGTACGGCCAGCGACGTGGCCATGATCGCACTCTGCGCCTTCGAGCCCCGGTAGCAGTTGTGCCGGATCGCCGGCAGCGGGAAGGCCCGGCCCCGGCAGTCGTGGCAGATGTGGCCGTCACGGAAGTACAGGCCCGGCGCGCACACCTGGCGGTAGTTGTGCACGGTCTGCAGGACCGGCAGGCCGTGGGCGTGCGCGGTACGCACGATCCAGGGCGAGATCAGCGGGTACGGGTTGTGCAGGTGCAGCAGGTCGGGACGATCGGCGCGGATCATCTCGGTGAGTGAGCGCTGAGCGGCCGGCGACCAGATCGGTGCCACCGGCAGCAGCGCCTTCTGAGCCAGCGGTAGCGCACCGATCTCGTCCGAACTGCGCAGGAAGGGCAGAACCTCGACTCCGGCCGCCCTGAGCTGGGCGATCTCGGCGTCGACGATCACGTTCTCCCCGGACGGCTGTGCCGAGGAGTACTGGTTGTGCGCGACGACCACCTTCATGGTGCTGCAAGCCTCCGACGCCTACGAACGGCCGCGATGTCCCGTTTCCGGCTCGTGACCTGACCTGATGCCGGTGGATTGAGGTTAACTTGTCGTCATGCCGGAGCTACCCGAGGTCGAGGCGCTCGCCGCGTACCTGCGCGAGCGCGCCGCCGGCCATACCGTGTCGCGGATCGAGGTCTCCGCGATCAATGCCCTGAAGACCTACGACCCGCCGGTGTCGGCCGCGGCGGACCTCACGCTGACCGGCGCCAGCCGGCACGGCAAGTTCCTCGACGTGCACCTGGGTGACGACCTGCACCTGGTCGTCCACCTGGCCAGGGCCGGCTGGCTGCACTACCGGGACGCGTTCACCGCGACCACCCCGCTCAAGCCGGGCAAGGGTCCGATCGCGCTGCGGGTCCGGCTGGACGACGGCTCGGGGTTCGACCTGACCGAGGCGGGCACCCAGAAGAAGCTCGCCGCGTACCTGGTGCGCGACCCCACTGAGGTGCCGGGCGTCTCCCGGCTCGGCCCGGACGCGCTGGCCGTGTCCCGGGACGAGTTCGAGGAGCGGCTGAAGTCCCGGCGCGGACAGGTCAAGGGCGTGCTGACCGAACAGGAGGTGATCGCCGGCGTGGGCAACGCGTACTCGGACGAGATCCTGCACGCGGCCAAGCTGTCGCCGTTCGCGATCACCGACCGCCTGTCGGCGGACGCGCTGGACCGCCTGTACGAGGCGGTGCGGTCGGTACTGGCCGGGGCGGTGAACCGGTCGGTCGGCCAGAAGGCGGCGACCCTCAAGGGCGAGAAGCGCTCGGGGCTGGCCGTCCACAACCGGGCCGGGCTGCCCTGCCCGGTCTGCGGCACGACCATCCGCGAGGTGTCGTTCGCCGACTCCAGCCTCCAGTACTGCCCGGGCTGCCAGACGGGCGGAAAGCCGCTGGCGGACCGTCGCCTGTCGCGGCTGGTGCGCTGAGTCGACCCCTGAGGTCTGACTCACCGGCCGATCGGGCTGACCTGCCGAGCCGGTCGGGTCCGTTCGGTCTGGCCGGTCGGTCCCGATCACTCGGCCGTCCGGTCGGAAGGCCTGACGCGTGCGCCCGGATCGTCCGGTTCGCCTACCCGGCGGGCAGCGGCGTGCGCCCGTACCCCTATTCTTGCCGGGTGCTCGCCACCGACCCCGGGCCGGCATGCCGTGCCTTCCCGCTCGCCGGGCTGGGCACCTCGCCGGGCCGCGACGCACCGCGTCTGCCTGGACCGGCCCGACCCACGACCGACGGACGAGGGGCGCCAGGCCAATGAGCATGTCCGCGACAGTGGCCGCGAACCCGGCGCCGGTACATCCGCCGCGGGTACGGCTGGCCATGATCGTCGCCGTCATCGCGTTCTTCCTCGCCGGCGCCGCCTGGGCCCTGGCCATGCCGGTCAACGGCACCTACGACGAGGGTGAACACATCATCCGGGCGTACGGGGTGGCCACCGGGCAGATCTACTCCGACCACGGCAAGCAGGACGTGCCGCGCAGCCTGCTCCCGCCGAACCGGGGATGCCAGTGGAAGGAGAAGGTGGGCGCGTCCTGCCAGACACCGCCACCGGCCGACCGGACGCGGGTCGAGATGCCGACCGGTGCCGCCGGGTACAGCCCGCTGTACTACCTGCCGGTCGGCATACCGATGGTGATCAGCCCGACGTACGGCGGGATCATCGTCGGCAGGTTGATCTCGGCGTTGATGTCCGCCCTGCTGCTCGGCGCGGCGGTCGGCATCGCCGTCCGGCTGCGCAACCGGCTGCTGATGGCCGCGCTCGTGCTGGTCGCCACCCCGATGCTGATGAACCTCTCGGGCTCCATCAACCCGAACGGACTGGAGATCAGCGCGGGCGCGCTGCTCTGGTGCGCGCTGCTGGCGCTCGTGCGCGGGGACCCGGACGATCCGCTCGACGAGAAGGTCACGCACCGGCTGATCTGGATCGGCGGGATCGCCGCGGGGATCCTGATGACGGTGCGGCACATGGGCCCCGTGCTGCTGCTGGTCAGCCTGCTCGCCGCCCTCGTCATGGCCCGGCCGGGCCGGGTACGGGCCCTGCTGCGCCGCCGGGACATGTGGTGGACCGCCGGAATCCTGTTCGTCCTCGGCCTACTCGCCGTGGTGTGGATTCTCACCTCCGGTGTCACCGACATCACCGCGATACCGCAGAACGCCCGGCAGTACGGTTTGTTGGACACGACGAGATTGATCCTCGTCTCGCGATTCCCGTTTTACCTGCAACAGATCGTCGGGCAATTCAGCTACGGCGAAACGACGCTGCCCAGCTGGGTCATTGTCGGGTGGTATCTGCCGATCGCGGCGCTCGTGCTGCCTGCGCTGCTGTTTGCCGGCCGGCGGTTCCGGCTGGCCATGCTCGGGCTGTTCTGTGCCTGTGTGGCGATTCTGGTCGTGCTGGAATTCAGCTTCATCCACACCGCCGGCTGGGCGGCCCACTCCCGGTACATCATGCCGTCCGGCATCGGCCTGGTGCTCGCTGCCGCGTTCGTCCGGCGCTGGCGGCTGGCGCTGGGTCCGCTACCGACTGAGCGGATGGTCCAACTCGCGGTACTGGTGACCATTCCGTTGCAGTGGTGGGCGCTCGCCGCCGTCATGACCCGTTTTCAGATTGGCCCGACCGCGCTGATCGACCCATTGACCGGTTCCTGGCTGCCAAAAGGCGGCCCGCTGCCAGCACTCACCACGGAAGTCATTGGATCGGTTACTCTGGGTGTGTTGGCATGGCGGCTGACGCGAAATTCGGGAAGATCCGTTCACGCCGCGAAAACCGCGGACCAGGACTCGACAGCCGTCCCTTCTACGCACTAATGTCAGCCGGTCGACATCGCACGCGCGGCCGGCCCATGGCACACTGGGGACACCGTGATTGGGTGCTTTCCCAGGTGGGGCGGCTCGCTAGCTGGTTGGCCAGTCCGCCTTTGGCAGGATCATGATGGGCCGGTAGGTGGGCGACACGCCGGTGGAGAATGCAACGCGTTCGGGCCGGCGAGCGTGGTGACATGCGTACCATCGCGGCGCGGGAGGACACACGAACAGTGACGACGAGCCTCCATCCACCGGCCACCGAGCCGACCCGGAGAACGATGACCGACACGCGTTACGGTGAGTCCTTCGAGATCATGTCGAAGGCTAATGGCGTACCGCGCTCCGCATGGTTCCGTACCCGCCGGTTGTCCACGTGGCACCGCTCGTACGCGGCGATCCTGCTGGTCCTGGACTGCGGAGCCGTCATTCTCGCCGACCTCACGGCCATCTCCCTTCTCAACAAGGCCACCTCCGGCATCGCGCCGGGCCTGTTCAACCCGCTCGTGTACCTGCTCCTGCCGCTGGCCTGGCTGATCGTGCTGTGGGGCAACGGCGCCTACGACCGTCGCTTCCTGGGTCTCGGAACGGACGAGTTCAAACGGGTCTCCCGCGCCTCGCTGATGATGGCCGCGGTCGCGTCGTTCACCGCGTTCGCGAACAGGAGCCAGCTGTCCCGCCTCTCCGTCGCCGTTGCCCTGGTCGGCGCCGCGCTCTACATCAGCCTCATGCGCTACCTCGCCCGCAAGGCGCTGCACCTGCTCCGCCGCAAGGGCGTGGCCACCCACCGGGTGCTGCTCGTCGGCACCCTGCCGGAGGCGCTGGAGGTGCACACCGCGGTCAGCCGCAATCAGGGAGCCGGCCTGGTCCCGGTGGGCATTCACGTCACCGAGGGATATTCCTCGGCCTCCGATCCGGACACACCGGTACCGGTCTACTCCAACCGGGAGGTCGTGCCGCTCGTTCGCGAGGTCGGCGCCGACACGGTCGCGGTCTGCGGTTCGGCCAGCAACGAACCGGGCGAACTGCGCCGGTTGGCCTGGCAGCTGGAAGGCACCGGGGTCGATCTGATCGTGGCGCCACAGCTGACCGACATCGCCGGTCCGCGGGTGCACATCCGGCCGGTTGAGGGTCTGCCACTGCTCTATGTGGAAGAGCCCACCCTGTCCGGGGTGGCCTGGCTTTTCAAGACCCTGGTGGACCGCCTCGTCGCCGCGTTCGGACTGCTCATCCTGCTGCCAGTGCTGGCCGGGGTGGGCATCGCGATCCGGGCGTCGGACAAGGGCCCGGTCTTCTTCCGGCAGCGGCGGGTGGGCCGGGAGGGCAAGACGTTCAAGGTGTGGAAGTTCCGCACCATGTACGTCGACGCCGAGGAACGCCTCGCCGCGCTCGTCGACCAGAACGAGAACGACGGCCTGCTCTTCAAGATTAAGAACGATCCCCGGGTGACCCCGGTCGGTCGCTTCCTGCGGGCCAGCTCGCTCGACGAGCTGCCCCAGCTGATCAACGTGCTGCTCGGCGAGATGTCCCTGGTCGGCCCGAGACCGCTGCCCGCGGAGGACGGCGACTTCCTCGGTGACGTGCGGCGCCGGCTGCTGGTACGGCCCGGGATGACCGGTCTGTGGCAGGTCTCCGGGCGCTCCGACCTCTCGTGGGACGACGCGGTGCGGCTCGACCTGTACTACGTGGACAACTGGTCGCTCACGTTCGACCTCACCATCATGTGGCGCACCATCGGCGTCGTACTCGGCAGCAAGGGCGCCTACTGAGCCAGCAACTGCCGGACGTCCCACAACCACACTCCGTCCACGTACCGGGGACGGAAGCCGAACAGCTCGCTGCCCGTCTCGTTCACCGCGTCGGTGTGGAAACCGGGCACCACGACCACGACCGACGCCCGCCAGTAGCGCAGATCGGTCAGTGCGTTCGCCTGGTCCCGGGCCCCGACCTCCGGGACCCGGCCGTTCCCGGCGACGGTGTTCAGCAGCGTTGAGGTCGCCCGTGGCGGGCTGCCGAAGGCGCCGTTCGGGGCGAGGTAGTACCCGCCCGGGATGGCGAAGTCGACGTTCGTGATCAACGACCAGCGCATCGGTTCCAGCCGACCGATGGCCGCCGACGGGATCCCGACCAGCGAGTGGTGGTCGTCCACGTACTCGTGCCAGACGCCCTGCGTGATGAACGGCGGTACCGGCGGCAGTTCACTGGTCTGCAACGGCACCGGTACCAGCGGCACCAGGACCGCGATGAGCGCTCCGTGCCAGACCAGGTTCCCCGGCCCGAACGGATCCCGCGCGTTGACTGCCGCGACCCGGTCGCACGCCAGCGCGAGCAGGATGGCGAGCACCGGCGCGATGTCCACCGCCACCCGCGTCGGCACCACCTGCCGGAACAGTGGGGCGTGCGCGACCAGGCTCCAGGGTCCGGACACCCCCGTGTCCCGGCCTCCCACGGTGATGTGAGAGCCCAGCGACAGCGCGGTCAGGACCAGTGCCACCACACATCCGGACAGGTAGACCCGGCTGCGCCGCATCAACCACGTCATCACGCCGAGCAGGACGAGCAGCGGCCAGCCGAAGAAGGCGTTCTGCTCGGAGATGTTCTGTGCCAGCCGGCCGATGACCGTGGGGGTGCCGGCCAGCGAACTGCTGGAGAAGGCGGGGAACGAGAGCACGTCCGCCGGGTACGGGATGGGTCCGGCCGTGTTCGCCCCGGTGCCGTGCTGCGGGCCGCGGAACTCCATGTACAGCGGGTACGCCAGGAGTACACCCGCGACCACGACGGCCACCAGCAGCCCGCGCAGGAACGGCAACGCGTCCCTGGGTACCACCGACGGTCGCATGGCGGCGTAGCTCAGCACGAACACGATGAGGCCGATCGCGGTGATCAGCAGGACCTCTTCGTTGATGAACGCCTGCCAGGTGACCAGCAGCCCCAGGGCGATCCCGTTGCGCACGGACCGGCCCCGTACCCGCAGCAGGATGGCGCGCCAGACGATGAACGGCACCAGGAATTGCGCCACGATGTTCGGATGCCCGTACGAGTGGGAGATCATCGCCGGAGCGAAGCCGGCCAGGCCGCCCCCGACGGCGGCCGCCAGCCGTGATCTCACCACGTGCCGGGAGAGCACGTAGTACCAGGCGGCAGCGGTACCGGCGAGCGCCAGTACGGAGAACACCACGTAACTGACGGCGGCCCCGAAGAGCAGGGTCACCGGCGCCAGGGGCAGGCTGATGCCCAGCACCGAGGTGTTGGCCATCATGTTCACCCCGATGGGGTCTCCCAGCCGGGTGGTGAACAGCGGGTCGTCGCGGTGCGCCACGACCCGGCCGCCCCCGTAGGCGAGCATCCATTGGAAGAACGTCTGATCGGGGACGTTGGTCTGGACTCGGCCGCTCGGGTCGGGCAGGAGCCGTTCCAGCACGTAGATGGCGCCGATGAGGTAGATGCCGACCGCCAGGACGTCGGAGCGGATGCGCCGCCATCTGCGCCTGGCCGCCGTGGGCGCGCGCCGGCCGCCCACCACCTGCCTGCGGCCCGGTCGCCCCTGGCCCGGCTGCCGCCTGCTCTGCTGGCCGCTCCCGGGACGCCGCCGGGGTCGCCCGCCACCCGGCTGGCCGCTCTCCGCGGGCTCGGTCCGGGTGCCCGTACGGGCGGCGGGGTCCGCGCCGACGGCGGTACCGGCCCGCGCCCGCGCTCTCGTCTGCGTCGCCGCGGCGCGGACCGGCTCGTCCGCCCACACCGCCTGGTCGGCGGGGTCCACCTCGCCGGTGGGGCAGGGGTCAAGCTGTCCGGTTCCGTGCGGTTCGGTGGGTAGCGGGGGCTCGGCGCCCTCGTCGGCGCGGGTCCGGTCGTCGGAGCGGCGGGGCGGTCCGTCGTCCGCGCGGTCCGGATCGCCGCCGCCCCACCGGCCCTGGTCGCCCCCGCCCCGCCGGCCCTCGTGCGACCGGCCCTCATGCGACCGGTCCTCGTCCGACCGGCCGAGGCCACCCGCGCCCCACCAACGGCGGTCCGCCTGGTCGGAGTTCTCCCGCCCTGGGCCTTCCCGCTCTGGGTCCTGTCGACCTGGGCCTGCTTCCTCCGGATCCGCCTGCCCGGGGCCCGGCCGGTCTCGGCCTTCCTGTCCCGGGCCCGTCTGGCCTTGGCCTTCCCGCCCCGGGTCTGTCGGGCCGGGGTCCGTCTGGCCGGAGTCCGTCTGGCCGGGGTCTGGTCTGCCAAGGTCTGGCTTGCCCTGGTCCGCCGGGTCTGCCGCCGTGAGCCAGTTGAAGGGGTGGTCGGGATCCGCGTCGTCGCTGTCCCAGGGAGCGAGGTCAGCCGCGCCGGAGCCCGGCTCCGCAGAGGCCGATTCGCCGGAGCCTGACTCGCGGCGGTCCGGCTGGCCTGATCCGTCCGACCCATCCGGCCCGTCTGTCCGTGGCCCGTCTGTCCGTGGCCGGTCGTCTGCCCGTGGCCCGCCTACCCGTGCCCGGTTGTCTGCCTGCGTCCGGCCTGCCTGTTGCCGGTCCTCTGCCCGCTCGTCCGCCTGTGGCCGGTCGTCCGACGGTGGCTCGTCGGGGCCGTCCCGGAGGGTACCGGCCGGGCCTGCGCCTTCCTGGCCGGCCAACTCCTGCCACTCGACCGGATGGATCCCCGCCGTGGGCTCATCCGAATCCCATTTGTCCCACTTCGTGCGCCGGTCCGCCTCACCCCGTCCCGCCGCGCCCAGACGGGGCCTCCCGAAGGGCCAGCCGGTCTCGCCGCGGTCGGCGGTCTCACCCCGACCGAGAGGGCCGCCCCGGCCCCCGCCACCGTCCTGGCCACCGGTCCGGTCCCGTCCGCCGCCCCTGTCCCGGTCGGCAGGCCCACCGCCGCCGGCTCCATCCAGATTGCCAACCCCGCCCCGTCCGGCGGCCCCACCCGGGTCGCCGGCTCCGGGCCGATCGCCGGTCGCATCCTGCCTGTCGGCCCCGCCTGGGCCAGCGGCTCCATCCGGGTCGCCGGCGCTGGCGCCGTCGGGTTTCTCGCCGTCATCCGGCGGTTGGCCTATCTCGGCGAATCGGGCACGCCGAGTGGCCTCCCAGGCCTCGCGGGCGTCCGCCTCGCGCTCCCGCGCCCGACGTGATTCGTCCCCGCTGTGCCCGTCCACTCGCCTTATTGCAGCAAACCGGCAGGTTCCTGTCTGGACATCCGGCGACCTGGCCGAAAGGATTGTCCGCCGTGAGGGCGAACCTCTCTGCCGCGCTCGCCGTACTCGCGCTGCTCGCCGCGCTCGGCGCGACCGTGTACGGGGTCGCCAGGCTGCGCGCCCGGCGCGGGATCGCCACCGCCACCCAGCGGGCCACCTACGACGTCCTGCACACCGTGGGGCTGGCCGCCGAGCCGCTGCGCGCCGGGCTGTCCCCGGCCAGCGCCGGCAAGGCGGTCCGGCATCTGCGGGCGTTGATCGGCGCGGCGGGCCTCGCGGTCACCGACACGAGCCGGGTGCTGGCGTTCGACGGTACCGGGGAGCACCACCGGGAGCAGTTGCTCGTGGCGGCCGCGAGAGCCGTGGGTACCGGGCGGTCCGCGGTACTGATCACCCGGGACCTGCCCTGCGATCTGATGGACTGCCCGATCCGGGGAGCAGTCGTGGTACCGCTGCGGGTCGGCGCCCTGGTCGCACTCTCCGACGGTCTGCCCGCGCCCGGGTTCGTGCAGGCGACCCGGGAGACCGGTCGGTGGGTCGCCGCCCAGCTTGCCCTCGCCGAGTTGGACACCTCGCGCGCCCGGCTCGCCCGGGCCGAGGTGCGGGCGCTGCGGGCACAGATCAGCCCGCACTTCATCTACAACGCGCTGACCGCCATCGCGTCGTTCGTGCGCACCGACCCCGAGCGCGCCCGCGAGCTGATCCTCGAGTTCGCCGAGTTCACCCGGTACAGCTTCCGGGCGCACGGCGAGTTCACGACGCTTGCCGAGGAGTTGCGCTCGATCGACCGGTACCTGACCATCGAGCGGGCCCGGTTCGGTGAGCGGCTACAGGTGCGACTGCAGATCGCGCCGGAAGTGCTGCCCGTCGGGCTTCCGTTCCTGTGTCTCCAGCCTCTGGTCGAAAACGCCGTGCGGCATGGGCTGTCCAGGAAGCCGGGAATGGGTACGGTCAGCATCGTCGCCCGGGACGCGGGTGCGGAATGCCACATCACGGTCGAGGATGACGGAGTGGGGATGGAACCGTCGGTGCTCACCGGCAGCCAGGACGCCGACGGAGGTTCCGTCGCCGGCCAGCTGGCGAGCCGTGGCCCGGCCGGAGGCGGCGACGGGTCGACTGGGGACGGGTCGGGCGATGCCGGTCAGGTCGGCGGCCGCGGTCCGGCGGGTGGCGACGAGTCGAGCGACGCCGGACAGCACGTCGGGCTGTCCAATGTAGACGATCGGCTTCGCGCCGCGTTCGGGGACGAGTTCGGCCTGGTGGTGGAGACCGCACCGGGTGCGGGCACCAAGGTGAGCATGCGGGTGCCGAAGTTCCATCCGGGCGTACGGGCGGGCCGGTCATGAGCGGGCTGCGGGTGCTGGCCGTCGACGATGAGCCCCCGGCCCTCGACGAGCTGGCATACCTGCTGCGTGCCGACGCGCGAGTGGCCACCGTACACACCGCGCCCGACGCGACCGAGGCGTTGCGGGTGCTGCGCGACGCTGAGGTGGACGCGGTGTTCCTGGACATCAGGATGCCGGGACTTGACGGGATGGAGTTGGCCCGCATCCTCGGCCGGTTCGCCAAGCCGCCCGCCATCGTGTTCGTCACCGCGTACGACGACCGTGCCGTCGAGGCGTTTGAGCTGGCGGTCGCCGACTACATCCGTAAGCCGGTGCAGACCGAACGGTTGGCCGAGTCGTTGCGCCGGGTGGCGGGAGCTCGCCTGGTGCCCGCCCATCCGGCCGTTGCCGGTCGCCGGGAACGCGCCGACGATCCGACGATCCCCGTGGAACTGGCCGGCGTCACCAAGTTGCTGCCCCGTTCGTCGGTACGGTGGGTGGAAGCGCAGGGCGACTATGCGCGGCTGCACACGGCGGAGGCGTCGCACCTGGTACGGGTGTCGCTGGCCACCCTGGCGGAGCGGTGGGCCGACGCGGGGTTCGTCCGGATCCACCGCTCGTACCTCGTGCAACTGCGCCTGATCTCGGAGCTGCGCCTGATCTCGGGGGCGTACGTCGTCGCGATCGACGGTCAGGAGCTACCGGTGGCCCGCCGGCACACCCGTGATCTCAAGGACCGTCTGGTTCGCGCCGCCAAGCAGAGCTGGAACCGCTGACGCGGTCAGAAGATCTCGGTCGGATCGAAGTCGACCGGGAACGGTTGGTCGGTCCTCAGCCGGTCGCCTGGCTTGACGACGGCCGACTCCTCGTAGTGCCGGCCGGAGGCGTCCAGCTCCAGCACCGTGATCGTCTGCCCGTCCTGGTCGACGATCCAGTACTGCGGGATGCGCGCGGCAGCGTAGTCGTACCGCTTCATCACGAGGTCGCGCCCGGAGTTGCTCGGTGAGAGCACCTCGACGACGAGCATCGCGTCGGTGGGTTCGAGCGCATTCCTGCGGACGCCCAACGCGGAACGGCGCAAGACGATCAGGTCGGGAACGTAATAGGTGATGCCGTCGCGCACGTTGACGCCGAAGCCCGAGCCGGCGACGTAGAGATCCTTGGGGGCGTCGCGTTTGAGGATGTCGGTCAGATCCTGGCTGACGCGGCAGTGGAAGTTGTCAGGGGTAGGGCTCACCAGCAGACTCCCGTCGAGGAGCTCGTACCGGTTGCCTTCGGGCAGGTCCGCGAGATCGTCAATCGTCCACGGCTTGCCGGCCTCGCGATGCATGAGCGGATCGGTCACTGTCATGCCGCTCATCTTGTCGGGATCGCAAAGACCGTGGTCGGTTATCCACAGGCCAGTTTAGTCATCCACAGGACCAGTTTCCGGGCTTGACGGCGGCCAGCACCGAACGCCTGCACGGGTCCTTCACAACGCGCACGCGACCCGTCCACGCCCGGCTCCTACGCTCGTGCACATGGGTACTCGCCGGATCCTGATCGTCGAAGACGAGCCGACCATCGCCGACGCGGTCGCCGCGCGTATGCGGGCCGAGGGGTTCCTCGTGGACCTCGCCGCCAGCGGGCCCGACGCGGTCGCGGCCGCCCGCCGGGTGCCGCCCGACCTGGTCATCCTCGACATCATGCTGCCCGGCTTCGACGGGCTGGAGGTGTGCCGGCGGATCCAGGCCGAGCGCCCGGTGCCGGTGATCATGCTGACCGCGCGGGACGATGAGACCGACCTGCTCGTCGGGCTCGCCGTGGGTGCCGACGACTACCTCACCAAGCCGTTCTCGCTGCGCGAGCTGGCGGCCCGGGTACACGCGCTGCTGCGCCGGATGGAGCGGGCGGCGACCGGCGGCGGCCAGGCACCGATCGCACTGGGCGACCTGGAGATCAATCAGGCCGAGCGGCGGGTCCGCCGGGCCGGCGTCGAGGTCCACCTCACGCCGACCGAGTTCGACCTGCTGCTGCACCTGGCCGGCTGGCCGCGCACCGTCCTGCCCCGGGAACGGTTGCTGGCCGAGGTATGGGGCTGGGCCGACGCATCGGGGACGCGCACGGTGGACAGTCACGTCAAGGCACTGCGGCGCAAGCTGGGTGCCGACGTGATCCGCACCGTGCACGGCGTCGGCTACTCCCTGGAGGTCGCGCACTCCCCGTGTCTGCCCGGGGGAGCGGAGTCGGGCTATGGCGGAGGCGAGCACTCCCCGCGCTTGGCCGGGGGAGCGCAGGGTGAACACTCCCCACGTCTGCCTGAGGGGAGGCCGGTATGACGGCCGGTCAGCTCGGCGTGGACGGCACCGGACGGGTCCGTGCGGCCATGGTCCGGCTGGTCGAGCTGATGCCCCGGCCGCTGGACTTCGTCCGGTACATCAAGCTCAAGCTCGGGATCGTCGTGCTGGCCAGCGGGGCGGCCGGCCTCATCGTGTTCGGGGGCGTCGTCGGCTCGTTGCCGCTCGCGGCCTCGCTGACCGCGATCGGAGTCGCGCTGCTCACCTCGCAGACGCTGGCGCACGGGATGACGCGGCCGCTGCGGGACATGACCACGGCGGTACGGGCGATGGCGCGGGGCGACTACACCCGGCGGGTACGGGCGACGTCGCGGGACGAGGTCGGGCAGCTCGCGGCGGCGTTCAACCAGATGACCGCCGACCTGGCGGCGGCCGACCGGCAGCGCCGTGAGCTGATCGCGAACGTGTCGCACGAGCTGCGTACCCCCATCTCGGCTCTCCAGGCAGTGCTGGAGAACGTGGTCGACGGCGTCTCCGACCCGCAGGCGCTGCGTACCGCGCTGGCCCAGACCGAGCGGCTCGGCCGGCTCGTCGCCGAACTGCTCGACCTGTCCCGGATCGAGGCCGGCGCCGTGCCGCTGGATCTGGCCCAGTTCGATGTGACGGAGTTCCTTCAGGAGGCGGTACGCGCGGCCGAGGTGGCCGCGGTGGCGGCCGGCCGCGCGGTGAGCTTCGAGGCGTCGGACCTGCCGCTGGTCGCGGTCGCCGACCCGGCCCGGCTGCACCAGGTACTGGCGAACCTGCTGGACAACGCGGCACGGCACAGCCCCGACGGCGGCATCGTCACCGCCGTGGCCCGGCGGGAGGCCGACCGGTTCATCATCGAGGTGACCGACGAGGGCCCGGGGATCCCGCCGGAGCAGCGGGCCGGGGTCTTCGAACGGTTCACCCGCGGCGAGCGCACCGGCGGCCAGGCGGGCACGGGTCTGGGGCTGGCGATCGCCCGCTGGGCCGTCGAGCTGCACGGCGGCGACATCGCGGTGGTCGACGCGCCGAGGTCGGGCTGCCGCATCCGGGTGGCGCTCCCGGCTCGCTGACCCCGACCGGGCAACCGGCCGGCGGCCGTTGCGCACCTGCCGGTATGGCGACACACTGCGGTCCATGCCTCCCGAACCGCTCAAGCGAGTCCGCGTCGTTCTGGCCGACGCCGCCGCGCCCCGGGGCGGCGGCGACCACACCCGGACCGAGCTCGAGGAGCAGACCGGCATCGGCGAGGCGCTCGTCAAGGGCCTGGTGCGCACTCAACTGGCGCTCGCGCTGCGGTGTGCCGCGGTGGTCGCGGTCGGCCTGGGTACCCTGCCCCTGCTGTTCGCGATCGCGCCGGCGGTCGCCGGTACCCGCCCGTTCGGCGTGGTGTTGCCGTGGCTGCTGCTCGGCGTCGCCGCGTACCCGTTCCTGTTCGGCGTCGGCTGGGCCTACGTTCATCTGGTCGAGCGCACCGAGCGGGACTTCACCGATCTGGTGGAGAAACACTGAACGGGTACGCCATCCCGGCCATCGTCGTGGTCACGGTCGCGACCGTGGTCATCGGCGCGTACGGCCTGCGGGTGGCCCGGACCACCTCGGACTTCCTGGTCGCGTCGCGGGAGATCAGCCCCGCCTGGAACGCCGCCGCGATCAGCGGGGAGTACCTGTCGGCGGCCAGCTTCCTCGGCGTCGCCGGCCTGGTTCTCAAGCAGGGCGTGGACGTGCTGTGGTACCCGGTCGGGTTCGCCGCCGGGTACCTCGCGCTGCTGCTGTTCGTGGCCGCCCCGCTGCGCCGGTCCCGGGCGTTCACCCTGCCGGACTTCTGCGAGTTGCGGCTGCGCTCCACCCGGCTGCGCAAGCTGGCGACGATATTCGTGATCATGATTGGCTGGCTGTACCTGGTACCGCAGTTGCAAGGTGCCGGGCTGACCATGCAGACGGTCAGCGGCGGCCGGTACCAGGTCGGGGTCCTGCTCGTGGGGATCGTGGTGATCGCGAACGTGGCGCTCGGCGGGATGCGTTCGATCACCTTTGTGCAGGCGTTCCAGTACTGGCTCAAGCTGACCGCGCTGGCCGTGCCGATCATCTTCCTGGTCCTGCACTGGCAGGCGGACGGCCGGCCCGCGCTGGCGCCGCCGGCCGGCGCGACCTTCGCCCACTCGACCACCGTGGTGTTCGACCATTCCGCGACCCTGGTGCGGCCCGACGGGTCCACGGTCGACGTGCCGGCCCACACGTCGGTGGACTTCCCGGCCGGTACGGCGATTCCGCAGGTACGCGGCGGCGACGTGAGCTCCGGGGCGGACTGGCTGCTGTCCGGCTCGACCGAGGGCGGCGAGCGCCGGGACCGCGGCCTGTTCGGCGCCTACTCCCTGATCCTGGCGACCTTCCTGGGGACGATGGGGCTGCCGCACGTGCTGGTCCGCTTCTACACCAACCGGGACGGCGCGGCGGCCCGGCGCACGACCCTGGTGGTTCTCGGCCTGGTCGGCCTGTTCTACCTGCTGCCGACCCTGTACGGCGTGCTCGGCCGGATCTACACCCCGCAACTGCTGATGACCGGCGACACCGATGCCGTGGTGCTGGTGCTGCCCGGCGCCGCGCTGCCCGGACTGACCGGGCAACTGCTCGGCGCGCTCGTCGCGGCCGGCGCGTTCGCGGCCTTCCTGTCCACGTCGTCGGGGCTGCTGACCAGCGTGGCCGGGGTGCTGTCGACGGACCTGATCGGCCGGGGTTCGGTCCGCGACTTCCGGATCTCCACCGTGCTGGCCGGCCTGGTGCCGCTGGCCCTGGCTCTGCGCGCGGGCGGGATGGACGTGTCGCAGGTCGTCGGGTTGGCCTTCGCGGTGGCCGCGTCGAGCTTCTGCCCGCTGCTCGTGCTGGGCATCTGGTGGCGGGGGCTGACCGCGATCGGGGCGGCGGCCGGTGTCACGGTGGGCGGTGGGACGGCGCTCGCGGCCGTGATCACCACGGTCGTCGGGCCTGCGCTGTCGGGCTGGCCGGCGGCGCTGATCGGCCAACCGGCGGCGTGGACGGTCCCGCTGGCGTTCCTGGTGATGATCTCGGTGTCGCTGGCGACCCGGCGCCGGGTACCGGCGAACGTCGGCCTGACCATGCTGCGCCTGCACGCCCCCGACCCGCTCCGGCTCTGAGGCCCCGACCCGCTGCGCCTGCATGCCCCCGACCCACCGCGGCTCTGAGGCCCCGGGCCGCTCCGGCTCTCAGATCCCGACCCGCTGCGGCTCTGCGGCCCCGGGCACCCCGGAATCCGCTTAACCAGGCGGAACCCCTGGGGCGGCGGAAGCCGGTAGCGTCAACCTCGTGCTCGACGGTACCCAGCCTGCCCTCGCGTTGCGGGGGCTGGTCAAGAGGTTCGACGCCAAGCTGGCGGTAGGCGGAGTCGACCTCGACGTACCCACCGGCTCCTTCTACGGGCTGCTCGGCCCCAACGGTGCCGGCAAGACCACGTGCCTGTCGATGGCCGTCGGGCTGCTGCGTCCGACCCTGGGCAGGGCCTACGTGCTCGGGCACGACGTATGGGCCGACCCGGTCGAGGCCAAGCGCCGCCTCGGCGTGCTGCCCGACTCGGTCCGGATGTTCGACCGGCTCTCCGGGCCCGAACTGCTGGCCTACCAGGGGCTGCTGCGCGGCATGCCGCCGGATCTGATCGAGGCGCGGGCCAGGGAACTGCTCGACGTGCTCGGCCTCGCCGACGCCGGCCGGACGCTGGTCGTGGACTACTCCGCCGGGATGAAGAAGAAGATCGGGCTGGCCTGCGCGCTGTTGCACGCCCCGCGCCTGCTCGTACTCGACGAGCCATTCGAATCGGTCGATCCGGTGGCGGGCAGCCTGATCCGCGACATTCTGCACCGGTACGCCGAGGGTGGCGGCACGGTCGTCTTCTCCAGCCATGTCATGGAGGTGGTGGAGAAGATCTGCACCCACGTGGCGATCCTCGCCGGTGGACGGATCAAGGCGGTGGGCACGCTCAACGAGGTCCGCGCCGGTAGGGATCTGGAGGACGTCTTCGTCGAGGTGGTGGGCGGGCGGGTCGCCACCGGCGAGGAGTTGACGTGGCTGTGATGCCGCTCCGGCCGGTCCGGATCACCGTCTTCGTGCGGCTCAAGCTGCGCATGCTCGGTCACGGGCTGCGCGGGAAACGGCGCCGGGTCGTCACGTTCGCGGTGGGCCTGGCCGTCGGCCTCTGGCTCGCGGCCACCGGATTCCTGCTGTTCCTGAGCAGCGGCGCGGTCGGCCGCGACATCGGGTACGCGATGGCCTCGTTCGGCGGTGCCGCGCTGGTGCTCGGCTGGCTGCTGCTTCCGCTGCTGTTCTTCGGGGTGGACGAGACGCTGGACCCGGCCAGGTTCGCCCTGCTCCCACTGCCCCGGCGCACCCTGGCCACCGGCATGCTGGCCGGTGCCGTGGTCGGCATCCCCGGGCTGGCGACCGCGCTGGCGATGCTCGGCGTGGCGGTCGCGGGCGGGCTGCGGGCCGGCCCGGCCGGCGTCGCCGTCGCCGTACTCGGCGGCGCCCTGAACCTGTTGCTGTGCATCGTGCTCAGCCGCGCCGTGACCAGCGGGTTCGCCGCGCTGTTGCGGTCCCGGCGGGTACGCGACCTGGCCGGGGTGGTGATCGCGCTGGTGGCCGCCTCGATCGGCCCGCTGCAACTGGTGATCTCCTCGACGCTCGGGCACGCCAGCCTGGCGCCGGTGCTCCGGGTGGCCCGGGTACTCGGCTGGACTCCGCTGTCGGCGGGGTTCGTCGCGCCGTACGACCTGGCCGACGGGCGGCCGCTGCTGGCGGCGGTACGGCTGGGGATCGTCGCGGGTACGGTCGCGCTGCTGGGCTGGTGGTGGGCGATGACCCTGGAGTCCGCCATGATCGGCGTGTCCGACGGGCCGGGCGGCGGCCGGCCGGTGCGCGGCGGCGTGGTGCGCGCACTGCTACCCGCCGTGCTGCGGCCGGCCCGGCCGGGACAGTTCGCCGCGATCGTGGCCCGGGAGCTGCGCTACTGGTCGCGGGACCCGCGCCGGCGCTCCAGTCTCATTTCGATCATCGTGGGCGGCGCCGTGGTACCGGTCGCCCTGCGGCTGGCCCCGGGGCACTCCTCGGGCGTACCCCTGCCGCTCGCGGTGGCGTTCACCTCGGTGGCCGGCGCGGCGATCCTGGCCAACCAGTTCGGCTTCGACGGGACCGCGTACGCCGCGCACCTGCTGGCCTCCGTGCCGGGCCGCACAGAGTTGCGGGCCCGGGCCGCGGCGCTGTCCGTCATCATGGCGCCGGTGCTGCTGGTGATCGTGGTGGCCGTCGCGGTGTTCGGCGAGGAGCGCGGCCAACTGGTACCGACCCTCGGGACCGCGGCCGCGATGTACGGCTCCTCGATGGCCGTCGCGTCGGTGCTGTCGGTACTCGTCGCCTACCCGGTACCCGACAGCCGCAACGCGTTCGCCTCGGCCGGCGGCTCGGCGAGCGCCAAGGGTCTGCTCGCGTTCATCGGCATGGTCGCCGCGGTGGTGTCCGCCTCGCCGGTGCTGATCGCCGCCCTGGCCCTGCCGGGCGCGCTGGCCTGGCTGGTGCTGCCGGCCGGGCTGGCCTGGGGGCTCGTCGCGGTGCTGGTCACCACGCGGCTCGTCGGCGACGAACTGGAGCGGCGCGGCCCGGATCTGCTCGGCGAAGTTACCCTGCAGGCATGATCTCCGGAAACCTCCCGCCTGCATGACGATCCACTCGTCGGACCCGTTCGCGTCCCCGGAGGAGGAGCGCTCGCCGGTACGGCGGCTCCGTGGCCGGCTGGCCTCCCCGGTGACCCTGTGGACCGCGCCCGGCCCGGCCGGGCTGACCGTGTCCTCCGCCCTGGTCGGGGACGGCGATCCCGGGCTGGTGCTGGGCCTGATCGACGACGAGTCGCAGTTGTGGACCGCGATCGAGCGGGAGGGGCGCTTCGCGGTGGCCCCGTTACGGGGCTCGGACCGGCAGCTCGCCGACCGGTTCGCCGGCCTGATGCCGGCGCCGGGCGGCCCGTTCCGGTCGGAGCGGTGGCGTGACACCGATTACGGGCCGGTCCTGGCCGGCCTCGACACCTGGGCCGGTTGCCGGCTGGCGGGCAGCCGCCCGTACGGGTGGGGGCTGCTGGTCGAGGCCACCATCGAGCACGTCGAGATCGGGCCGGACGCCGACCCGCTCCTGCACTACCGGGGCCGGTACCGGCAACTGCGTTGAGCGGCGGCGCCACATCGTTCGGCGCATTGCCGGAGCCGCTCGGCGCAGCCGTCGACCGGCACCGTCGGTAACTGGGTGGTAGCCCATACGGTCCCGCCATGGCTACCGAGACTCCGGCCCCCCCGGCACCGCCGGACGAAGGTCGATACCGCGCTGTGCAAGATTCTGACGACTTCGGTGCGCTGCGCAAGGCGTTCCGTGGCTTCGTGTTCCCGACCACGGTCGCGTTCCTGATCTGGTACGGGCTGTACGTGGTGCTCTCCGCCTACGCCCGTGGCTTCATGGGCACCAAGGTGGTCGGGCACATCAACATCGCCCTCGTGTTCGGGCTGCTCCAGTTCGTCTCGACGTTCGTGATCGCGTGGCTCTACGCCCGCTATGCGGGGCGGCGGCTCGACCCGGCCTCCCAGCGGCTGCGCGACGAGATCGAAGGAGGTGAGCGGTAGTGAGCAGCACCGCCCGTACTCTCACCATCGTCCTGTTCCTGCTGCTGGTGCTCGTCACGCTCGGCATCACCATCTGGGCCAACCGGCAGACCCGCAACGCCAACGATTTCTACGCCGGCGGCCGGTCGTTCAGCGGCTTCCAGAACGGCATGGCCATCGGCGGCGACTACATGTCGGCGGCCAGCTTCCTGGGCATCGCCGGAATCATCGCGCTGTCCGGCTACGACGGTTTCCTGTACTCCATCGGCTTCCTGGTCGCCTGGCTGGTGGCCCTGTTGCTGGTCGCGGAGTTGATGCGCAACTCCGGCCGGTACACGATGGCCGACGTGCTGGCGTACCGGATGCGCCAGACCCCGGTGCGTACCGCCGCCTCGATCTCCACGATCGTCGTGTCGATCTTCTATCTGCTGGCCCAGATGGTCGGTGCCGGCTCGCTCGTGGCGCTGCTGCTGGGCATCAAGGAGGGGCAGACCTTCCTGGGCATGACCCCCACGACCGCGAAGATCCTCACGATCGTGCTGATCGGGTTGTTGATGGTCGCCTATGTGGTCATCGGCGGCATGAAGGGCACCACGTACGTGCAGATCGTCAAGGCGGTCCTGTTGATGCTGGGCGCGATCCTGATGGCGCTGCTGGTCGCCATCGCGTTCCGGTTCAACCTCTCGTCGCTGCTCGGCGACGCCGCCACGAAGTCGGGCAAGGGCGCCGAGTTCCTGGAGCCGGGGCTCAAGTACGGCAAGGACATCGCGGGCAACTCCGGGGCGACCCTGGTCAGCAAGCTGGACCTGCTGTCGCTGGGTGCGGCTCTGGTGCTCGGCACCGCCGGCCTGCCACACGTGCTGATCCGGTTCTACGCCGTACCCAACGCGAAGGCCGCCCGGCGCAGCGTCCTCTGGGCGATCGGCATCATCGGCGTGTTCTACCTGCTGACCCTGGCCCTCGGTTTCGGTGCCGCGGCCCTGGTCGGCGGTAAGGCGATCGCCGCTCAGGATCCGGGCGGCAACACCGCCGCGCCGCAACTGGCTCAGGTGTTGGGCCAGCGGTACCTCGGCGGCTCCACCGGAGGCGCGGTGCTACTGGCGATCATCGCCGCGGTCGCGTTCGCCACGATCCTGGCCGTGGTCGCCGGGCTCACCCTGGCGTCCTCGTCCAGCGTGGCCCACGACCTGTACGCGAACGTGTTGCGGCGCGGTCAGACCAGCGAACGCGAAGAGGTCAACGTGGCCCGTTACGCCGCCTTCGGGGTCGGCGCGGTGGCCATCGTGCTGGCGGTCTTCGCCCGCAGCCTCAACGTCGCGTTCCTGGTCGCGGTCGCGTTCGCCATCGCGGCCTCGGCGAACCTCCCGGCGATCCTGTTCTCGCTGTTCTGGAAGAAGTTCAACACTCGGGGAGCGGTCTGGGGCATCTACGGCGGGCTGATCTCCGCGGTACTGGTCGTGCTGCTGTCCCCGATCTGCTGGGGCGGTTCCAGTAGCAACCTGCCGGCGGTCAAGCTGACCGCGACGCAGGCGCAGGACTGCGGGGTACCGGTGAGTTCGACCCAGGTCAACAACGCCACGGCGCTGTTCAGCTGCACCTCCACCGCGCCGATCCCGTTCAGCAACCCGGGCCTGATCTCGATCCCGATCGGCTTCCTGGCGGCGTACATCGGTGCCCGCACCTCACGGGAGCGGGACCCGGAGCGGTACGCCGAGCTCGAAGTCCGGTCGCTCACCGGAGCAGGCGCGGTGTAGTCCAGCACCCCTGTCGCCGCCCGGTCCCGGACGGCGCCGGCCAGCCCCGATAGCGCCCCCTGGCTGCCGATCGTCCCTCCCGCCGAGTCGGGAGGGCCGATCGGCAGCCGATCAACTACCCTGAGCGGTATGGCGGTTGTGCAGCGGTACGGCGAGGGTCAGCGGGTATTGATCACGGGCGGTGCCGGGTTCGTCGGTTCCCATCTCGTGGACGCGCTGATCGCCCGTGGCGTCGAGGTGGTGGCCCTGGACAACTTCGTCACCGGTGCCAAGGAGAATGTCGCGCATCTCGCCGAGAATCCCCGGTTTTCCCTGGTCGAGGCGGACATCACCGATGGACTTCCGGATCACGAGCCGGCCCTGGCCCGGCGTTTCGACGCGATCATGCACTTTGCCTCGCCGGCCAGCCCCACCGACTTCGAGCAGTTGCCGGTCGAGATCCTGAGGGTCGGCTCGGTGGCCACCCTGTTCCTGCTGGAGCGGGCCCAGGCCGACGGGGCCCGGTTCATCATGGCGTCCACCTCGGAGGCCTACGGCGACCCGTTGGTGCACCCTCAGCCGGAGACCTACTGGGGCAACGTCAACCCGAACGGCATCCGCAGCGTCTACGACGAGTCCAAGCGGTTCTCCGAGGCCGCCGCGATGGCGTACCACCGGTCCCGCGGGGTGGACGTGGGGATCGTCCGGATCTTCAACACGTACGGGCCCCGGATGCGCCCCGACGACGGTCGGGCGATCCCGACGTTCGTGAACCAGGCGCTGCGCGGCGAGCCGATCACGGTGGCCGGCACCGGTGACCAGACCCGGTCGATCTGTTTCGTCGATGACCTGGTGCGGGGCATCCTGGCGCTGCTCGACTCGACCGAGACCGGCCCGGTGAACTGCGGCACCGAGGACGAAATGACCATGCGGGAACTCGCCGAGACAATCATCAAGCTGGCTGAATCCACGTCGACTGTTACCTATATCACCCGGAGCGCCGACGATCCGGAGAAGCGCCGGCCGGACCTGACGCTGGCCCGTACCCGGCTGGATTACCAGCCCAGAGTGGGTAGCGAGGAAGGCCTGCGGCAGACCATCGAGTACTTCGCCAACCGGGTCCGATAGTCCCTGATTTGTTCTGCCGCCGTCGTGGCGGCAAGGACTACTAGCAGGGCCTACGTACCCTGGGTGACATGACGACTCCCTCCGGCCGGGCCAACGTGCCCGGTTCGCAGGCCCGAGCCAGCGGTCGTGCCGGTGTACCCGCTGCCCGCGGCTCCGTGACCACCCCGCCGGCCCGCCGGCCCGTCGACTCCGGCGTGGGCTCCGGGCCCGGCGGTGGAGGTCCGGGCGGCGGCAACGGTGGCGGACGCGGCCCGGGTGGCCCACAGGGGCCGGGCGGCTCGCCGGGCCGGCAGTACCGGGGGCGGCGCCGGCCACACTGGGGCCGCATCGCCCTCGTGGTCGGGGCGGCGGTGGCGTTGGTCGCGGTGCTCTCCGGGTTCGGGGTGTTCCTGTACTCCCGGCACCTCGACTCCCAGATCGCGCGGACCGACCCGTTCGGGCAGATCACCGGTGGCCGGCCGCCCGTGCTCGCCAAGGGCGCGATGAACATCCTGCTGCTCGGCAGCGACTCGCGCGATCCGGACGAGAAGGCGGACGCCGGCTCGCGTACGGACACGATCATCCTGATGCACATGCAGGCGGACCATAAGCACGCCTACCTGATCTCGATCCCGCGCGACACCTACGTCAATGTCCCGGGCCACGGCGACAACAAAATCAACTCCGCTTTCGCGTTCGGGGGCCTGCCGCTGGTCATCGAGACGGTCGAGGGCTTCACCGGCGTACACGTCGACCACCTGGCGCTGATCGACTTCGGCGGCTTCCAGCAGGTGACCGACGCGCTGGGCGGCGTGGACATGCAGGTGGATCAGACGATCACCTCGATCCACCCGCCGTACCGGGTGTTCAAGAAGGGCCTGGACCACTTCGACGGTGCGCAGGCACTGGACTACGTACGGCAGCGGTACCAGTTCCCGGATGGCGACATCACCCGGGAAAAGCACCAGCAGGAGTTCCTGAAGGACATCATGGACAAGGCGGCGAGTACGGGCACGTTGACCAGCCCCAGCAAGCTCAACGGCTTCCTTCAGGCGGTCACCAAGTCGATGACCGTGGACAAGGACTTCTCGCTGGCCGACATGGCCTGGCAGTTCCACAGCCTGCGCAGCAGCGACCTGACGTTCATGACGAGCCCGTACAGCGGCTTCGGCACCCGGGACGGGCAGAGCGTGGTGCTCTCCAACCACGACAAGGCCTCCGCCCTGTACGACGCGGTCGCGAAGGACACGGTGGCCAGCTACCTGGCGACCGCGTCGGCGTCACCGACGCCGGGTCAGTAGTCGATCGTTAACCATCCGTAGTATCCGGTAAAAGGTGTGCCGAGCTTGTTCCGGTCTGCACCTTTCCCGATGACTTGCACCCAACTCGGGCTCGCATCTGCCCTGACCCATACGTACAGTGCATGTTGTTCTCGAAGATTTCTCGCGACAGGAGCCGGTAGTGCAGTACGCCTCCAGCGCGGCCCGCGGACCGTCCGACGACGACCGGTCCGCCGGCGATCGGCGCCGCAACGGGCGGGCGGGTGGCGGCCCACCGCGTCAGCGCGGCGGAGCCGGACCCTCCAAGAACAGTGGGCGCAAGCGCCGGGATCCGCTCTGGGCCAAGCTCCTGGTGATCTTCGGCGCGTTGCTGATGCTGACCAGCGGTGTGGCCATCTTCGGCACCAAGGCGCTGCTCGCCGAGGCGACCAAGAGCGTGTCGCAGCAGAACCTGCTCGGCTCGGCCGGCGCGGACCGGACCCACGCGACAGTCAACGGGGCGAAGAACATCCTGCTGGTCGGCGTGGACTCCCGGCCGGACCAGAGCGCGAGCGACCTGGTCCGCTCGGACTCCATCATCATTCTGCACATCCCGGCCACCCACGATCAGGGCTACATGATCTCGATTCCCCGGGACACGTACGTGGACATCCCCGCGTACGACAACGGGAAAGACAAGTACAACGGTGGTCGCGACAAGATCAATGCGGCGTTCGCGTTCGGCGGTCAGGGCCTGACCGGTGACGCCGCGCGCCAGCACGGGTTCGAGTTGCTGGAGAAGACGATCCAGGCGCTGCCGGGCATGTCGAGCATCAAGTTCGACGCCGGCGCGATCGTGGACTTCACCGGCTTCCAGCAGGTGGTCTCGGTACTCGGCGGCGTGACCATGTACGTCGACGAGACCACGAAGTCGATCCACGTCGGTTTCACCAAGAGCGGCAAGGAAGAAGAGCCGTTCCACATCAACTCCGACGGTACGGTCGGCAGCGCGGTCCCCGGCGTGACACCCGAGACGTACACCCAGGGCACGCACCACCTGTCGGCCTGGCAGGCGCTGGACTACGTGCGCCAGCGCGACCTGCTGGCCAACGGCGACGGCGATTACGGCCGCCAGCGCCACCAGCAGCAGTTCATCAAGGCGATCTTCAAGGAGATCCTGAGCAGCGGAACGCTGACCAACCCGTCCAAGCTGAGCAAGGTTCTCGACACGGTCGGCAAGGCGATGACCGTCGACAGCGGCGGCGTCAGCATCGAGGACTGGATCTTCGCGATGCGTAACATCGGCGCGAACGACCTGCTCACCATCAAGACCAACGACGGTCAGTACAGCACCCAGATGATCAATGGGCAGAGCGTCCAGACGCTCGACGACACCAGCATGCAACTGCTGCAGTCCGTCGTCACCGACTCGGTCGGCAGCTTCGTTCAGATCCACCCGGACTGGGTCGCGACGAGCTGATCGCCATCCAGAACGTCCGGCTACTCTTGGGCGACCGCGGGTCGTCCGGGAGTGCCGGGCGTGAGCACGCGCGGTAACGGGTTTCTCCGGTACGTACGGGGTCGCGATTCGTGAGACCTGTTCGTACAGTTGGATGAACGTTTCGGTCGCGGCGCTCCCGGGAGGCACTACGTCCACCACCGGTCGATCCGACGTCACGCCGCCGGCCGAGCCACGGGTGCCCATCGGGCCGCCACCAGGCGGCGCGGCTCAGGCGACCGAACCCGTCCCCGCCGAGGATCCCACCCATCTCGAACCCGGTGACACCGCCGCGGGTTTGCGCATCCCGACGCAGAGGCGCTCCATTGAGGACGCGTCGGGCCAGGGCGGCCCGCCCGTCAACGAGTCGCCCGTCAACGAGTCGCCCGTCAACGAGTCGCCCGGCGGCGAGTCGCCCGGCGGCGAGTCGCATCGTGACGAGCCGCATCGTGACGAGCCGCATCGTGACGAGCCGAGCGGCGACGTCGCCGTCGAGCCGAGCGTCGAGCCGGCCGGGGATTCCGGCGCTGATCCGGGGTCCACTGTGGAGCTCGGATCCACGGATCCCGGGCCTACCGTCGACCCTGTGTCCACTGTGGACTCCGAAGCCGAAGCCGGAACCGATCCCGACCCCCTCCCCGACGTCGAAGGCGGCAGCGACGCGGCGGCCAGCCCGGACCCGCTCGTGGTGCCGCCCCTCGTCCGGGGCCGGCGAACCCCGCTGTGGGCGAAGGTGCTCGTGGCGTTCGGCAGCCTCCTTGTCCTGCTCTCCGCCGGTACCGTGGTCGGGCTACACGTCCTTGCCGGCAGGTACGACAAGTCCGTGCACAAGGCGGTGCTGATCGACCCGGGAGCCCGGGTCCAGCCGAGCGACGACGGCGGCCTCGGGGCGCCGTTCGTCGGACCGGCGATCACCGGCCCGCTGAACTTCCTGCTGCTCGGCTCGGATGCGCGGGACACCGACCCCAGCAACGGCCAGCGGTCGGACACGATCATCCTGGTACACATCCCGGCCAGCCTCGACCGGGCGTACCTCATCTCGATCCCCCGGGACCTGCGCGTGCAGATCCCGGCCGACCCGGCGACCGGGTTCAAGGGTGGCCACCAGAAGATCAACGCGGCCTTCAACTTCGGCGGCGGTGGCGTCGGCGGCTTCCAACTGCTCTCCAAGACGCTCAACCAGCTGATCAATATCAAGTTCGACGGAGCGGCGATCATCAACTTCGACGGCTTCCAGCGGGCCGTCAACCTCCTCGGCGGCGTGGACATGTGCATCGACGAGAAGACGAAGTCCATCCACACCGATGTCACCTACCAGGTCGGCTGCCAGCACCTGCTTCCGTGGCAGGCGCTGGACTACGTCCGGCAGCGCGAACTGCTGCCGGAGGGCGACTTCGACCGCCAGCGCCACCAGCAGCAGTTCCTCAAGGCGATCTTCCAGGAGGCGGAGAGCCAGGGCATCACCGGCAACCCGTTGAAGCTCGACCAACTGATCCGCTCGGTGGGTAGCGCGCTGACCGTCGACACCAACGGGGTACCCCTGGCCAACCTGGTCTTCGGGCTCAAGAACATCGATTCGTCGTCGCTGGTCGGCATCAAGCTCCCGTCGGAGCCGCAGACCATCGGCGGGGTCAGCTACGTCGTCGCGGACCATGAAGCCACCTCGCTTTACCAGGCGATTGCCTCGGACACACTGGAAGATTGGGTGGCGGCCAACCCGAGTTGGGTGAACGCGATTTAGGCTGCGCTGATGCGCATCCCTGACGTGAGTTGCACCCAGCTTCCCGACGACGCCTACCTCATCGACGTACGTGAGGATGATGAGTGGCGGGCCGGGCACGCCCCGGCGGCGGTACACCTGCCGATGATGCAGCTACCCGAACGGCTGGGCGAAGTCCCGACAGCGGGCGA
The DNA here is from genome assembly GCA_036494675.1 of Rugosimonospora sp. GTDB lineage: Bacteria > Actinomycetota > Actinomycetes > Mycobacteriales > Micromonosporaceae > Rugosimonospora. Next base: position 74,360 of record DASXOA010000533.1, read on the forward strand.
CGTGGTGATCGTCTGCCGGTCCGGGCACCGTTCGGCCGAGGTGGTCCGGTTCCTCCTGGCGCAGGGGTACGACAACGTCCGCAACCTCACCGACGGCATGTTCGGTTGGGCCGCGGCCGCTCGTCCCCTGGTCAGCGAGGACGGCGGCGACCCGGTCATCTTGTAGGCACGGCTCCTCCGTGGATCAAGAGGACCGGCTGGTCTTCGCGCACCGGGGCTCATCCGAAGCCCTGCCCGAGCACACCTTGGGCGCCTACCTGCGAGCCGTCGACGAGGGTGCCGATGGGCTGGAGTGTGACGTTCGGCTGACCCGGGACGGTCACCTGGTCTGCCTGCACGACCGCCGGCTGGAGCGCACCAGCAACGGTCGGGGGGTGGTCAGCGAGCACACCCTGGCCGAGTTGAACCGGTTGGATTTCGGGTCCTGGCACCCGCAGTGGCCGGACAGCGCCGACGACCTCATCCTGGAACGTTCCGGCGGGCGTGAGGCGCTCGCCAGCGTGCTCACCCTGGACCGGCTGCTCGACGTCACGCAGGCCGCCGGCCGGCCGATCCGGCTGCTGATCGAGACGAAGCACCCGACCCGGTTCGGGCACGCCGTGGAGGAACGGTTGGTCGCCGTACTGCGCCGCCACGGGCTGGAACGGCCGGGGCAGGGCCCGGTACAGGTGACGGTCATGTCGTTCTCGCCCGGTGCGTTGCGCCGGGTCCGGCAACTGGCGCCTGAGCTGCCCACGGTGCTGTTGATGGACCTGTTGCCGCCCTGGCTGTGGGACGGCCGGCTGCCCTCGGGGATCCGGATCGGCGGCCCCGGGGTGCGGCTGCTGCGCAACCATCCGCGACTGGCCGAGCGGCTGCACAACCAGGGCAACCGGCTCTACGTGTGGACCGTGAACACACCGGCCGACGTGGACCTGGTGCTGGCGCTGGGCGCCGACGGGATCATCTCCGACCGGCCACGGTTCGTGCTGGACCGGCTGGGTCGATGACGATCCGGAGCGTCCGGTCCAGACGGGGGCACCAGGGGTGCACGGTGGGGGCTTCGATGGGTTCCCCTGAGCGGCCTGATTAGGCACACTTCAACCGTGGCGTCGGACATGGAGGGGCTTTTCGCGGAGCTGACCGCGCTCACCGATATGGTCAACGCGGGGACGCCGGGCCTGACAGCGTTGCAGCGGATGGTGGAGTTCACCCAGGCCGCCGCGGGCGCGATGGGCACCGGATTCGTCGAGTACAGCTCCGTGGGCGGCCGGGTGATCGCGGCCAGCGGCGTGTCGGTGTGGGCGCTGGGCCGCCACGTCGACCCGGCCCAGCCCATGATCGTCCGGCTCATGTCCGGGGACCGCATCGTCGAACTCGGCCTCGACGAGATGTCCACCGAACTGCGCGAGTACATGAAGGAAGCCGGCGTGGGCCGCATGTTGGCCGCCAAGATCGAGTTGAGTCGCCGGGTGGTCGGCACGCTGCACACCTACTACTCGGACTCCGCCCCGGCCACCGCTGCCCAACGCAATGCGATGTCCCTCGCCGCCGCGTTGGTCGGGCATCTCTACATGGACGGTCAGGGACTGCCGGTCTACGGTGGCGAGCCGGCGACCGCCATGCCGGCCGACGCGATCGCGGTCGTCAACGCGGACGGCACCGTCCGGTCCTGGAACGACGCGGCGGCCACGGTGACGGGCCGGCCGGCGGCGACCGCCCTGGGGCGCCCGCTTCCGGTGCGCGTGCCGACCCACGGGCAGGTGCTCGACCACCGCCTGCCGGACGGGCGGTGGCTGCAGGTACTGGCGACGGACCTGCCGGGTACCGGGGACCGGCTGGTCACGTTGCGCGACGTCACCCAGGCACACCGCCGGGAACAGGCCCGCGACCTGTTCGTCACGGTCACCAGCCACGAGCTGCGCACGCCGGTGACGGTGATCAAGGGGTACGCGGACACGCTGGCAGATCACTGGGACGACCTGCCCGAGGAGGCCCGGCGGGACGCGGCACAGCGGCTCGGGCAGCGCTCGGGAGAGTTGGCCCGCCTGGTGGAGCGGCTCCTCTCGGCGGTCGGGGACGGGTCCGCACTGGGCGGCCCGGCCGCCGGCCTCCCCTTCGACCTCGGAGAGGCACTCCGTGAGGCGGTCTCCGAGCTGCCTGTCGAGATTCGGACAAATGTCCGGGTCGAGGTGCCGGATTACCTGCCGAAGGCGCTCGGTGAGCGCGCCACGGTCGCCACGGTGCTGTCCGAGCTGATCACCAACGCGGTCAAGTACGCCGACCCGGACAGCCCCGTCGAGCTGTCTACGCTGGCGGAAAGCCGCTCCGTGGGCTTCCGGGTCGCGGACCGGGGCATCGGACTGTCTCCCGAACACGTTGAGCGTGCGTTCGATAGATTCTGGCAGGCTGAGTCGGGTAATCACCGTCGGTACGGGGGCGTGGGCCTCGGGTTGTACCTCGTCAGACGGCTCGTCGAGCGACAAAACGGATGGGTGTCCTTACGTCCACGCGAACTGGGCGGTACGGTCGCAGAAGTACGGCTACCACGTGCGGACCAGGGGCCAGGGGAGGCTAAAGCGTGGTGACGGCGGTAGCGGAGCGCGCATGGTGCGTCGTCGTGCCGCACCATGCCCGAGGTGCCCGGCAGGCCCGGCACCGGATCGCGGGCGAACTCGCCGGCGCGATCAGCTCCGAGCTGCTGGCCGATGCCGTCGCCGTGGTCGCCGAACTGGTCGGCAACGCGATCCGGCACGCACGCCCGCTGCCCGGCGATGTGATCCGGGTGGCCTGGCGGGTGCGGGCCGGCGTCAGCCACCAGTTGCTGGAGGTCCGGGTGACCGACGGCGGTGCCGCCGAGGAGCCGCGCCAACGCAGCGTCGGCCCGGATTCGCTGGACGGCCGTGGTCTGACCATTGTCGATGCCCTCGCCGACCGGTGGGGTGTCGAGCGCGACGGGCTCGGCCAGAGCGTCTGGGCTGAGCTGAGTTTTCCGCACCGCGCACCGGAGCCGTCCACGGGTGTCTAAGCTGAACGCCCGTGAGCAAGCGTCGGAAGACCTCCCGCACCGCGTCCCAGCAACCTGGCGAGCCCAAGCGGCAGAAGCTGCGTGACGTCTTCGTCCCCCGTCCGTTCCAGGGCCTGGCAGATGAGCCGGAATGGATCGCGCTGCGCGAGCTCGTCCCCGCCGCGTCCGCGCCGCTGAAGCTGTCCGCGTCGCTGACCGAGCAGTACGGCGACCGTCCCGTCACGCTGTCCACCGTGCTGCCGATGGCTCTGCCGGCGATGACCAAGCCGGACGGCCGGGTCCTCATCGGGCTCCAACGGCACGTGCAGTCCGGCGACGTGTCCCGGGACCTGTCGGTGGCACTGCTACGGGCGCTGGAGACCGAGCCGGGTGGCCAGGTGTCGATCCCGGCGCTGCCCGGCGAGGGGCCGCGCCTGCAGGACGTGCTGGAGGACGGGCCGCTGGACGTCACCATGCACGACGGCTTCGGGTACTGGCTGGATGAGGGCGCCGACGAGGACCCGAACGTGGCGGCCTCCCTCGACCGGGCCAACGCCTCCATCTACCCGACCGTACGGCTGTCCGCCGCCCATGCCGCCTACTGGTGCCGGGTGCCGGAGAAGTCGCACGTGCGCTGGGTGCTGGCGGAGGACGAGGACGTCGCGATGGACGCCCTGGCGCGGCTGTCGGCGGACGGCGCGCTGCTGCTCGGTGTGGGTACGAAGTTCGCCGGCATGTTCCGCGCGCACGGCCTGCTCGTACCGGTCTGGGATCTGCCCCGGGATCCGGAGGCCGGCGAGTGGGAGGCTCCGCTGGGCGACTTCACGAAGCGGTACGCCGAGGCGGTCGCCACGTCCGACCCGCTCACCCCGGAGCAGCGGCGGGCCCGTCAGGGGCTCCTGGGCCGTCAGATCACCCTGCGCTGACTCGGCCCGCCCCCCCCGTTACCCGCTCTCAACCTCGTACCCGGTCACCGGCTCAGCCCGCGGCGACCGGGTCGCGGCTGACCGGGCACGACATGCACCTCGGGCCGCCCCGGCCGGAGACCAGCTCCGAGGCCGGAATCCGGATCACCTCGATCCCGGCCCGTTCGAGCTGGGCGTTGGTCTCCAGGTTCCGCTCGTAGGCGAGGCAGACCCGGGGCGCGACGGCCAGGGTGTTGTTGCCGTCGTCCCACTGCTCCCGCTCGGCGGTGACGGGATCCAGCCCGGTGTCGATGACCCTCAGCTGATCGATGCCCATCGCCTCGGCGGCGGCGACCAGGAACGGCCTCGGCCCGTCGACCCGTGGATCGTCGCCGGCCACCACCCGGTAGGCGACGAGGTCCTCGGCCAGGTTCGGGTACATCACCACCGCGTCGACGTCGACCATGGTGCACACGGTGTCCAGGTGCATCGTGGCGCGTTGCTGGTGCACGGGTACGGCGAGGAGGGTGTGCGCCAGCCCGGCGGCGAAGACCCGCCTGGCGAGGCGTTCGGCGCCGGCCGGGGTGGTGCGTTCGCCGACCCCGACCGCGATCACGCCGGGCCCGAGGAGCAGCACGTCCCCGCCCTCCAGGTGTTCCATGCCGGGCTTGTACAGCAGCCGGGTGCCGGCGAAGCGCGGGTGGTAGCGGTAGATGGCCCCGGTCAGGGTGCTCTCCCGGCGACGGGCCGGCATGGCGAGGCTGGTCACCGCGGCCTGGTCACCGATCCAGACCGACGAGTCGCGGGTGAACAGCAGGTTGGGCAGCGGGTCGATGACGAAGTCGTGCGGATCCAGCATCGCGTAGACCAGTCCGGAGCCGGTACGCAGTTCCTCGTGTGCCAGCCCGCCGATAAGGACGCGGGCCAGCCCGGCAGGATCCAGGTACCCGAGGTACTCGCCGACCTCGCGCCGCAGCGTTTCGCCGAGCCGGATGTCCGCCAGCACGCCGCTGGTCAGCTCGTGGCGGGCTTCCGGCACGGCGAGCGCCTCGGTGAGCAGGTCGGCGAGGTAGAGCACCTCGACGCCGCGTTCGCGCAGCAGGTCGGCGAAGATGTCGTGCTCCTCCTGCGCCCTGGCTACCCAGGGGATACCGTCGAACAGGAGTGAGCCGCTGTTGCGCGGGGTGAGTCGCATGAGTTCCGGGCCCGGCCGATGGAGCACGACGGTACGCAACCGGCCGACCTCGCTGTCCGCATAGTGGACCACGGCGACAGCCTAGGACCAGCGCGGCAACGTGAATGTCAGATTCATCCCCGCTCACTCCCGCTCACTCCGTGGACTCAACCTGTTTGAGTACCCGATCGAGCACGTAACGTAGTTGGCAAGACAACTGCATCGAGGCCCTTCGGAGGTTTTCCGATGACCGGATTTCTCGACACCGGCCGCCCGCCTGGCTTGATACCAAACGAACGCACCAACCAGAACCCGCTGCTCGAAGCGCCGCGCCCGACTCCGTTGGAGTGGGCGCGGCGCCGTCGTAACGAGCGGGAGGCCCGGCGCGCGGAGGCGGTCCGCGAGCGCGCGGTGACCAGGTTGTCCCGATTGGGTATCCAGTGGAAGGTGATCGACATCGCCGAGCTGGGGCTGCCGGCGAGGAACACCTTCCTGACCATCGGGCCGGGTGGTGTGTTCTTGGTCACAGTCAAGGAACACGGTCGCACCCGGGTCCGGCTGGCCGGCGATGTCGTCCAGATCGACGGCCGGCGCCTGACCTACATCCCCGAGGCGCGCAAGCTCGCCGACCAGGCCGGCAAGGCCATGTCCCGGACCGCGGGCAGCACCGTCCCGGTGACCCCGGTGGTGGCGCTGTCCGGCACGGGGGTCATCGACGTGCACGGGTTGCCGAAGGGCTGTGTGGTCACCTCGTACCGGGAGTTGGACTACCTGCTCGGGGCGTACGGCCAGCGGATCGCGCCGAGCACGGTCAGCAAGCTGTACTCGATCGCCAGGCACCCGGTGACCTGGGCGGGGCCGGGGCAGCAGGCGCAGGTCGACTCGTACACGTGGTACTCCGGGTTGACGGCGACTGACAAGAAGGAGAGTGGGCGGTAACGTCTGTGGGGCGGTACCCCTTGACCGGTGCCCTATTGTCCATTGTGGACCGATGACCCGTGGACCGCGGGTGCGGGCGGCGCTTGGCCGAACCGAGGGTTATCGTGTTGGTGCGCAGCGTTGAGGAGGTGCCGTGGCTCATGTCGAACTCTCCGTCTCTGAACCGTTCGCCGGCCCGGACCGGGACGCCCCGCCCGATCCGGAAGGCTCACTGAGCCGATGGGGTCGGGTCGTGGCGGAGGCCGATGAGCCGTGCCTGGTGCTCGACGGCGTGTTCGAGATCGTGGCGGTGTCCCCGGCGGCCTCCCGGTTGCTCGGATTCCCCGACGAGGAGTCGGCGGTCGGCCGGCGCCTGTCCGAGGGCGTGATCCCGCTGGTCGACTTCACGTCCCCGCCGGTGCCGTTGCCCGAGAGTGATCTGGAGAAGATCCCGCCCAGGCTCGCGTACTCCTCCGGGCGGCTGGCCCGGGGACTGCTGCGCGTCCAGACCTCGACCGAGGTGCGCACGATCGATGCCGTGGCCACGCCGCTGTTCGACGGCGACAAGCCGATCGGCTCGCTGACGTTCTTCTCGCAGATCTGATCGGGGGCCGGCCCCGCCGGAATCCGAGGATCTGGGACCGGAGTACCGCGTAAACGATCGATTGCGTACAGTCGCGGGATGCTGGATCTCCAGGTGCTGCCGGGCGACTACGCGATCTGTCGCCTCCCCGCGGGTACCGCGCTTCCCTCTGGACTCGATCCAGAGGCCGGCGTCGTCTCGGTGACCTGGACCCCGGACGAGGTATCGGTGATCTGCCCGAGGGCTCAGGCGCCGGACGAGGCGACCGTGGAGACACCGTGGCGTTGCCTCCGTGTCGCCGGGCTGGTGGACCTGACTCTGACCGGCGTTCTCGCCTCGTTGACCGGCCCGTTGGCGGAGGCGCGGGTCAATGTCTTCGCGTTCTCCACCTACGACACGGACTACCTTCTGGTACCGGCGGTGAGGCTCGCCGAGGCCGTCGCCGCACTGGGTACGGCCGGCCACCGGGTTGCCGGCTGATCCACCTACGATAGGTCGCGTCCAGCCCGGGCTCGGAAGGGTTCGCGATGACCCGCGGTACCACCCCCAGCACCGCCACCGCCTGCCGCGCATTGACGGTCGTGATGGTCGGGTTCTCCCTGGCCGCGTGCGCCCACCGGCCGGAGCGCTCCGGCGCCCCGAGCCCGAGTGCGGCGGTCGCCACGGCGTCCCCGACGGCGTTCCCCTCGGCAGCCGCGTCGCCCACCCTGCCCCCGCCGCCGCCTCCCCCTCCGCTGGACTCCGCGCAGCCGAGTGCGAGCTTCGCCGCGGACACCGCGGTCAGTTGCGCCGGCCGCCCGGCGAGCGACCAGGTGATGGCCAAGGTGCGCACCGCCGGCCTGGTCGGAAGCGGGGTGAAGATGACCATACGGCTCGGGCCGGTGTGTGCGGGCAGTTGGCAGTACAGCATCTTCGCGGTGGCCGGCCGGGAGCCGTTGCAGGTGGTGACCCAGGGCGAGCCGGCGGCACTGACCCTGGTGACCGCCGGTACCGATGTGTGCAGCACCCAGGTGCTCGCCCAGGCACCGGCCGGCATCATCGCCGTGGCGCAGTGCGGGCTGGGAGCGCCGCCCGCCTGATCCCGTTAGTCTTTGGGGCATGCCAGGCGTACCACCGACCCGCTTCGTCTATCTCGGGCCCGAAGGCACCTTCTCCGAGCAGGCGCTGCTGACCATTCCCGCGGCGGCGAAGGGCAGCCGGACGCCGGCCCGCAGCGTTCCGGAGGCGCTGGACGCGGTGCGGTCGGCCGACGCCGACGCGGCACTGGTGCCGGTGGAGAACTCGATCGGTGGCCAGGTCGGGGTGACCCTCGACGAGTTGGCCAACGGCAGCCCGCTGGTGATCACCCGGGAGGTCGTTATCCCGGTGGAGTTCGTCCTCGCGGCCCGCGGGCCGGTGACGTTCGAGTCGGTACGGTCGGTTGCCGCGCATCCGCAGGCCGCCGCGCAGTGCCGGCACTGGCTGCGCGGCCATCTCCCCGACGCCACCGTGGTCGACGTGCTGTCCAACGCGGCGGCGGCGATCAGCGTGACCGACGGCGGGCACGACGCCGCGATCTGCGTGCCGCTCGGCGTGGGCCGGGCGGGGCTCACGGTGCTTGCCGACAAGATCGCCGATCATCCGGACGGGGTCACCCGGTTCGCACTGGTGGCGCGCCCGGGCCCGCCGCCCCCGCCGAGCGGCGACGACGTCACGTCGCTGGCGGTCTACATCTCGCACGACCGGGTCGGCGCCCTGCTGGCGGTGCTCATGGAGTTGGCCGTGCGCGGGGTCAACCTGACCCGGATCGAGTCGTACCCGACCGGTGAGCGGCTGGGTCGGTACGTGTTCTTCCTGGACTGTTCCGGGCACGTCGCGGAGGCCCGGGTCGGCGAGGCACTGCAGGGGTTGCGGCGGATCTGCGCGGACGTGCGGTTCCTCGGCTCGTACCCGCGTGCGCAGGCGCACTACGGCCCGGCGTCGCCCGCAGTCGCCGCCGCGGATGCGGACTACGCGGACTCGGCGGCGTGGCTGGCCCGGATCCGGGCGGGCGAGCAGGCCTGATCGGCCCGGCGTCGCGGCGCCTGATCGCGCCGTGCCCCACGCCCCGACCCTCCCACGCCCCGGCCCTCCCGCGCTGCGGCGGCACGCTGCCGGTCAGCCCCAGCCGAGCGCGTGCAGGCGGGCATCGTCGATGCCGAAATGATGGGCGATCTCGTGCACCACGGTCACCGAGACCTCCTCGACGACGGTCGCCTCGTCGTCGCAGATCCGCAGGATCGGGTTGCGGTAGATGACGATCCGGTCGGGCAGCACGCCGGAGTAGTCCCAGCCGCGGCGGGTGAGCGCGTACCCCTCGTACACGCCGAGCAGGTTCCGCTCGCCCGGCGGCGGATCGTCCTCGACCAGGATCACCACGTTGTCGAGCAGCCCGAGGAGCTCGGCCGGTACCGCGTCCAGCGCGTCACCGACCAGCTCCTCGAACCGCTCCCGGTCCATCTGGACCGGCATGGTCAGGCGAGTGAGGCGGTCAGCGTGATCTCGACGGCGGCCAGCGCCTTCGACACCGGGCAGTTGGCCTTGGCCTCTTCGGCGTACTTGACGAAGTCGGCCTCGTCCAGCCCCGGCACGTCGCCGACGGTGGACAGTTCGATCTTCGTGATCCCGGCGGGCATGTCGAGATGAACGGTGGCGTTGGTCTCGATCGAGTTGGGCGTGACCCCGGCCTTGCCCAGGACGTTGGACAGCGCCATCGAGAAGCAGCCCGCGTGCGCGGCCGCGATCAGCTCCTCCGGGTTGGTGCCCTCACCGGATTCGAAGCGGGAAAGGTAGGAGAACGAGCCTTGGTACGCCCCGGAGGCCAGGCGCATGGAGCCCGAGCCATCCTTGAGCGAACCCTGCCAGCGGGCAGTTGAGGTACGAGTCGGCATGGCTCCGAACCTAGTCGACCCGGCTCCCACTGGCGACGATTGGGGCCATCCGGAGACCGGCCCGGCGACCGCGTCCACTGTTGCCGCCCCGGTTCGCGGTCCGGGCAAAGATCCATGAAGGATCTTCGGCTCGTCGAGCTCGGCGTGTCATGATGCGCCGGTGGACACGGTGGAGTGGGGCGCCGGGCAACCGGTCCCGAAGAGTCCCGAAGGAGTGCCGCCGGAGCCGGGTGACGGCGGAGGCGAACACCTCCCGCGCTTACCGGGTCGGGTCCGTTCGTTGGCGGCGGCGGCAGCGGGTGGCCGGCGGGCGGCCATCGTCCTCGCGGTACTCGCCCTCGTCGCGCTGATCGCCGCCGAACTGCTGCCCTGGGCCACCCTGCACGGGAGGGTCGGCGATGCCGGCATCGTCAGCCTCGGCACCTCCAACGGTTTCGACAGCGGTTCCGGCCGGTTGAACATCACGCTGCCGTCCAGCACCCTGCCGCCGGACCCGTACACGGTCGGGCTCGGCCAGGTGGCCAGCGGCAGCACGCTGGTCTACCACCTCGGAACGCTGCTGCTGTTCGCCCTGCTCGGCGCGGTGCTGCTGGCCCGGCCGGCGCAGCGCCGACTGGCGAGCGGGCTGGCCTTCGGCGTGCTCGCCGGGCTGATCGTTGTCGTGGTCGGCATGGTGCACTCGTTCAATACCCTGCTGCCCACCATCACGTCCAGCGGCGGGTCGTTCGGCTCGTCGCTGCGGCAACTGCCGGAGACCGTGCCGTCCACCGTTCTGGCCGCGTCGACCACCGTCGAGGCCGGTACGTTCTTCGCCGCCGGCTCGCTCGCCCTGCTGCTGGCCGCGCTGCTCGCCGGCGTGCTGCCCGACCAGGTCCGGTCGCGCCTGGTCACCGGGGTCACCGAGCCGGTCGACGCGCAGTTCACCGACGAACCGCCCGACCTCACGGTGGCGCCGGTCAGCCCGGTGAACGTGACGGTGTCGGCGGTGGACCCGATCGACGAGTCATACTTCGGCCGACCCGACCAGGACCCCCGGCACAGCTTCAGCCGGCCCGCCGGGGACCTTCCGGAGACCCTACGGCGCCCGGATGAGGACCCCCGGCGCATCTTCGGGCCGCCCGACCGCAACTCCCGGTAGAGCAACTCCCGGTAAAGCCGATCGCGAAGCGGGCAAAGCGGCGGGTAGTCTGACCACTCGTGATTGACCTGCGCCTGCTTCGCGAGAATCCGGACCTGGTTCGCACCAGCCAACGGGCCCGGCGCGAGTCGGATTCCGTGGTGGACGCGCTGCTCGCGGCCGACGAGGAGCGCCGCACGGCGGTGGGTGTCTACGAGGCGCTGCGGGCCGAGCAGAACCAGCTCGGGAAGCTGATCTCCAGGGCCGCCGGGGACGAGCGGGCGACGCTGCTGTCCCGCACCAAGGAGCTGTCGGCGGAGGTCAAGGCCGCCCAGGCGCGGGTGGACGAGGCGGAGGCGGGGCTGCGCGCGGCCCAGCTGGCCGTACCGAACCTGATCGAGAACGCGCCGCCGGGCGGTGAGGACGACTACGTCGTCCTGCGCGAGGTCGGCACGCCACCCGTGATCGACAATCCCCGCGACCACCTGGAACTCGGCGAGGCGCTGGGCGCGATCGACATGGAGCGCGGCGCCAAGGTCTCCGGCAGCCGGTTCTACTACCTGACCGGGGTCGGCGCGCTGCTCCAGCTCGGCCTGCTCCAGCTGGCCATGCAGCAGGCGGTCGAACACGGGTTCATCCCGATGATCCCGCCGGTGCTGGTGAAGCCGGAGTCGATGGAGGGCACCGGGTTCCTCGGTGCGCACGGCAGCGAGGTGTACCGCCTGGAAGCGGACGACGTCTTCCTGGTCGGTACGAGTGAGGTGCCGCTCGCCGCGTACCACTCGGGGGAGATCCTCGACGGGTTGGCGGAGCCGCGCCGGTACGTCGGATGGTCGTCCTGCTTCCGCCGGGAAGCCGGCTCGTACGGCAAGGACGTACGTGGCATCATCCGCGTGCACCAGTTCGACAAGGTGGAGATGTTCTCCTACTGCCGGCCCGAGGAGGCCGCCGCCGAGCATGAGCGGCTGCTCGGCTGGGAAGAGGAGATGCTGGCCAAGGTCGAGGTGCCGTACCGGGTGATCGACGTGGCGGCCGGCGACCTGGGTACCAGTGCCGCCCGCAAGTTCGACTGCGAGGCGTGGGTACCGTCCCAGGGCCGGTACCGGGAGCTCACCAGCACCTCGAACTGCACCACCTTCCAGGCCCGGCGGCTGGGCGTCCGGTACCGGGATGCGGAGGGCCGGCCGCAGGTCGCCGCGACGCTCAACGGCACCCTGGCCACTACCCGGTGGATCGTCGCGATCCTGGAGAACCACCAGCAGCCGGACGGCTCGGTACGGGTACCGAAGGCTCTCCAGCCGTTCCTCGGTGGTCGTGATCTGTTGGGGTGATCACTCCCCCGGGTTGGTCCGACCGGAGTAACCTTGCGTGCCCGACCTGGGGCGTTTCCGTTCCGGGAGGGTATCGATCCGCAGGGTAACGACGGCCGGAGAGCGAGACAGATGTGACGACACGCCCCGGACTGCCCAAGCTGATCGCCACCGATCTGGACGGCACTCTCGTCCGCTCGGACGAGACGGTCAGCGCCTACTCGCACGAGGTGCTGGACCGGGTACGGGCCGCCGGCATCCCGATCGTCGGGGTGACCGGTCGCGGGCCACGCCTGATCGAACTGTGCCGGCGGGACGTGCCGGAGGCGGACTTCCTGGTTCTCGCCCAGGGCGGCCGGGTGGTGGACCTGACCGACCCGGCGGAGCCGCTGGTGCTGCTCTCCGAGACGGTACCGGGGCAGCAGGTACTCGGGCTGGTCGAGTCCCTGGAGGCGGTCGTCGGCCCGCTGTCGATCATGGTGGAGGCGCTGGATACCCCGGACGCCCCGCTCTGGGGCGAGCCCCACGTGGTCTGGCGGTGGCCGGAGGCCGTGGTGACCAAGTCCCGCACCGAGGCGCTGGCCGGCCGGGTACTCAAGACCTTCGCGCACTCCGCGACGCACTCGACCGACAAACTGCTCGCGGTGGCCCGAAGCCTGGTGCCGCAGGACGGGCTGTCGGTGACTCAGGCGGGCCTGGGCTACATCGAGATCTGCCCGCCCGGGGTGACCAAGGCCAGCGGGCTGGCGGTGGTCGCCGGGTCGCTCGGCGTGGACTCCAGTGACGTGCTCGTCTTCGGGGACATGCCCAACGACCTGCCGATGTTCGGCTGGGCCGGCTGGGGCCGGGTGGCGGTGGCCAACGCTCACCGGGAGATCCTCGCGATCGCGGACGAGGTGACCGCTACCAACGATGAGGACGGCGTGGCCACCTACCTCGACCGGCTATTGTCGGCCAAGTGAATGTGAGTGTTCCTCGGCTTGTCGCGACCGACCTGGACGGGACGCTCGTAGGGGCGGAGGGCGTGGTGAGCCCGCGCAGCGCCCGGGCGCTGGTCCGGGCGACCGGGGCGGGCGCGGTCGTCGTGCTGGTGACCGGCCGGCCGCTGCGCTGGTTGCCCATCGTGTACGAGCAGTTGGCCACCCCGTACCTGGCGGTGTGCGCCAACGGTGGAGTGATCTACGACCCCGTCACCGACAAGGTGCGCGATTCCTGGACCATCCCGCCAGAGTTGCTCGGCGAGGTGTGCCTCCGGCTGCGCGCGGCCATCCCGGCGGTGGTGTTCGCGGTCGAGGTGGACGACGGCAGGCTGATGCGCTACGAGCCGTCCTGGCCGGCGCACTGGGATTCCGGCCACCCGACCGCGGTGCCCGGGTCGCTGGCGGACGTCACCGCCGAGCCGGCGGTGAAGTTGCTCGCCCGTACGCCGGGGGCGGATCCGGACGAGTTCGTCGCGCTCGTTGAGTCCATAGTGGACGGAGAGGTGGTGCCCACCCACTCGTCGCGCAGCGGTCTGGTCGAGATGTCGGCACGCGGCGTGACCAAGGCGACCGGCCTGGCGACGGTGGCGGGGGAACTGGGCATCGACGCGGCCGACGTGCTGGCCTTCGGCGACATGCCCAACGACGTCCCGATGCTTGCCTGGGCCGGCCGTTCGGTGGCGGTCAGCAACGCGCATCCCGCCGCGAGGGCCGCGGCGGCCGAGGTCACACTGTCCAATGAGGACGATGGTGTAGCGGTCTACCTGGAGCGGTTCTTCCCGGCCGGCTGAGAAGCCCGGCCCCGGACCGCGGGGCCCGCCATTCCGGGTCGCGCCGCCGGTCCGGGTTGCGCCGGTTACAGCCAGCCCTGCGAGCGGGCCGCCTGCACCGCCTCGATCCGGTTGCGCGAGTTCGTCTTGCCGATCGCGGCCGACAGGTAGTTGCGCACCGTGCTCTCCGACAGGTGCAGCCGCCCCGCGATGTCCGCGATCGTGGAGCCGTCGGCGGCGGCGGCCAGCACGTCGCGTTCCCGCTCCGTCAGCGGGTTCGGGCCGGCCGACAGTGCCGCCGCCGCGAGCGAGGGGTCGATGACCCGCTCCCCGGCCAGTACCTTGCGGATCGCCGACGCCAGGTCCTCCACCGGCCCGTCCTTGACCAGGAACCCGCTCGCGCCGGCCTCCATGGCCCGGCGCACGTACCCGGGGCGGCCGAACGCGGTGACGATGAGCACCTTGCAGCCGGGCAGTTCCCGGCGCAGCGCGGCGGCTGCCTCCAGTCCGGAACAGCCGGGCATCTCGATGTCCAGCAGCGCCACGTCCGGCCGGGTCTCGCGCGCCGTGGGCAGCACGTCGGTGCCGGAGCCGACCTCGGCCACCACGTCGATGTCCGGCTCCAGGCGCAGCAGCAGGGCCAGCGCGCCGCGCATCATGCCCTGATCCTCGGCCAGCAACACCCGGATCACGGGGCGCCCACCGGCACGGTCGCGACCAGCCGGAACCCGCCATCCGGGACGGACGCGGCGGCCAGCGTCCCGCCGGCGGCGGCGAGCCGCTCGCGCAGCCCGCGCAGCCCGTTGCCGGCACCGTTCGGCGTGCCGCCCGCCCCGTCGTCGCGGATCTCCAGAGTGGCCTCGTCGCCGGCCCGGTGCACCGCGATCACGCAGTGCCGGGCTCCGCTGTGCCGGATCACGTTGGTGGTCCCCTCCCGTACCGCCCAGCCGAAGACGGAGTCGACGATAGCCGGCAGAGGAGTGCCCGCCGTCTCGATGCTCACGTCGATGCCCGCCCCGGACAGCGCCGACCGGGCGCCGTCCAGTTCGTCGGCGAACGCCCGCTCCCGGTACCCGGTCACCGCCTCCCGGACCTCCACCAGCGCCTGCCGCCCGATCTGCTCGATGTCGCCGCCGGCGGCCGCGGCCGCGGCCGGGTCGGAACCGGCGAGCCTGCGGACCACCTGCGCCTTCACCACGATCAGGGTCAGCGTGTGGCCGAGCAGTTCGTGCAGGTCGCGGGAGAAGCGCAGCCGCTCCTCGGCGACCGCCGAGTCGGCGAGTTCGGCCCGGGCCTTGTGCAACTGCTGAACCAGCCACATCAACCGCTTCACCAGGAGCACCAGCACGCTGCCCATGAACGTGCCGAACGTGTTGCCCCAGCCGTTGTCCCAGCCCTGGTGGTACGCGGCGCTGAAGGCCACCTGCAGCAGGGTCGCGCCGACCACCCAGGGGATCACCACCGGCCGGTACAGGATCGAGGCTCCGGCCGCGCCGACGTACAGCGGCAGGATCAGCCAACTGCTGTCGCCGTCCCCGTAGGCCACTGCCAGTCCGATGCCCAGCGCCGCAAAACCGATCAGTGCGGCCAGTTCGGGGCGGCTCGGCCTGCGGAACTGGTTCGCGAACCCGGTGCCGACGCAGTAGAGATAGAGCACCACGAACGTGGCCAACCCGATCGCGGCCGGCACCACCGGGTGGATCCTGTCGCGGACGACATCGCTGACCGCACCGATCAGTGGCCACATCCAGACCGCGGCCCAGATGTATTTCACGATCGAGGGCGGGTCGGGCTCGTCGTAGTTCGGTTGCGTGGGAGTCCGGTTCGGTAGCACGGGAGCCAACCTATGTCACCGGGTGGCCGTGGAGCGACGGTAGGCGACCGCCGCGAGCAGGGCGAACAGCACCGTCCAGGCGGCCAGGATGGTGCCGCCCATCGCGGACGGCAGGTGCCCGGCGGCAGCCCTCCAGCCCAACTCCGCGTACCGGTTGCTCGGCAGTGCCTGGGAGAGGTGTTGCAGCCAGCGTGGAAACACCTCAACCGGGATCAGCAGGCCACCCAGGATGGAGAGGGTGAAGAACGTGATGAAGCTGGCCGGCTGGGCGATCTGCGGCGGGAGCGAGTACCCGACGGCGAGGCCGAGCAGGGCGAACGGGACCGTACCGAGCCACAGCACCAGTACCAGCGCCACCCAGTGCCCGATCGGCATGGTGACGTGGTGCTGGATCCGTCCGGTGACGATCACGGCGAGGACCGACGGGATCGCCACCAGCGTGGTCAGCAGCCCCTTGACGGCGACCACCTGGATCGGTGGCAGCGGGGTGAGGCGCAGTTGGCGCAGCCAGCCGGAGACCCGTTCGCTGGAGACCCCGCCGCCGACCGACAGCACGCCGATCATGGCGCCGTACCCGGCGACTCCGACCGTCATCGCGGTCGCCAGCGACACACCCTCGGTCCGGCCGCTCACGTCGCCTACCCCCGTGAAGACGACATAGGAAACGACCGGCATGAAGATGGTGAAGATGAACAGCCGAGGCTCCCGGACCAGCCGGCGCAGCTCGAACGTGAAGAACGCCAACATGGTCAGGCCTCCGAGGCGGTGAGGGCGAGGAATGCGTCCTGGAGGCCGGCGCCACTGACCTCAAGATTGCGGAACGATCGTCCACTGTGGACAATAGCGGCCACGGTGGCGTCCGAGTCGTCGCTGCGCAGGCTCGCACGCTCCCCACGGATCTCCACGGTCCGTACTCCGGGCAGCCGGTCCAGGCCAGCGGTGTTCTCACCGTTCAGGTCGAAGGCGACGGTACGGCCGCCGGTCAGGTTCCTGATCTGTGCACCGGAGCCGTCGGCGACGACCCGACCCCGGGCGATCACCACCACCCGGTCGGCGAAGTCGTCCGCCTCCTCCAGGTAGTGCGTGGCGAACAGCACGGTGTGGCCGGCCGCCGAGTACCGGCGCATCGCAGCCCAGAACGACTGGCGGGTGGCTACGTCCATGGCCGCGGTCGGCTCGTCGAGTACCAGCAGCCGGGGGTCGCCGGCCAGCGCGAACGCGAACCGTGTCCGCTGCGCCTCGCCGCCGGACAGCTTGTCCAGCCGGCGGTCGGCCACCCCGGTCAGGCCGGCGGTGTGCAGGATCTGGCCGGTGGGCAGCGGCATCGGGTACAGGGCGCGGGCAAGCTCGATCAGCTCGCGTACGGTCGCGTTCGGTACGAAGCCGGAGTCCTGCAACATCGCGCCGACCTTGCCGGCCCGTACCGCGCGATCCGGGGCGGTGCCGAACAACTCCACGGTCCCCCGCTCGGGCCGGGACAGCCCGAGCATCATGCCGATGGCGGTGGACTTGCCGGCCCCGTTCGGCCCGAGCAGGGCAACCGTCTCGCCCGCCGAGATCGTCAGGTCGAGCCCGTCGACCGCGCGCACCGGCCCGAAACTCTTCGAGACATCGCTGAGCCTGACCGCTTCTGTCATGCCGACGACGCTACGGACGGCGCCGCCGGGCAGGCAGATTCAGCGATCCGGAGTTGGGCGGGATAATTGTCCTGCGATCCGGTGACTACAGGTACTGGCCGGTGCGGTTGGTCCCGTCGCCGGGCTGCTGCGCTCCACCGGGGACCGGCATGCCGGGCAGGCCCGGAGGAAGGGCCGGCCGGCCGCCGCGCATCTGCTCCAACTGCATCCGGGCCGCCATCTGCTGAGCGACCAGCGCCGCCTGGATGCCGTGGAACAGCCCTTCCAGCCAGCCGACCAACTGGGCCTGCGCGATCCGCAGCTCGGATTCCGACGGCGTGCCCTGCTCGAACGGCAGCGACAGCCGCTCCAACTCGTCACGCAACTCGACCGCGAGGCCGTCCTCCAACTCCCGGATGGACCGCCGGTGGATCTCGGTCAGTCGCTGCCGACTCGCCTCGTCGAGCGGGGCGGCCCGCACCTCTTCGAGCAGCTGTTTGATCATGCTGCCGATGCGCATCACCTTCGCGGGCTGCTCGACCAGGGACGACGGGTCCTCCCGGTCGGTCTCGCCGTCCGCGGGCAGGTTCATCGTGCCGACCGGCTGGCCGTCCGGCCCGACAACCACGACGGTGCGCTTCTCCTCAGGGGCGTCGGTCATGCCCTCATCCTTCCCTACTGCCGGGCCGCGGGTGCGGGCCCTGTCCGGCAACCTGGATCAGTATCCGAATTACCGCGGCCAGCGGTCTTCGAAACGGATGGCGGCAACCCGCGAAATGGGTGCCGATGGGCCCGAAACGGGCGCCGGTGGCTTCCGAATCCACGCGCCGCCGCGGCCGGTGGCCGTCATGCGTCGCGTGACTGAATTCTTGAGCACCCGAGCGAGGCTAGCGCGCTGCGTACGGGGCCGGTACGCGGACCGGGTGTGGCCGGCGCCATGGCCGCGGGCGGGTGTGCGGCGTTACGGTACGCTGCCGCTGGTTGACGTGATCCGGCTAAGGCGGTACGAACGCGAACGTGCGTGGTCCCCAGCGGTACCGCGAATATGATCACCGTGGTGGCGGAAGGGAACTGCGCGACGTGAGCCAGCTAGCCCGAAGAGATGTCCTTCGCCTCATCACCGCCGCCGGTGCCGCGGGAATCGCCGCACCGGTGCTCGCGGCCTGTGACTCGAACCCGAAGGCGCCGGTGAACACCGCACCGGTCCGGGTGGGGATGCTGGTGCCGCAGTCCGGACCGAACAAGGCGATCGGCGACGAGCTGACCAACGGCTTCAAGCTCTACCTCGCGCTCAACGGCAACAAGCTGGGCGGGCACCCGGTGACCCTGACGATCGCCGACGAGGGCGCGAGCGCGGATGCGGCGAAGGCCGCGGCCGACAAACTGGTCAAGCAGGACGGCGTCCAGGTGATGACCGGGGTCGCCGCCGCGAGCACGATGAGCGCGCTGCGCGACCAGATCGAGACGGCGCAGGTACCGCTGCTGGGGACGAACGGCTCCCCGCTCGAACTGAGCAGCCCGAAGTACATCTGGCGGACCTGCTACGTGGACAACGAGCCGGGCCAGTCGCTCGGCGAGTACGTGGCGCAGAACGTTCGGGGCAGCCAGAAGGTCTTCGTCATCTCGGACGATTCGCCCAGCGCGCGCGACGAGGTGAACGGTTTCGTCGGGTCGTACCAGGACACATCGGCCCAGTTGGAGTTGGCGGCTGACCCGCTGGTGGTGCCGCTGTACAGCGATCCGGGGACCAGCCTCACCTCGGCCATGGACAAGATCCACCACTCGGGTGCGACCGCGGCCTTCGCGTACTTCGCCGACGCCGGTGCGGTCGCGTTCATCAAGGCCTTCCACAGCCAGGTGTCCGGAGTGACGCTGTACTGCCCCGGCTTCATGACCGAGACGGTGCAGTTGCAGCAGCAGGGTGCCGCGGCGAACGGGATCTACACGTCGCTGAACTACTCGCCGGACCTCGACAACGACGCGAACCAGTTGTTCGCCGCGCAGTACCGCAAGACGTACAACAAGGACCCGAGCACGTACGCGATGGCCTCCTACGACGCGGGTGCGGTGCTCACCAGCGCGCTGCAACTGGCCGGCAGCGACCTGAGCCCGCAGTCGATCAACGCGGCGATCGCGCAGATCGGTGAGATCGACAGCCCCCGGGGCACGTGGCAGTTCAACCAGAACCGCACCCCGCTCCAGACGTGGTACCTGCGCCAGGTCCGGCCGGACGGGGCGGTGCTGTCCAACGTGCTGCTGAGCGACCTGGCGACGCTGACGTAGGCGGTCACTTTCCGGGTGGCAGGGCGTAGCCGATGTCTCCGCGCATGTGCAGCCGCCAGCCGTGCGGCACGTAGTACCCGCACACCATCGGCGTCTCGACACAGACCAGGGCCTCGACCTGGTCCGGCCTGACGGGTGGAATGTCGGGCGCGAGGCTCTGCTCCGCCTCGATGTCGCGGCCGGGCAGCAGGAGCCACCACGGGTACTCCCAGGTGTCCGCGTTCTGGACCAGCCCGACCCGGTGCGCGCCGGAGTCACGTACCGCGGCCGCCGCCCACTCGTAGTCGGCCCGCCACTGCGGCCGGCGCTGGAACCGGGCCTGCAGGTCGCCGACGGTGAACACCGAGCCGGTGCCGACCAGCCGGCGCGGCCACCCGTACCCGACCGCGAGCCATCCCGCGCACCCGCTCACCGCGAGCGCCGCGACCGCGACCCAGGTGACGATCCGCCGGAGCCCGCCCGCCGTGCCACCGGCCTGGCCGACCGGGCGGGCCCGGCGCCGGAACAGCGCGTCCAGCCACAGGCCGGCCAGCGGCGCGCCGAGCACCAGCAGGTACAGGATCAGGCGGTTGCCCCACGGCTGCCATTTGATCGTCGCGACGTACAGGATGACGGACAGCCAGAACACGACCGCGTAGGCCCGCACCGGCCACGCGTACCCGGCCGGAACCCGCCGCCCCGGACGTACCAGCAGGAAGCCCGCGCCGAGCAGCACCAGCGCCCCCTGCACCGGAAAGGACGCCTTGTCCTCGTCGGGGGTCCAGGAGGCCACCGGGAAGGTCGTGCGCAAGAAGGTGATCTTCGGATCGTTGGGGTCGACGCCGAGATCCCGGGAGATCCGTTCGATGCCACGGGCCGCGGCGCCGTTCACCGCGGCGACCGGCGTGTCCAGTGCGGTGTGGCCGATGCGCAGGGCGTTGACCAGGATCGACGGTGGGTCGTGCCGCTGCATGGAGATCGAGTCGCGCAGGTAGGCCGGGCCCAGCGGATTGCCGTACTCGCGGTCGACCCTGATCAGGAACGGGCCTGCGATCGCCGCGGCGAGCACGAGGATCGCGACCGTGGAGCCGGCGGTACGCAGCGGGACGCCCAGCCACCGACGCGCGTCCTGGCGCAGTTGGGCGACTCCCCAGATCACCAGCAGCGGTCCGGCGGCGAGCAGGCCGTTCTCCTTGGTCAACGCGGTGAGGCCGGTCGCCAGGCCGAGCAGGGCCACGTCCCGCACCCGGGTCCGGCGGCGCAGTTCGTCCAGGACCAGGGTGGCCACGCACGCCGTCCACGCGGCCACGACAAGATCGGTCTGGGTACTGGTCGACTCCAGCGCGACGATCGGCGTGGTACCGACGACGAACGCGGCGAGTACCTGCGCACGGGGGGAGCCGCCCAACTGGCCGGCGATCCGTGAGGCGATCAGGGCACAGCCGATCCCGGCCGAGTACTGCAGCAGGTTGTACAGCGCATCGTTGCCGGTGAGCAGCCGCAGATGGAGCAGCAGGTACTCGGCGCCCGGCGCCATGGTCAGCTGCCGGTGGATCCGGGTGGCGAAGAAGTCGACGTCCCGCTGCTGTACCCAGTGCTCGATCCTGGGCAGGTGGTAGGTCTGCGAGTCGTAGTTGTTGGGCGGCGAGACGACCGCGACCAGCAGTTCCGCCGTGAGCAGCCCGGCCAGCGTGATCACCATGATCCGTTCGGGCCACGCGGCGGCCACCCAGGCCGCGCGCACCCGGCCGCGAACGTCGGGAAGGTGCCGGTCGGACGGCTGGTGGTCGCGCACGTACCGGGCGGCGGCGCCGAGCAGCGCGAGCAGGGTCGCGATCGACCAGGTGAGGACCAGGGCCGGGCGGGTCAGCGCGTGCGCCGCGCCGAGCACCTCGACCAGGACCGCCCCGACGGCGCCGAGGAGCACCGCCGCCCGTACCAGGGCGAGCCGCAGCGGCGCGAAGACCCGGCCCGCGGGCCGCACGGCGTACCCGACCAGCACATACGTGGCGGCGGGAAGCAAACCGAGCAGAACCGGCATGACGGCGGGGCCCGTCAGATGACCGAACAGCGCCAAGGACGTAGTCTATGCCGAGCCTGTAGCCGAATCCCGGAGTTAGCCGTGAAGCTGTCGATCCTCATGCCCGTGTATAACGAGGAGACTCGGCTCGCGAACGCCCTGAAGCAGGCGTTGGACGTCGACTACCCGTGCGAGATCGAGCTGGTGGTGGTCGACGACGGCAGCCGCGACGGCACCTCGGAGATCCTCGACCGGGCCGATGATCCCCGTGTCCGGGTGGTCACGCACCCCCGCAACCAGGGCAAGGGTGCGGCGATCAGGACCGCGGTGGAGAACGCGGCCGGAGAATTCATGGTCATTCTCGATGCCGATCTGGAGTACGACCCTCAGGACATCCCCCGGTTGCTCGACCCGGTGCTGGACGGGCGGGCCGAGGTGGTGTACGGCAACCGGACCTTCGGCAGCCACAGTTCGTTCTCGTTCTGGTACGTGATGGGCAACCGGGCGGTGACCACCGCGGCCAACATGCTCTACAACTGCTACCTGGGCGACCTGGAGACGTGCTTCAAGTTGATGCCGGTACGCCTGTACCGGTCGCTGGACATCCGGTCCAACGGGTTCGGCATGGAGGCCGAGGTGACCGGGAAGCTGCTGCGCCGGCAGATCCGCCCGTACGAGGTGCCGGTCAGCTACCGTGCGCGGTCCCGCGCGGAGGGCAAGAAGATCACCTGGCGGGACGGGGTGGAAGCGCTGTGGATCCTCGGCCGCGAGCGGTCGCGCCGGCCCAGGTAGCTCCGGGTGCCGCCCCCGGCCGGCTGTGTCGCGCGCCCGAATTCGAGTAACCTTCCGGACCATGTCCACCCCCATCTCCGACGTCGAGCGTGAACGCGCCGCCGAGGTGCTTCAACACGCCTGCGGCGACGGTCGGCTCACGCTGGAGGAGTTCACCGTGCGGGTCGGCGCCGTCTGGGCGGCCGACTCGTCCGCCGAGTTGGAGCGCGTCACGAGCGACCTGGCGCCGGTCCCGGTCGTGGGCGCCAGCCAGATCGTCGAGCGGGTGACCTGCGTCTTCAGCGAGAACAAGCGGCGCGGCCGGTGGCGGATGCCGGGCGTGCTGCGGGTGCTGACCGTGTTCGGCGACTGCGAACTGGACCTGCGGGAGGCGCAGACCGACGCCGACGTGGTGGAGATCAACGGGCGGTGCGTGTTCGGCAGCTTCAAGGTGATCGTGCCGGAGGGCGTCGAGGTCGACCTGCAGGGGTCCGCGGTGTTCGGGTCGAAGGCGCTCAGCCTCGCGCCGGTACCCCGGCTGCCCGGCACCCCACTGGTCCGGGTGAGGGTGAACACCTACTTCGGCGAGATCAAGGTGCGCAGCGCGGGCCCGAACTCGGGCTCGGCGCTGGCCCGCTGGGCCCGAGAATTCTTCGGAGGCTGACCCGCTCGGGTCCGGCGATGCCCATCACCGGGTCAGGGCCGCGGATCGGATGACCGGGTCGACCTCGTCCCACCCTCCGGTTGCCACGTACACATGTGCCCAGATGGAACCGTCGGGCCGCCGCATCACCACGGACGTCATCAGGTACGGCCGCTGGTCGTCACCCATCACCAGGTGCTCTGCCGGCCGTCCGAGCAACTGGTCCAACTCGGCCCTCGACAGCTGCGAGAGCGCCATGAGCCGCTGCTGGATGATGTGACCGACCATCCTTCGATGCCTGCGCACGCAACCTCCTTCAGCGGCTCTCCTTACCCACCTCCACGTGAATGAGGCGGCCCGGGTTCACCCGGATACCTCACGGCGAAGATTCCTCCGAGAGGCTCCATTGTTGGTTGGTCCCGCCCGAGCAGGCCCAGATCTGAAGGGGCGTACCGTCCGCGGTCGCGCTCTCGGGAGCGTCCAGGCACCTCTGGGAGCTGACGTTGATCAGCTGGCCGCCGTCCGGGCGCCACTGCTGCGAGGCCGAACCGTCGCAGGCCTCAAGCTGCGCCCGGGCTCCGTCTGCGGTCGAGCCGGCGCTGGTACCCAGACACCCGCCGAGAGCGCGTACGGTGCCGTCGTCGCCCACCGTCCACGTCTGCGGATCCGTGCCGTTGCAGCCGTAGAGCTGGATCCTGGTCGCGTCCGCGCCGTTCGTGGTCGCGACGTCGACGCACCTGCCGTCCAGGCCGGTGATCTGCCCGGTGACGGTGTCGGGTTCGTCCGGCGCGCTCTGCGGCGGGGCGTCGTTCGGGGTGGCGGCGCCTGCCGGCGGTTCGTCGCGGGCCGGCGGCTCGTCCTGGTCCGCCGCCCCGGCCGGCGTCTCCTCCTGGGTCGGCGTCCCCTCCTGGACTGGTGCCTCGGTGGGTGCCGCGGCCTCGGTCGGTGCCGCCGCCTCGGTCGGGGACGGGGTCGGAGCGTGGGTGGCCGGGTGCGTCGGTTTGGGCGTCGGGTGTGTCGGCTTGGGTGCCGGCGCCTTGGCCGGTGGGTGTTTCTGGCCCTGGGCCTGGACTCGAGTCGGTTTCGGAGCCGGTGCCTTGGTGGACGGGTGCTTCTGCGCGTGACCGGATGCCTTCGCCGGCGGGTGCTTCTGGCCCTGGGCCTCGACCCTGGTCGGCTTGGGAGCCGGTGGTTTCGTCGGTGCCTTCTTCTGGGCCTGGGCGGGCGCGCGGGTGGGCTTGTGCGCCGGCTGCGTCGCCGCCGCGGTGGGCTTCGGAGTCGCTGCCCGTGCCGGTTCGGCCTTGGAAGCCTTGGGTGCGGCCGGCTTGCCCGTACCGAGAAATGATCTGGCCGCGGCCGTACCGACCTGGGTGATGACGGAGTTTTTCTCGACCGGGTCAGGTACCGCACCGGGAAAGACGATGAACGTCACCGGGCCGGCGGTACCGCCGATGCTGGGGTCGGTCGGCACACCGAGCGCCTTGGCCGTCGCGTACGAGGCCTCGCCGATGATGTTCGCCGGGCCGAGGTCGGCGAAGACGGCGTACACCATCTTGCCGTTGTAGATGACCGCTCCCACGTTGCCCGGCTTGATGCCGGCGTTCCGGTAGTCGAAGCGGTGGCTGGGCAGCGGTATCACGAAGTAGCGCGTGACCTCGGCGGTGAAGTACTCACCGGTCGAGGTCTGGAAGTTCGTCCCCTCCGAGAACGTCGAATCGGTATCCGGATTGCACTCGTCGGTGGGAACCCCGTCGCAGTCGATGGCCATGTCCGACGTCCAGAAGTAGGCCGACTTCTTCTTGCACACCGAGATCTTCGCCTGCCCGCCCTCCCGCATGGCGTACTTGCCGTCCGACGCCTGATCGCAGGTGCGCGTCACGGCCAGCAGTTGACTGGCGGTGGGATCGCCGGGGACCGTCGCTCGGCTCGGGGTGGGCCGGACCGCGGCCGCCTTGATGGCGTGGACGTCGGCCGCTTGCCGTGGATGGGGACCAGATGACGCCGTGGCGCCGATGGCTGCGCCTGTTGCCAGCAGCGATACGGCGGCGGCAACGACGACCAGGGTCAGCCGGAACGGTTTCACGAGCGTCTCCAAGTGTCGGTCGATCTGCGTTCTCACTCGGTGCGATCCGTGTTGAAGAAGGTCTCCCAGGTGGCGAAGAGGTCGTCGATTCGGCCGGCTGTCACTGCTTGGTCGGAGAAGACTGGCGTTCGTCATCGCGACGCCCAGCCGGTCGTGCGGCGCGTCGAACGCGGCCCCGGTGACGGCTCCCGGGCCAGGATTGAGGCGACGCCGCACAGCATCCGGCGCCCGCGTGCCGCTGGCGCTTCGCGTAGAAGCTGAGCGTATGACGCATTTGGTGCTGAGACACAGAGTACAAGGTCCGGGGCCCTCATCCGGGCGGTCCGCGCGACGCGAGCCATCGTCGGGATCCCTTACGCCGTACGGGTGATGGCCCAGCCTCGACGGTGATTCCGGAGGCCGTCACCGGGTTGCCGGCGTTGGATTACCGGTCTGCACGGTGGGTAGCTGCGACGGGGCAGGTACACATGAGGGGGTTTCGTGATCAAGAAGATGCAGGAGATTGGCGTCACCAGTTCGATCGCCTACACCGCGGGTCTCATCTCCATCGGGATGTCGGTCGCGTCGTGGATGGTCTCCAAGAAGGCGGAGCGTGCGGGTACCGACCGGGCCGATCGCTGGGGGATTTACGTAGGGCTATGGGCGCCGACGTTCTTCGGGATTGGCAATGCGCTGAAAATGGAGGAGATGCACGGCCGCTGAACCGGAAATCGGGGCCCGACCCGGAGCGGCCGGGCCCGGTTCACGTCCTCGGCCGCGCCGCCGTCACCGGTTCATGCCGGCCCGCCGTCACCGGCTGGTGCCTGGATCGTCGTCACCGGTTCACGCCCGGCTCGCCGTCGCCGGGC
>DASXOA010000534.1:0-8440 GCA_036494675.1 Rugosimonospora sp.
TCGCGGGCCGGTCGCCGGCTGGATACGATCATGACGATATGCGCATCGGTGCCCGCCGATGCCCGGTCACCTCACACGGAGCGGAGTGCGATGACGCCGAACAGCCCGGATGGTGTGGGTCAGCAGCTTCCGCCGGAACTGGCGGCGCTGGCCGCCGCCCACCAACTCGGTCCCTACGCCGGCGTGTTCGGACCCAACCGGCTGCCCAGACGCACGGCGGGCGCGGTCATCGTCGGTGCGATCGGGCTGATCGGCCTGATCGTGCTGTTCACGTCGTTCTGGCCGCTCGGGGTGGTGGCGCTGCTCGGGTGCGCCTTCGGCGGCGTGCAGTTCGCCCGTAGCTTCTCCGTCACCCGCAGCCCGCGGCGGATCTACCTGTTCGCCGGCGGCTTCCTCTCCGCCAACCCGCCGGCCCCGGCCGCGGTGTACCGGTGGGACCTCATTTCGGCGGTGTATCAGAGCATCACCAAGCACTACCGCAACAGCGTCTACACCCACACCACCCACCAGTACGTCGTGCACGGGCCGGCCGGGACGAAGCTGGTGCTCAACGACTTCTGGGACCGGATCGTCGTGCTCGGCGAGACGATCGAGCGCGAGGTGACCCGGCTCCGCCTGCCGGCCGCCATCGACGCGCTGCGCCACGGCCAGGCGGTGCCGTTCGGTGACCTGTCGGTCCACGCGACCGGACTGATCAGCGAGAAGCGGGGGATGCTGCCCTGGACCGACATCGAGAAGGTTCAGGTGCGTGCCGGTTTCATCCAGGTGAGCAGGGCCGGCAAGTGGCTGTCCTGGTCGAACACGCCGGTCGCCCGGATTCCCAACGTGTTCGTCTTCCTGGCCCTGGTCGACGCGCTGCACCCCGGTAGCAGGCGCTGACCCGCGGGACCGCCGGACGGGTCGCCTGAATCGCCGGCCGCGCTGCCCGGGTCGCCGGCCGGCCCGGGTCGTTATGCTGGCCGCGATGAACCGCATACCCACACCGGCCAACGCTGCATCCGAGGGACGCATCACCAACTGGGCCGGCAACGTGACATTTACCGCGCCGCGCGTGCTGCGCCCCTCGTCGCCGACGGATCTGCGCCGCCTGGTGGCCGACGCCTCCCGGGTACGGGTACTGGGCACCGGCCACTCGTTCAACCGCATCGCCGACACCGGCGGGGCCCTCGTCTCGGTCGCCGGGCTGCCCCCGTCCATCGAGGTGGACGCGTCCGGCCGCAGCGTCACGGTCGCCGCCGGTGTCCGGCTCGGTGAACTGGCCACCCGGCTGCACGCCGAGGGGTACGCGCTGGCGAACCTCCCGTCGCTGCCGCACATCTCGGTCGCCGGCGCGGTCGCCACCGCGACCCACGGATCGGGGATCCGCAACGGCAACCTGGCCACCGCCGTGTCGGCCGTGCGCCTGCTCACCGCGGACGGCGACGAGCGCACCGTGCGCCGGGGCGAGGACGACACGTTCGCCGGCAGCGTGGTCGCGCTCGGCGCGCTGGGCGTCGTGACGGGCCTGACGCTGGACATCGTGCCGACGTTCGATGTCCGCCAGTACGTGTACGACGGCGTTCCCCTCGATCGGCTGGTCGAGCGGTTGGACGAGGTGCTGTCCGCCGGGTACAGCGTCAGCCTGTTCACCGGCTGGACGGGCGAGCGCGTCGCCCAGATCTGGGTCAAGCACCGGGTCGGCGACCCGGACGGGTCGCCGGCCGGGCCGTGGCTGGGCGGCACGCTCGCCGACGGACCCCGCCACCCGGTTCCCGGCATGTCGGCCACGTACGCCACGGTCCAGCAGGGCCAGCCGGGTCCGTGGCACGAGCGGTTGCCGCACTTCCGGCTGGAGTTCACCCCCAGCAGCGGCGAGGAACTGCAGTCGGAGTACTTCGTGCCGCGCGAGCGGGCGGCGGCGGCGATCGACGCCATCGACGGCATCCGCGAACTCGTCGCGCCGGTGCTGCAGATCACCGAGGTACGCACCATCGCCGCCGACGAGCTGTGGCTGAGCCCGAACTACCGGCGGGACAGCCTGGCGCTGCACTTCACCTGGATCCCCGACCTGGCGGCGGTGACGCCGGTGGCAGCCGAGATCGAGCGGCGGCTGGATGCGTTCGGGGTCCGGCCACACTGGGGCAAGGTGTTCACCATGGCGCCGCGGACGCTGCGTACCCGTTACGAGCGGCACGCCGATTTCGTGCGGCTTGCCCACCGGTACGACCCGGAGGGCAAGTTCCGCAACGACTTCATCGACCGCTACGTCACGGGCGACCCGGACAGCACGGCCCTCACGTCGTGATGGTTGAGGTAGACGAGGATGTGCAGCCGCTCCTCGTCGCGCCGCAGCAGGAAGGTGGACTCCAGCCGCAGTGGCTGCCCACCGCTACGGTCGGCGGTCCAGTCCGCGCGCACGAGCACGTGGTGCTCGTCGAGGTCGAGCTGCCTCGCGCCGGCAAGGCGGAGCGCGCCGATCCCGGCTTTGGCGAACATCTGGCGCCGCGCGGGTAGCGAGGCCACCAGCGTGGCGCGGGTGAGTGTCTGGGCGCCGTTCGGGGTCACGGTGAGGAACTCTTCGGCGAAGTGGTCGCCGGAGTCCTCCTCGGGGTTCGCGCCGCGGCGCTCGTAGGCCGCGAAGAAGGCGTCGACGTCGGGGGCGAGGGATGTCCAGGTGGAAGTGTTCACGGCACGATGCTAGCTGGACTTGCGCATATCATATCAGAAAGGACGAATTTCCGCAAGTAGCCGCCGGTCACGATCCGACATCGTCGTGACGACTCCACGACACCCGGCCCGGCTCGTCCGTGCCATGTGTCCACGCCATGCGTTCGTCCCACGTGTTCGTGCCATGTGTTCGCGCCTCGCCTCGCCTCGCCTCGCGTCCGCGCCGTGTGTCCGCGCCGTGTGTCCGCGCCTCGCGGTCACGCCGTGTGTCCACGTTCTGGTCCCGGCGGGACGCCGATCAGTTCGATGTGGACGGTCCGATATCGACTCAACCCGTGGATCGTGACCGAACTGGAAATTACCCAACAGTTTCGAATGCTTCTTCCCGTGTAGCGTCGGACGGGATGCGCATGGGGTGGAGCCGACGGCACTCGACGACGATCGTTCTGGTCGCCGGCGCTCTCGCTGCCCTCATCCTGCTCGGCCAGGCCCGCGTGATAGCTGCCGGGCCGGCGGGCAGGTCAAACACCGGCGTCGTCGCCACCCATTCCGTCGCCGCGCACACGGCTCCATGGGCCGCGCTGCGTTCGCTGCGGTCACGGACCGGGCCGCCGCGCAGCGGCCAGTCGCTCGGTGCGCCGCTGTCCGGCATTGGGCTCGGCCTCGCGCTGCTGCTCGCGCTCGCCGGCGCGGCCGGGCGCCGCAGGCCGGTCGCCGTCCGCGGGCCGCGCACCGCGGACGTGCGCGGGCCGCCGCAGACCACCGCCTGCTGAACCACTCCACGTCCGGTGCGTCCCGCCGTTATGTCACACCTGTTGTGCCGTAAGGGCATGGGTCACTGTGCCGGTATGCCGCAACAGGCCCGGTGCGGTGGAGGTTTCGCAACCGGCCGCGGACGGCGGACGACGCCACAGTCGGCGCGGCGCAACTGACCCGCCGCGCGCCACGCGACCGCTGTGGCGCCACCACCGCGGCGTACGGGGAACCCCGCAACCCTTGTGCGCACGGGATCCCGGAGCCGCGCGCACGATCGTCGGCCGGCACATTGTCGGCGGTCGCATCGCCGGTTCGCCCACCGCTCAACGAGAGCCGACGACGACAGCCGACGACGACGGCCGACGACAGTCGACGACGACAGGAAGAGGCGTGACCATGTCCGGCAGCCACCCGTCCGCCGACCGGTCCCCGTACCGGACCGTCCCTTGTGGACCGATTCCGCGCAGGCCCGTCCCGCGCCGGCCGGTGACTCCACGGCCGCTGAACCCGCCGGTGCCGGTGGTGCTCGACCAAGCCGAGGACGCACGTCGATGACAGCCTCTCCCGGTACCCCGCCGCTGATCGCCGTCGACGGGGTGAACAAGTGGTTCGGTTCCCTGCACGTACTGCGGGACGTGAGCCTCGACGTGCGGCGCGGTGAGGTCGTCGTGGTGGTCGGACCCTCCGGGTCCGGCAAGTCCACGCTGTGCCGCGTCATCAACCGGCTGGAGCCCATCGACTCCGGCGACATCCGGATCGACGGCCGCTCGCTGCCGGTCGAGGGCCGCGCGCTGGCCCGGCTGCGCGCCGACGTCGGCATGGTCTTCCAGCAGTTCAACCTGTTCGCCCACCGATCGATCCTGGACAACGTCACGCTGGGCCCGGTCAAGGTGCGCGGCGTCCCGCGCGAACAGGCCAGGCGCCGGGCGCGGGAACTGCTCGGCCGGGTGGGCATCGCCGACCAGGCGGACAAGATGCCGGCCCAGTTGTCCGGGGGGCAGCAGCAGCGGGCGGCGATCGCCCGCGCCCTCGCCATGGACCCGAAGGTGCTGCTGTTCGACGAGCCGACCTCTGCCCTCGATCCGGAAATGATCAATGAGGTGCTCGACGTCATGACCGCGCTCGCCGCCGACGGTATGACCATGGTGGTGGTCACGCACGAGATGGGATTCGCGCGCCGGGCCGCCCACCGGGTGGTGTTCATGGCCGACGGCCAACTGCTGGAACAGGCCCCGCCCACCGAATTCTTCGACCATCCGCGGACCGACCGTGCCCGCGACTTCCTCTCGAAGATCCTCACCCACTGATGCTGCCGGCGGGCGACCGGGGGGCCGCCCGCCGACGGAAGGAGAACACCCATGCGTACCACTCGAATCGCCGCCCTCGCCGCGATGAGCGCGTTCGCGCTCGCGGTCGTCGGCTGCGGCAGCACGAAGGACCTGGACAGCGGCGGCGCCAAGGCCGCCCAGCCCAGCAGCGGTTACCAGCTCAAGGCGGCCGGCAGCCTGTCCGGGTCGGTGCAGGCCATCAAGGACAAGGGCAAGTTGGTCGTCGGTACCAAGTTCGACCAGCCCGGCTTCGGCCTGCAGAACCCGACGACGCAGAAGGTCGAGGGTTTCGACGCGGAGATCGCACGGCTGATCTCCATCAAGATCTTCGGCTCGCCGGACAAGGTGGAGTTCAAGGAGGCCAAGACCGCGGTGCGGGAGCAGGTCATCCAGAACGGCGAGGTCGACGTCGTGGTCGCCACGTACACCATCAACGCGGCCCGCAAGGAAAAGATCGACTTTGCCGGACCGTACTTCCAGGCCGGTCAGGACATCCTGGTACGCAAGGACAACAGCACCATCGCCGGCGTCAGCGACCTGGCCGGCAAGAAGGTGTGCACCCAGCAGAACTCGACCTCGTTGAAGAACCTCCAGGACAAGGTGCCCGGGCTGAAGCCGCAGACGCTGGACAGCTACGCGCTGTGTGCCGAGGGGGTCAAGGACGGCACCTACGACGCGCTGTCCACCGACAACGTGATCCTGCTCGGGCTCGTGAGCAAGAGTCCCGATGAGCTCAAGGTGGTCAACAAGCCGTTCACCACGGAGCCGTACGGCATCGGGGTGAAGAAGGGCGACACCGCGCTGCGCTCGTTCGTCAACGACGCCCTGGCGGAGATCTTCGCCAACGGCGACTGGGACAAGGCGTGGGCGAAGACCGCGGGCCAGTTCCTGCCCCAGGCGCCGGCCAAACCGTCGGTCGACCGGTACTGACGCGGATCGCGGGACGGACACGGTGAACGGCATCGACTTCCTGGTGGACAGCCTGCCGGTGTTCTGGCTGGGTTTCCGCACCACGGTGCTGCTGGCGCTCGCGGCCTACGCCGGTGCGCTGATGCTCGGCGCCGTGCTCGCCGTCCTGCGGATCAGTCCGGCGGCTCCCGCGCGGGCCGCCGGACTGGCGTACGTGGAGTGGTTCCGCAACGTGCCGTTGCTGGTGCTGCTGTTCGTGGCGATCCTGTGCCTGCCCAAGCTCGGGCTTCGGGTCAGCCCGTTCTCCTCGGCACTGCTGGTCCTGGTGATGTACACCGCCGCGCAGGTGTGCGAGGCGTTGCGCGCCGGGGTCAACGCGGTGGGCACGGGCCAGGCCGAGGCGGGGCGCGCCCTGGGCCTGACGTTCGGCCAGAACCTGCGCCACGTCATCCTGCCGCAGGCGGCCCGTACCGTCGTTCCGCCGCTGGGCAGCATCTTCATCGCGCTGGTCAAGAACACAGCGGTGGCGAGCCTGATCGGCGTCGTCGAGATGACGTTCCAGTTCGGCGAGTTGGCCCGGGACGCGCCCAGCCAGATCATGCCGCTGCTCGTCGCGATCGCGGTGTGCTATCTGGTGATCACGATTCCGGCCGGGTACGTGGTGGCCCGGTTCGAGCGGCGGGCGGCGATGGCGCGATGACCACAGTGGACTCCGTGCCGACGGTGCCGCCCGGTACGGCGCCGTCCCGCCGGGTGCGTGGCGCCGAGGCGACGGCGCTCTACGACGCGTTCGGACCCCGGGGACGCCGGCGGGTACTGGCGGGCACCACGGTGTCCGTGGCGGTACTGGCCGGCTTCGCCGTGTTCGTCCTGTACCGGCTCGACCGGTACGGTCACCTTCAACGGGCCCGCTGGTCGTACGTGCTGTCGCCCGAGATCCTGAAGTACCTCGGCGAGGGGATGCTCAACAACCTCAGGGCATCGGTGATCGCGGGATCGTTGGCTCTGGTGCTGGGACTGGCTCTGGCGCTCGGCCGGCTGTCCGGTGCACGGGTGATCCGGGTGCCGGCCGTGGCGTGGATCGAGTTCTTCCGGGGATTCCCGCTGGTGCTGCTCATCCTGTTCCCGTACCTGCTGTTCCCGGTGTACCTGCGTCCGATCAGTCCACTGTGGTACGTCGTGATCGGGCTGACGCTCTACAACAGCGCGGTACTGGCGGAGATCTTCCGGGCGGGCATCCTGTCCCTGGACCGCGGTCAGCGGGAGGCCGCATACGCCGTCGGGCTGCGCCACGGCCAGGCGATGCGGCTGGTCATCCTCCCGCAGGCGATCCGCCGGATGGTGCCGCTGCTGCTGACCCAGCTCATCATCCTGTTCAAGGACTCGACGCTCGGCGTCGCGGTGACCTATCCCGAGGCGCTGCGCCGCGGCGAGACCATGGGTTCGTTCGAGCCGCGCGTGGTGTTCCAGGCCATCATCGTGACCGCGCTGATGTTCTTCCTCGTCGGCCTGACCCTCTCGCGGCTGGTACGGCTGCTGGAACGGCGCTGGACGCGCGGATAACGGCTGGCGCGAATCGTTAGGGTTGGGAACATGGGGAGAATCCTGTCGGTGAACCTGGCCGTCCCGGAGGTCAGCAGCGCGAAGTCGGTCGGTGTCACCGGCATCAACAAGCAACCGGCGGACGGGCCCGTGCCGGTGCGGGCTCCGGGGCCGAGACCCGGTGGCGGCAGCGGACTCGTCGGCGACCAGATCTTCGACGTGGCGCATCACGGCGGCGACGACCAGGCGGTGTACGCCTACGCCAGGGAGGACTATGACTGGTGGGAGGCGCGGCTGGGCCGCACGCTGCCGGCCGGCATGTTCGGGGAGAACCTCACCACGGCCGGCGTCGACGTCAACGGCGCGTTGATCGGTGAGCGCTGGCGGATCGGCTCGGATCTGGTGCTGCAGGCGACCTGGGCGCGCATCCCGTGCGTGACGTTCCAGGCGAGGATGGGCGAGCCGCAGTGGATCAAGCGGTTCACCCGCGAGGCTCGGCCGGGCGCCTACCTCCGCGTCGTCGAGCCGGGGGAGGTGCGGGCCGGCGACAGCGTGACAGTGGTCCACCGCCCCGGCCACGGGGTGAGCATCGCCGAGGCGTTCCGGGCCTGGACGCTGGAGCCGGAGTTGCTGCCCGGGCTGCTGGAGGCCGACGGCGCGCCCGAGGAGTTGAGGGAGAAGGTCCGGCAGCGGCTGGGGCGCTGACCGCGCCGCCGCTCAGGAGGCCTCCCACTCGGCCCGCGTCAGCGCGTACTCCACCTCGCCCTGCTCGTCACCGGGGATGGGGTCGGGCCAGTCGTCGTGGAAGGTGCGGACGTAGCGCAGGCCGGCCTTGCTCATCACCCGCCGGGAGGCGCTGTTGACGGCCATCGTCTCGGCGTACACCCGGTCGACGCCCAGTTCGGTGAAGCCCTTGCGGATCAGCGCGCGGGACCCTTCGGTGGCGTACCCGTTGCCCCAGGCCGATCGGCGTAGCCGGTACCCGAGTTCGACTCCGTCGCGGGGCGTGCCGTCGGAGTGCGGGCCGCCGGGGTGCGGCCGGAAATGGAACCATCCGAGGAACAGCCCGGTCGACTTCTCGATCGCGGCCCAGAAGCCGAATCCGTCGTACCGGTCGTAGTAGGTCAGCAGCCGGGGGATGGTCTCGCGCACCTCTTCGGGAGGTGTCGGCCGGCCGCCGGTGAGGTAGCGCATCACCTCCGGATCGCTGTCCAGGTCGACGACGTTGTCCACGTCCTGCGCGGTGAACCGGCGCAGGA
>DASXOA010000535.1:0-16925 GCA_036494675.1 Rugosimonospora sp.
TAGACCTTCCGGACGCAGCCGAACGTCCGCGCAAGCTCAGCGGCTTGCGCGTCAGTCGGATGGAAGCGGTACTTGAACGCCCGCTTCACGGTCCTGGCCACGGCTCACACATTAACAGGATTGTTTGTGAACACCGCGCAGACGCGCGGGTACACGCCCATCCGCCTTGCCGGCGGATCGACTACCCCTGCCCTGCTCCGCAGGCGTTCCGTTTCCTCTCCGGCCTGAAGGTTGCAGTATCCACGAAAGGAATCCGATGACCGCGAAGTCGCGGCTGGTCGAGTAGTACTGGCTGGTCAGGTTGCCGGACATGATCGCCGACTTCGTACCGTCGATGGTGATGGTCTTCTGGTGGGTCGCCGCGTACCCGGTCGACGCCTAGGTCACGTGCACCTTGTGCGAGGACAGGTAGGTGTAGGCCGAGGTGTTGTTGGACTTCTCCAGGTTCTGGTCGAGGATGACCCGGACGTTGACTCCCCGCGCCGCGTCCGCGGCCAGGTCCTGCTCGGCGGTCGTGTCGGTCAGCTCGTACATGGTCATGTCGAGGCTGGTCTGAGCCGAGTTGATCAGTGAGTAGATCGCCTGGTAGCGATCGGCGGGCTCGGTGACCAGGGTGTAGGTCACCGCTGCCGGGACGACCGCGGTGGCGGTACCCCGGGCCGCGGCCGCCGGCGCCGCGGCGGCCGCCAGGAGGGTGGCGGCGCCGGCGACGAGGGCGGACGCGCGCAGGACGGGACGCATCGAAGAGACCTCCGGTGGTGCGGACGGCTCGGGCCGGTCGGCCCAGAACAGTCAAGCAGTCGAGATCATCGATACGTTGTCGATCAGGTTATGAGCGGGTAAGGATTCGGGTTCGTCAGCGCCGGGAGGGGGTCAGCGCAGCGAGGGGGTACGCGCGCCGGGCAGTTCCCAGCGCAGCGCCAGCCGCTGGCCCACCGGTACGGTGCGCCACTTGTCCTCCAGGGCGCAGAGCAGCCCGAGGCAGCGACGCAGGGTCGCCGCCTGGTACGGGCAGGGTCCAGGGCGCAGGCTGCCCCACGCCACCAGCAGGTGCCGGTACACGGTGTCGGCGTTGGCTTCGTGCTCCACCCCGTCGTGGACCACCCCGGAGAGCACCTCGGCGAGGCTGAGTTCGGCCGCGTAGGCCTTGATGACCGCCCGCGAGCGCACGTTGGCGTCGTAGCGCGGGCGGCCGCCGACCACGGCCATGTTGCCGAACATCGCCCCGGCCGCGATGCTGCCGAAGACTCCGTGCCCGAGCTCGAACTCCCGTTCGGCGACAAAGTGCGCCAGATCGTGCGGAACCCGCCAGCTGCGGTCGAGACCCGGCAGCCGAACCGTGAGCCCGTCGTCGCGGCGGATGAGCACCGCGTAGCCACCAGAACCATCGGTACGGTGGAAATGAACCTGCATAAATCCAGTCTGCGCGGCCCGTGCAATGATCCGATTCGAATTATCGCTATCTGACACCTGTCAAACAGCGCGGGTGGTCTTGCGGCGATAGCAAGACGGACGTACGGTTTGCAAAGTACCCCAGCGCGCCGACCGGCGCGTGTTGCGGGAGACTGCTCCACAGTGACGGACCTGTTAAGGAGTTTCGACGTGGCGAGCCTCGACACCTTCGGTGCGAAGAGCCAGCTACGCGTCGGCGACGCGAGCTACGAGATCTACCGGATCGGTCAGGTGGCCGGGCACGACCGGCTGCCCTACAGCTTGAAGATCCTGCTGGAGAACCTGCTGCGCACGGAGGACGGCGCGAACATCACCGCCGAGCACATCCGCGCGCTGGGCGGCTGGGATCCGGACGCCGACCCGAGCGTGGAGATCCAATTCACCCCGGCGCGGGTCCTGATGCAGGATTTCACGGGCGTACCGTGCGTCGTCGACCTGGCCACCATGCGCGAGGCGGTACGGGAGCTGGGCGGCGACGCCACCAAGGTGAACCCGCTGGCCCCGGCCGAGCTGGTCATCGACCACTCGGTGATCGCCGACATCTTCGGCCGGGCGGATGCCTTCGAGCGCAACGTCGAGTTCGAGTACGGCCGCAACAGGGAGCGCTACCAGTTCCTGCGCTGGGGCCAGACCGCGTTCAACGAGTTCAAGGTCGTCCCGCCCGGTACCGGCATCGTGCACCAGGTCAACATCGAGCACCTGGCCCGCGTCGTCTTCGACCGCGACGGAGTCGCGTACCCGGACACCGTGGTCGGCACCGACTCGCACACCACGATGGTCAACGGCCTGGGCGTGCTCGGCTGGGGCGTGGGCGGCATCGAGGCCGAGGCGGCCATGCTGGGCCAGCCGGTCTCCATGCTCATCCCCCGCGTGGTCGGCTTCAAGCTGCACGGCGAACTGCCCGAGGGCGCCACGGCGACCGACCTGGTGCTGACCATCACCCAGCAACTGCGCAAGCACGGGGTGGTCGGCAAGTTCGTGGAGTTCTACGGCTCCGGGGTGGCGGCCGTGCCGCTGGCCAACCGGGCCACCATCGGCAACATGAGCCCCGAGTTCGGCTCCACCTGCGCCATCTTCCCGATCGACGACGAGACCGTCCGGTACCTGCGGCTGACCGGCCGCTCCGCCGAGACGACGGCGCTGGTCGAGGCGTACGCCAAGGAGCAGGGCCTGTGGCACGACCCGGCACACGAGCCGCAGTACTCGGAGAGGCTGGAGCTGGACCTCTCGACGGTCGTGCCCAGCATCGCCGGGCCGAAGCGGCCGCAGGACCGCATCGCGCTCACCGACGCGAAGAACGCGTTCCGCGCCGCGCTGCCGGACTACGTCGCCGAGGACGGCGTGGACGAGGAGAGCCGGGAGAGCTTCCCCGCCTCCGACTCCCCCGCCTCCAATGCCGGGGGAAACGGTCACCGGGCGCACGACCTGACCCCGGTGACGATGGCCGACGGCACCACCTTCGAGCTGGACCACGGCGCCGTGGTGATCGCGTCGATCACCTCGTGCACCAACACCTCGAACCCGCAGGTCATGATCGGCGCCGCTCTGCTGGCCCGCAACGCGGTGGACAAGGGCCTGTCGCGCAAGCCGTGGGTGAAGACCACGCTGGCGCCGGGCTCCAAGGTGGTCATGGACTACTACGAGAAGGCCGGCCTGGTGCCGTACCTGGAAAAGCTCGGCTTCAACCTGGTCGGGTACGGCTGCACCACCTGCATCGGCAACTCCGGCCCGCTGCCGGAGGAGATCTCGGCGGCCGTCAACGCCGAGGACCTCGCCGTGGTCAGCGTGCTGTCCGGCAACCGCAACTTCGAGGGCCGGATCAACCCGGACGTGAAGATGAACTACCTCGCCTCGCCACCGCTGGTCGTCGCGTACGCCATCGCCGGCACCATGGACCTGGACCTGGTCAAGGAGCCGCTGGGCCTCGACACCGACGGAAAGCCGGTGTACCTGGCCGACATCTGGCCCTCGCCCCGCGAGGTGCAGGACGTCATCGACGTGGCCGTGTCGGCGGACATGTTCACCAAGGACTACGCCGACGTGTTCGCCGGCGATGAGCGGTGGCGCTCGCTGCCGACGCCGACCGGGGACACGTTCGCCTGGGACGCCGAGTCCACCTATGTGCGCAAGCCGCCGTACTTCGAGGGGATGGCCGCCTCGCCGACCCCCGTGGAGGACATCGACGGGGCGCGGGTACTGGCGAAGCTGGGCGACTCGGTGACCACCGACCACATCTCGCCCGCCGGTTCCATCAAGGCCGACTCCCCCGCCGGGCGGTACCTCGCCGAGCACGGCGTGGACAAGAAGGACTTCAACTCGTACGGGTCGCGGCGCGGCAACCACGAGGTGATGATCCGGGGCACGTTCGCCAACATCCGGCTGCGCAACGAACTCGTGCCGGGCGTCGAGGGCGGGTTCACGGTCAACCACCTGACCGGGGAGCAGACCACGATCTACGACGCGGCCGACGCGTACGGCCGGGCCGGAGTTCCGCTGGTCGTGCTGGCCGGCAAGGAGTACGGCACCGGTTCGTCCCGCGACTGGGCGGCCAAGGGCACCATGCTGCTGGGCGTACGGGCGGTCATCGCGGAAAGCTACGAGCGCATCCACCGCTCGAACCTGATCGGCATGGGCGTGCTGCCGCTGCAGTTCCCGGCCGGCCAGACGGCGGCGTCGCTGGGCCTGACCGGCGCCGAGACGTTCACCATCACCGGCATCGAGACCATCAACGACGGCCCGGCGCCACGGCGGGTGCACGTCATCGCCGACGGCGTCGAGTTCGACGCCGAC
The DNA here is from genome assembly GCA_036494675.1 of Rugosimonospora sp. Lineage (GTDB taxonomy): Bacteria > Actinomycetota > Actinomycetes > Mycobacteriales > Micromonosporaceae > Rugosimonospora. Next base: position 4,243 of record DASXOA010000535.1, read on the forward strand.
GTGCGCATCGACACGCCGGGTGAGGCGGACTACTACCGGCACGGCGGCATCCTGCAGTACGTGCTGCGCCGGATGCTCAACGCCTGACATCCGCTCGCGCAAGGTCCGGCCCGGACGTCCACCGTGGACATCCGGGCCGGACCTTTCCGCGCTTCTGCGCGCGGCTCGGGAGACTGGAGCGTTCCGCGCTTTCTGCGCGGCTCGTGATGACGGACCTCTCCGCGCTTTCTGCGCGGCTCACAACGACGGCGGCTCATAACGACGGCGCCTCGTAATGACGGCGGGATGACGGCGGCTCGTAATGACGGCGGGACGGCAGGGCTCCGCGGCCGGGTTCAGGGTCGACTGTGCCGGGGCCTCACCCGTCGCCGATGCCGACGCGGCGATAACGCGGACGCGGCGGCGCCGCCTCGGCCGTGGTGGACGCGACCGCTCCCCACACATCCCGGCAGGCGTAGGACTGATTCGTGTGTATCCACCGGCCGTCCGGGTCGCGCGCGAGCGGTGCCGAACAGTGCCGGCATGAACGAACGGTTTCCTCCGTCACGGGGAAACATCGACAGAACTTCCACAGGCGTTACACCTCGCGCACCGCGACCGGCCGGCGACGGTCCGCCAGGGGCGGGCCGCCATGAACAGGCCGCCACGAACAGGCCGCCACGAACAGGCCGCCAGGAGCGGCGGTCCGCCAGGAGCGGGCCCGCCCAGGGGCGGGCCGCCGCGCCGGGCCGCCGGACACTCAGCGCAGTCCCGCTTCCCCCAACAGATCCCGGGTCAGCTCATCCCCGTCGACGTCGGGCAGGCCGCGCGCCGCGAACCAGGTGACCACGTTGCGCACGTCCCGCGCCAGGTACTCGCCCCCGTGCGGGTTGGCCACCACGTCGACGACCTGAGGCATGTCGATCAGCACGAGCCGGCCGTCGTGGACCAGGATGTTGTACGGCGACAGGTCACCGTGGGCCAGGCCGCACCGGGCCAGTACCCGCAGCCCGTCGACCGTCTGGCTCCACAGGTCGCTCAGCTCCTCACCGGTCGGGCGCAGTTGCGCCAGCCGGGGCGCCGCCTCGCCGTCCCGGGTGCCGAGGAACTCCAGCAGCAGCTCGGTACCGAGGATCTGCACCGGGTACGGGACGATCCGCACCCCGAGTTCGACCCCCACTTCCCACAGCCGGTACAGCGCCGCGAACTCGGCCGCCGCCCACTGGCCCGCGATCGCCTCCCGCCCGAACCCGGTGCGCTTGGCCATCGCCCGGTTGGTGCGGGACCGCCGGACCTGCCGGCCCTCCAGGTAGCCGGCGTCGCGGTGGAACATCCGGTGCTCGGCCGACCGGTACCGTTTCGCGGCGAGCAGGCACTCCCGGTCGGTGCCGGGCACCGCCCGGCGGATGAGGTCGACGTCGGCTTCCTTGCCGGTCTTGACCACTCCGAGCTCGAAGTCCACCGCGGCCAACTCGGTGACCAGCCAGTCCGGGTACGGCTGGGGGCCACGCTCACCGGCGGTGGACAGGTCCCAGGTCGACCAGCGGTCGCCGGTCTCGGGAAGGTCCTCCGGGTCGACCGGTTCGGGCTCGCGGCGTGGGGGCCGCTTCAGATACTGCGGTTCGTCGTCATGGAACCTGCCGCGCCGGCCGCGACCGGCGCGTTCGTCCTCGTTGTCACGCAACGGATGAAGTCCTTCGGAAGAGTCGAGACAGGGGCAGGCGGCAACCACCGCGCGACAATCGCGGTCACAGCTCATCGCCTCCCTTCGACTCCACCGGAGACTCCCCGGTGCGGGCCTCACGCCTCAGCGCGGGCCTCACGGTCTGCGGGTCGCGTCCGGACGGGTGACGTCCGGGCGCCGCAGCCGGAACACGTCCGGCACGCCTTGGCCGCACGATGCCGGGAATCCGGCGCTCTGGCAACCGAATTAACGGGTCCGCGGGAAGCGGGACGTCCTGGACCGGTTACTGACCGCCGAGCACGGCGGCCAGGGCGGCGATGGCACCGTCGGCCGTGTAGGTCGGCGTGTACCGCTGCTCGGTCCACCGCCGCCCACGGTGCAGCCAGACGCTGTTGAGCCCCAGCCCGCTCGCCCCGCCGATGTCCGCCTCCGGGCTGTCCCCGATCATCCACGCGCCCGCCAGGCGCATCCGGGCCCGCTCGGCGCCGATCGCGAAGATGCGCGGGTTCGGCTTGCTGACGCCGGCCTCCTCGGAGATCACCCAATCAGCCAGGTACCGGTCCAGACCGGTCTGGCGGATCTTCGCCTCCTGCTGGCGTACGGCGCCGTTGCTCACCACCACCGGCACCCATCCGGCGTCTCCGGCGATCTTCAGCGCGCAGGCCACCATCGGATTGAGGCTGGTCTTGGCCACGATCCCGTCGTGCAGCGCCTCGACGATGTCGACCGACGAAACCCTCAACTGGTACCGCTCGCGTACCGCGTCGGCCACGTCCCACCGGTCGGTCAGCCCGTCCGCGTCCACGTCGAGCAGCCAGTCGATGTCCTCGGCGGGCGCCCCGACCTGCCGCAGAAAGTCCTCTCCCCAGGCACGAAACGGCCCCGCGCGGTCGAGCAGGGTGTTGTCGAGATCGAGGAGCAACAGCGGCACGCCGGCACCCTACGTGACAATGGCCACCGTCCAACAGCCCCAGGTGTGATCCTGGCCAGAATGCCCCGATGGCGACGGCTTTCGGGTGGCGAATCCACCGGTGTCCGCCGCGTCCACCCGCGAGCGCGCCAGGCATAGCAAGCCGTACGTACGGATTGCATACCCAGGCGCCACCTGTCACGATTTGATCGTGCCCAGGATCAGCCAGGATCAGCTCGACGCCCGCCGCCGCGAGATCCTCGCGGGTGCCCGCGCCAGCTTCGCCCGCTACGGGTACGAGGGCGCCACCGTCCGCCGGATCGAGGAACAGACCGGACTCTCACGTGGGGCCATCTTCCACCATTTCCGGGACAAGGACTCGCTGTTCCTCTCGGTGGCGGAGGACGACGCGGCCGACATGGTCACCACGGTCGCCGAGCACGGACTCGTTCAGGTGATGCGCGACCTGCGGGCGCGCGCCGATTCCTCGGACGTGCCGGGCTGGCTGGGCACCCAGCTGGAGGTGTCCCGCCGGCTGCGTACCGATCCGAACTTCGCCAAGCGCTGGGCAGCCCGCTCACAGGCGATCGGCGACGCCACCCGGGAGCGGCTGCGCCGCCAGCGCGACGCCGGGGTGCTGCGCGACGACGTGGAGATCGAGACGCTGGCCCAGTTCCTCGAACTGGCCTACGACGGCCTGGTACTGCACCTGGCGATGGGCCGCCCGGCCGATGACTTCGGGGCGGTCCTCGATCTCGTCGAGGAGGCCGTGCGCCGCCAGCGCGCCGACCGGCAGCCACAGGACTGAGTCACCGGTCGCGCCCCACACCCGCCGTCCTGCCGGCAGGATAGAGCGCATGGACCTCGGCCTGGACAAGCGCGTCTACATCGTCACCGGCGGCTCCCGCGGACTCGGCTTCGCCGCGGCGCAGTGCCTGGTGTCCGAGGGCGCCCAGGTGGTGATCAGTGCGCGCAACCACGATCGGGTGACCGAGGCGGTCGGCCGGCTCGGCGGCGCCCGGCGGGCGGTGGGGCTGCCGATCGACCTGGCCGATCCGAACGCGGCGACCCGGCTGGTCGACCGCGCGGTCGACTCGTTCGGCGCGCTGGACGGCGCCCTGGTCTCGGTCGGCGGGCCGATGCACGGCAGCACGGCGCAGATCAGCGACGAGCAGTGGCGGACCGCCTTCGACACCGTATTCCTGGGATCGGTACGGCTGGCCCGTACCGTGGCCGAGCGGCTCTCCCCCGGAGGCGCGATCGCGTTCGTCCTGTCCAGTTCGGTACGCACCCCGGTCCCCGGGCTCGGCCTGTCCAACGGGCTGCGGCCGGGGCTGGCCGGGGTCGCCAAGGAGATGGCCGACGAGTACGGCCCGCGCGGGGTACGGGTGGTCAGCCTGCTGCCGTACCGCATCGACACCGAACGCAACCGGGAACTGTGGGCCGCGACCGGAGACGAGCAGCGGGCCCGGCAGCGCGCCGTGGCCTCGATTCCCCTGGGCCGACTGGGCGAGCCGGCCGAGTTCGGTCAGGTGGCCGCGTTCATGCTCTCCCCGGCCGCCGGCTACCTGACCGGCGTGTCGATACCGGTCGACGGTGGAGCGATGCGCACGCTCTGAGTCCCCGGCCGGCCCGTCGTCCGTCCCGGTCGTCCGTCCCCGGCCGGCTCGGTCGTGCCGGACGGGCCGGGGCAACGGGGTCGGCTCAACCGGTCAGCTCGGGGGCGCTGTCGGCGCGCAGATCCTCGTGCTCGATCAGGATCACCGGCTCCGGATCGGCGGTCACGAACGGCGTCGGCGAATCCGCCACGGCGAACTGGGTGTGGTACAGCTCCGCGTAGAGCCCGTTCGCGGCGACCAACTGGTCGTGCGTGCCCCGCTCGACCACCCGTCCGGCGTCGATGACCAGGATCTGGTCGGCGTCGCGCACGGTCGACAGCCGGTGCGCGATGACCAGCGCGGTCCGTCCGGCCAGCGCCACCGACAGCGCCCGCTGCACCGCCGCCTCCGACTCCGAGTCCAGGTGCGCGGTCGCCTCGTCGAGGATCACGATGCTCGGCGCCTTGAGCAGCAGCCGGGCGATCGCGATGCGCTGTTTCTCCCCGCCGGAGAACCGGTACCCGCGCTCACCGACCACAGTGGACAGCTGGTCGGGCAGCGCCCGTACCAGGTCGGCGACCTGGGCTCCGGACAGCGCCGCCCACAGCTCCTCGTCGCTGGCATCGGGCTTGGCGTAGCGCAGGTTCTCCGCGATGGTCTCGTGGAACAGGTGCGCGTCCTGGGTGACCACGCCGATCGTGTCGGTCAACGAGCGCAGCGTCGCGTCACGCACGTCGACGCCGCCGACGAGCACCGCGCCGTCGGTCACGTCGTAGACGCGCGGCACCAGCATGGCCGTGGTGGACTTGCCGGCACCCGAAGGCCCGACCAGAGCCACCATCTGTCCCGGCTCGACGGTGAACGACACGCCGCGCAGCACCGGCTCGGTGACGGTGCGGTCCAGCGTCGCGACGTCCTCCAGGGACGCGAGCGAGACCTCGGCCGCGCTCGGGTACCGGAAGAACACATCCCGGAACTCCACCCGGCCCGAGCCGGCGGGCACGTCACGGGCGCCGGGCCGCTGGTCGATGGCCGGCGCCAGATCCAGGATCTCGAAGACCCGCTCGAAGGAGACCAGTGCGCTCATCACGTCGATGCGCACATTGGACAGTGAGGTCAGCGGACCGTACAACCGGCTCAGCAGCAGGGCGAGGGTGACCACCGTACCGGCGGAGATGCTCCCGCTGACCGCGAGCCAGCCACCCAGCCCGTACGTCAGCGCCTGCGCCAGCGAGGCGACCAGCACCATCGCGACGAAGAAGACCCGGCCATACATCGCCTGCTGGATGCCGATGTCGCGGACCCGCTGGGCGCGCCCGGCGAATCGGCGTGCCTCGGTCTCGGGGTGGCCGAACAACTTCACCAGCAGCGCGCCGGCCACTCCGAACCGCTCGGTCAGCGTGGCGTTCATCTGCGCGTCGAGCTGATAGGACTCCCGGGTGATCTCGGCCAGCCGCCGACCGATCCGCCGCGCCGGCAGGATGAAGATCGGTAGCAGTACCAGCGACAGCAGCGTCACCTGCCAGGACAGCGAGAACATCACGGCGGCGGTGAGCACCAACTGGATGACGTTGCTGACCACGCCGGACAGCGTCGAGGTGAACGCCTGCTGGGCGCCCATCACGTCGTTGTTGAGCCGGCTGACCAGGGCGCCGGTCTGGGTCCGGGTGAAGAACTGCAGCGGCATCCGCTGGACGTGGTCGAAGACCCGGGTGCGCAGGGTCAGGATGATCCCCTCACCGATGCGCGCGGAGTACCACCGGTTGACCAGCGACAGCAGGGAGTCGACGAGCGCCAGGCAGGCGATGAACACGGCGATGCGGATCACCGCCGCGGCCGCCTCGGACCCGCCCCTGGTGATCGTGTTGACCACGTTGCCGGCCAGCACCGGCGTGGCCACGCCGATCACCGCGTCGAAGACGACCGCGATCAGAAAGACGAGGATGTCTCGCCGGTAGGGCCGGGCGAACCCCATGACCCGCCGGGCGGTATCCCGGCCGATCTTGCGATTCTTCAGCTCCTCTTCGCGGCGGATCGCACGCAGCATGTTCCAGCCACTCATCGGACTACTCACCCGTCACCTCCCACCGTCAGTCTGCGACACGCCTGTGACAACTTCGGCGGATAGGAGTGTGTTCCCGGTCGATCCTTACCGGCAGGGGATCCGGAGCACAACCGATGCCCGGCGCACAACCGGCGCCGGGCCATCGCAGCCACCCGGGCCGCGGCCCGGGTTCGTTATTCGCCCAGGCCGGCGAGGTCCCGGATGCGGCGCACCTGGGCCTGCCGTTCGGCGGCTTCCTGGGCGGGATAGTCGCGCTCAGTGGCGCCCAGCAGCAGCGCCTTGATCTCCACGACCGCGTTCCGGTCGGCCGACAGCACCGCGGCGGACAGATCGTCGACCGCCTGATCCAACTCGTCGGCGGTGACCACCAGATTGGCCAGGCCGATCCGGTGCGCCTCGCGGGCGTCGACCCGCCGGCCCGTCACACAGATCTCCAGCGCCCGTCCGTACCCGACCAGATCCACCAACCGCTTAGTACCGGTGAGGTCGGGTACCAGCCCGAGACTCACCTCGGCCATGGTGAACTTCGCGTCGTCGGTGACCACGCGCAGATCGCACGCGAGCGCCAGCTGGAAGCCGGCGCCGATCGCGTGTCCGTGTACGGCGGCAATACTGACCAGATCCGGTCGACGCAACCAGGAGAACGCCTCCTGGAAGATGGCGATCCGATTGGCCGCCTCGTCTTCAGAATACGAAGTCATTTCAGCAAATGTGCGTTTGGCAACGGACAGATCGATGCCGGAGGAGAAGGCACGGCCTTCCCCACGCAGCACAACGACCCGCACATCGCCGGGCAACTGACGACCGAATTCGCGCAGCGCCGTCCACATCTGCGGGGTCTGGGCATTGAGGACCTCGGGCCGGCACAACGTGATGGTCGCAGCCGGCCCTTCCCGGTCGAAGCGCACGCCGGCCGCCGCGGGGGTTGTCACGGCCTGGTCCGGCGCAGCGGGAAACGTGCTGGTAGGCGGGTCACGCCTTCTTGCGCCGACGGGCGCCACCGCGCTGACGCAGCTGCACACCCGATTCGGTGAGCACACGGTGGACGAAGCCGTAGGAACGGCCGGTAGAAGATGCGAGCGCCCGAATACTTTCGCCGGAGGTGTAGCGCTTGACGAGGTCCTTGGCCAGCGTCTGGCGCTCGGCCCCGACGATCCGGCGACCCTTTTCGGCGCTGGTGGTGGTGCCGGTGGCTGCCATGTTGATTCCTCACGTCCCTATTGAGCGGAGTTGGCGGTCTCACCTATTAGACCGCCTCCGTCGATCATGCGCTAGATATCATCACGAAGCCAACCGACACGCACAAGTGTGTCGGGTACCCGATAGCGTGTTGCCCGGTGATGGACAGAGCTGCGAGAACGCCCCTGCGAATTGCGCGCGTCAATTTGACGCGCGTCGTTTCCGTCGGCGGCGGGCAGTGGCGGGATCTGCTCTGCTGGCTGGCACTCATCGGGTTCGGGTTGGCGCTCACCGCGTGGGCCGTGCACAGCGGCGCGCGGCTGGGCACCGCGAGCGCGCCCTTCGTTGGCCGGTACCGATTCCAGCTCGCCCCATCCAGCCTGCTGGCCCCGACGGTCGCTGTCGCGGTCCTCGCGCTGCAGGCCGGCGGGTGGTTCGAACGGGCCCGGTGGGGGCTGGTCCCGGCCGCCGGGTACCTGGCCGGCCTGGCCTGGGTGCTGGGGCTGGTGCTGGTCGACGGCGAGGCGGGACTGACCCGCCCGCTGCTCGACCCGGACAACTACCTGTCCCAGGTCGCGGCCGTCCACAACGCGCCGCTGCACTACCTGCAACATTTCAACCAGAACAGCGCGGCCCACTCGGCCGCCGCCCGGGGCCACCCGCCCGGCCCGGTCCTGCTGCTGTGGGCGCTGCAACGGGCCGGCCTGCACAACGAGCTGGACCTGGCCCTGTTCATCACCGCGGTCGGCACACTGACCATCCCGCTGGTCCTGTCGGCGGTACGCGGAGTCTGCGGGGAGACGCCGGCGCGGCGGTACGCCGTCGTGCTGATCCTCGCGCCGTACGCGATCTGGGTGGCGGTCAGCACCGACGTGTTCATCGCGGTACTCGGGGCGGCCATGGTCGCCGCCGGGGTACACGCCAGCGACCGGGGCCGTACCGGGCTGCGCGCCGGCGCCTGGGCACTGGTATCCGGCGCCCTGCTCGGCCTCGCCTCGCTGTTCTCGTACTCGGCACCCTGGCTCGGCCTGTCCGTGGTCTGCCTGTACTTCGCCCGGCGCCGCCCGTTCCTCAACCTCGGCACGGGACTGGGCGCCCTGCTGCCGGTGCTGGTCGCCGACCGGCTGGGATTCGCCTGGCTGTCCGGACTATCCGTGGCGCGCGCCGACTACGCGACCCGGGTCGAGCCGTACCGCCCGGTGCTGTGGTGGAGCGTGATCAGCATGGTGACGCTGCTGCTGGCCTGCGGGCCGGTGCTGTTCGCGAGCCTGCGCAAGGTGCGCAACACGCCGGGCTGGCCGTTTCTGGTCGGTGCCGGGTGCGCGGTGGCCTTCTCGGTCCTGGCCGGACTGGCCCGCGGCGGCGTCGAGCACGCCTGGCTGGCGTTCTTCCCCTGGCTGACGGTCGGCGCCGTGGCACCCCAGCGGCAGGCCGGCCCGGACATACCGGCGCCGACCATGCTCGTCGCCTTCGGCGCGCTCGCCGCGATCGTGATCCAGGCCGTCCTGGCGACTCTGTAACGGGTCCGGCTGCGCTCAGACTCCAATCCGGGGCCTGTGCTCGCCTCCGCCACAACCCGGCTCCGGCTGCGCTCAGGCGAGTTCGACCAGTTCCAGCAGGTCGTCGCTCCACGCGTCCTCGACCCCGTCGGGAAGCAGGATCGCGCGGTCCGGCTTGAGCGCCTGTACCGCGCCCGGATCGTGGGTCACCAGCACGATGGCTCCCGGGTAGCGGGCGATGGCGTCGAGAACCTGTTCCCGGCTGACCGGGTCCAGGTTGTTCGTCGGCTCGTCGAGCAGCAGCACGTTGGCACCCGAGCACACCAGCGTGGCCAGCGCCAGCCGGGTCTTCTCGCCACCGGAGAGCACCCCGGCCGGCTTGTCCACGTCGTCGCCGGAGAACAGGAACGCGCCCAGGATCCGGCGCAGCTCGGTATCGGTCTGCTGAGGCGCCGCCGAGCGCATGTGCTCCAGGATCGTCCGGTCGACCTCAAGAGTCTCGTGCTCCTGGGCGTAGTACCCGATCCGCAGCCCGTGGCCGGGCACCACCTCACCGGTATCCGGCTTCAGCAGCCCGCCGAGCATCCGCAGCAGCGTGGTCTTCCCAGCACCGTTGAGCCCGAGGATGGCCACCCGGGAGCCCCGGTCCACCGCGAGGCCGACGTCGATGAAGATCTCCAGCGAGCCGTACGACTTGGACAGCCCGTGCGCGGTCAGCGGCGTCTTGCCGCACGACTCCGGGGTGGGGAAGCGCACCTTGGCGACCTTGTCGTGGGTCCGCTCCTCCTCCAGCCCTTCCAGCAGTTTCGACGCCCGCCGGGCCATGTTCTGCGCCGCCACCGTCTTGGTCGCCTTGGCCCGCATCTTGTCCGCCTGCGCCATGAGCGCGCCGGCCTTCTTCTCCGCGTTGGCCCGCTCCCGGTGCCGGCGGCGCTCATCGGTCTCCCGCTGCTGCAGGTACGTCTTCCAGCCGACGTTGTACACGTCGACGACCGACCGGTTGGCGTCCAGGTACCAGACCTTGTTGACCACGGCGTCGAGCAGGTTCACGTCGTGGGAGATGACGATCAGGCCGCCCTTGTGCCCGGAGAGGAACCCGCGCAGCCAGGTGATCGAATCCGCGTCGAGGTGGTTGGTCGGCTCGTCGAGCAGCAGGGTGCCGCCGCCGGTCTCGCTGGCCTCCGCGAACAGGATCCGGGCCAGCTCGATGCGGCGGCGCTGGCCGCCGGAGAGAGTACCCAGGGTCTGCGCCAGGACCCGGTCGGGCAGCCCGAGGTTGGCGCAGATGCGGGCCGCCTGCGCCTCGGCCGCGTACCCACCGAGGCCGGCGAACTGGTCCTCCAGGGCGCCGTACCGTCGCACGGCGCGGTCGCTGGCGTCCTCGGCGAGCTGGACCTCCAGCTTCTTCATCTCGGCCAGGATCGTGTCCAGGCCCTGGGCGGACAGCACCCGGTCGCGGGCGGTCACGTCCAGGTCGCCGGTGCGCGGGTCCTGGGGGAGGTAGCCGACCGGCCCCCGCCGGTCGATCTGGCCCGTATAGGGCTGGCCCTCGCCGGCCATCACCTTCAGGGTGGTGGTCTTGCCGGCGCCGTTGCGCCCGACCAGGCCGATGCGGTCGCCGGGCTGCACGCGCAGCGTCGTACCGGACAGCAGGATGCGGGCGCCGGCGCGCAGTTCCAGGCCGGTGGCTGAGATCATCGGATCGGCTCGCTCTCGTGGGGTTTCGGACTGACCGGGACACGCATCTGCACCGGCCGAAGCTCTCGGTCGGTGCGGGTCCGGTCAGTCTTCGCAGAGCAGCACGTGGTCAAGTGTAGCCGGTCCCGCGGCGCGGACCGCCACCGGATTTGACCAACCAAGATCATCCCCCGTCGGGGTGGCCTAGGGCCTGACCGACCCTGCCCGGCGGAACCGGTGGCGCCACAGGCTGTGCAGGCGCAGGGCGACCGGAACGGCGGCCCAGCACGCGTACGCCCAATGAGTGACGTACGCGACCGGAATGGACACCAGGAACGCTCCGATGACGAAGGAGGTCCGCAGGTACGTGTCGGAGAACACCGAACGCGGGGTGCCCGCGCGTACCAGGTCGTGTCGGTCCATCTCGTGGACGGCCACGAGAAAGAGGCTCGAGGCGAGCGCCTGGACCAGCGCGTACAGGGTGAACCGGGCGGCGAACGCACCGTCTGCCACGATCACCCTCGTGGCGAACGGGGTCAACACGACCATCAACAGCCAGAGCAGGTTCCAGTACAGCAGCCGGCTGGTGAGCCGGGTCACGTTTCCCCAGATCCGATGGTGGCTGAGCCAGTGGTTGCCGATCACCGCGAAGCTGATCAGGAACCCGAGGTAGTCGGCGCGGTTGTTGATCAGCTCCCGCCAGAACCCGGCGTTCGTCACCTGGTCGGGGACGTGCAGATCCAGCGCCAGCAACGTGATCGCGATGGCCACGACCGCGTCGGAGAACAAGATCAGCCGCTCCACGCCGGCAACGACCGACTCCGGCGACCCGTCCGCGTCGCCCCTGGCTCCCGCCGTTCCCGCCTCAAGCACCGGGGCAGTCAAACACATCGCCCCTTGTCCCGCAGCCGGGCATATCGCATCACCCGGCAGCCGGGCACATCGCGTTGGCCCGCAGCCGGGCAAATCGCGTCGACCACCGAACCGGGCTGCCGCAGACTGTTCCGCGTGACTGACCCGATGCTCGCCGACGACGGCTGCGGACTGTGGAGCGCCCGGACGGGGCACGGCCGTCCGCTGGTCATGTGCCACGGCGGCCCCGGCCTCTGGGACACCTTCGAAGACCTCGCAAACCTGCTCGCAGACCTGGCCACAACGGTTCGCTGGGATCAGCGGGGCTGCGGGCGCTCCGAGCGCCGCGGCCCGTACACGGTGGCCCGGTCGGTCGCCGACCTCGATGCCGTCCGCGGCCGGCTGGCCGGACCGCGCACCGCCCTGCTCGGCCATTCGTGGGGCGCACACCTGGCGCTGGCGTACGCCGTCGCACACCCCGAGCGGGTCAGCCACCTGATCTACGTCTCGGGAACCGGCATCGACCGCGACCGCGGCTGGCATCCGCACTACGAGCGGAACCTGCGCGGGCGGCTCGGCGCACACCTGCCCCGCTGGGAAACGCTCGGCGCCCGCGAGCGCACCGAGGACGAGGACCGTGAATTCGCGGTACTGCAATGGTCGGTCGACTTCGCCGACCCGGACGCCGCGATCGAGCACGCCCGGCGGATGGTCACCCCGTGGCTGGGCATCAACTACGACTGCAACGCCACCCTGAACGCCGAGGCGAAGCGGGGGCTGGCCGGCACCGACCTGGTCACGGCGTGCCGGGCCCTGGCGGTACCCGCGCTCATCATCGACGGTACCGAAGACATCCGCCCCCGCTGGGCGGTCGACTCGCTGTACGAGGCCCTGCCCGACGCGCGCCGGGTGAGCCTGACCGGCGCCGGTCACCTGCCATGGGTGGAGGATCCCGATGGTTTCCGGCACGCGGTCGCGAGCTTCCTGCGCGTTGCCTCGGTCGAGCCGCGCGAGGCACCGCCCGATACCCGGCATCCCCGCTACCGCGTGTTTCATTAATCCCTGTGGATTCATGATCCACCGCCCTTCTCGGGCGTCCCAGCCACCGGCACCCGGGGTGGGTGTGGTGGTCGGGTTCTTCCGTCATCGGGGCGGGTTTCACCCACACGGTGGTGTGGGTCAGAGCCGTCCCCTCGGGGAGCGTTGATGACCAGGCCCCGTGCGTCGAGGTCCCGGGTCT
>DASXOA010000536.1:0-4093 GCA_036494675.1 Rugosimonospora sp.
GTCCGGGTCACCTTCCAGTACGGCGACGAGAGCGACCCCGGCCCGTACCCGGTGCCGGCCAACGCGGCGGTCGAGGGCGGCCCGTCCGGTACCGGGGACCGGCACGTGATCATCTACGATCCCGCGCACTGCCGGGACTACGAGTTGTACGCCGCCCACCCGGCGTCCGGCGGCTCCTGGCAGGCCGGTTCCGGCGCGATCTTCGACCTGCGCGCCAACCGGCTGCGTACCGCCGGTTGGACCTCGGCGGACGCGGCCGGGCTACCCATCCTGGCCGGCCTCGTCCGCTACGACGAGGTGGCCGCCGGGCATGTCGATCACGCGATCCGGATCACCGTGCCGCGCAGCCGTGACTCCTACGTGTGGCCGGCCCGGCACGCGGCGTCGGACTCCTCCGACGCGACGCTGCCGCCGATGGGCCTGCGCCTGCGGTTGAAGGCGAGCGTGTCGCTGGCCGGGTTGCCGGCGCAGGCCCGGGTCGTGGCGCGGGCGATGCAGCAGTACGGCGTGATCGCCGCGGACAACGGCTCGCCCTGGTACGTGTCCGGGGAGCCCGATTCGCGGTGGAACAACGACGCGCTGCACGCCCTGGGCACGCTCACCGGATCGGACTTCGAGGTCGTGAACACCGCCGGGCTGATGGTCAGCGCGAACTCGGCCCAGGCCCGCTCGTAAGGCCCGCGCCGGCTCCCGCTCGACCCGCCGGAGGGGACCCGGACAGGGCCGCTGCCCGACCCGCCGGAGGGGACCCGGGCACGGCCGACGCCGGCGGCCGCTGGTAGCGTGGTGATCGCCGATACGCCACGCGGGAGAGTCCACCGGACCGGTCATACCGGGACCGGCGGCGCCGAAGGGGCAAATCCTCCCCGGAACCTCTCAGGCAAAAGGACCGCGACGCAGGCAGGCACCTCTGGAGGGGTATCCACGACAGAGGGGGAGGGCGTCATTGTTGCCCCGCCCCCTTGGAGCCACAGACCATGAGCGACCTGCCCTTCGCCCGCCGCCACATCGGTCCGGACCCGGACGGGATCCAGCGCATGCTCGGGGCTGTCGGGTACAGCTCGATCGAGGAGCTGATGGATGCCGCGATCCCGGAGTCGATCCGCTGGCACGGCACCCTGAACCTGCCGCCGGCCGCGACCGAGGCCGAGACGATCGCCGAACTGGACTCACTTGCCTCACGCAACGCAGTCCTGACGTCGATGATCGGACTGGGCTACTACGGCACCCACACCCCCGCCGTCATCAGGCGGAACGTGCTGGAGAGCCCGGCCTGGTACACGGCCTACACCCCGTACCAACCGGAGATCAGCCAGGGCCGGCTCGAGGCCCTGCTGAACTTCCAGACCATGGTGTCCGACCTGACCGGTCTGGCCACCGCGAACGCGTCGATGCTCGATGAGGGTACCGCCGCGGCCGAGGCGATGACGCTGACACGCCGCAGCGCCAAGGTGCCATCCCCGGTCTACCTGGTCGACGCGGACACCCTGCCGCAGACGGTCGCGGTGCTGCGCACCCGGGCACAGCCGCTGGGCATCGAGGTACGGGTGGTCGACCTGGACGCCGAGGACCTGCCCGAAGAGTTCTTCGGCCTGCACCTGCAGTACCCGGGTGCCAGCGGCGCGATCCGTGACCATGCCCCGCTGATCGAGGCGGCCCACGCCCGGGGCGCGCTGGTGACGGTCGCGGCCGATCTGCTGGCCCTGACACTGCTGCGCCCACCCGGCGAGGCCGGTGCCGATGTCGCGGTCGGTACCACGCAGCGGTTCGGCGTACCGATGGGCTTCGGCGGCCCGCACGCGGGCTACCTGGCCGTACGTGCGGGGCTGGAGCGCACCCTGCCCGGCCGGCTGGTCGGGGTGTCCCGGGACGCCGACGGCGCGTCCGCCTACCGGCTCGCCCTGCAGACGCGCGAGCAGCACATCCGCCGGGAGAAGGCGACCAGCAACATCTGTACCGCGCAGGTGCTGCTCGCGGTGATCGCCAGCATGTACGCGGTCTACCACGGCCCGGACGGGCTACGCGCGATCGCCGGCCGGGTCGCGGGCCGGGCCGCGGCGCTCGCCCGCGGGCTGCGCGCCGGGGGTGTGGAGTTGGCCCACGAGGCGTTCTTCGACACGGTCACCGCGGTGGTGCCCGGCCGCGCCGCGCAGGTGGTGGCCGCCGCCGAGGCGGCCGGGGTGAACCTGCGCCTGGTCGACCAGGACCGGGTGGGTATCGCCTGCGACGAGACAACCACCGGGGCGCACCTGCGGCTGGTGTGGGGCGCGTTCGGCGTGGAGGTCGCGGCGGACGCCGCCACCGAGTCCGGCGGCGCGGTGCCGGTGGACCTGCTCCGCACCGGGCCGTTCCTGGAGCACCCGGTGTTCCACAGCCACCGCAGCGAGACCGCGATGCTGCGCTACCTGCGCCGGCTCGCCGAGAAGGACTACGCGCTGGACCGGGGGATGATCCCGCTCGGCTCGTGCACGATGAAGCTCAACGCGACCACCGAGATGGAGCCCATCACCTGGCCGGGGTTCGCGGACGTGCACCCGTTCGCGCCGGCGCACCAGGTGGCCGGGTACCACGAGATGATCGCCGGGCTGGAGGGCTGGCTCGCCGAGGTCACCGGGTACGACGCGGTCAGCCTGGCGCCCAATGCCGGCTCCCAGGGCGAACTGGCCGGGCTGCTGGCGATCCACGGGTACCACCAGTCCCGGGGCGACCACGGCCGGGACGTGTGCCTGATCCCGTCCTCGGCGCACGGCACCAACGCGGCCAGCGCGGTGATGGCCGGCATGCGCGTGGTCGTCGTGGCCTGCGACGCGGACGGCAACGTGGACCTCACCGACCTGGATCGCAAGATCACGGCGAACGCCGACCGGCTCGCCGCGATCATGGTGACCTACCCGTCCACCCACGGCGTGTACGAGACCGGGATCGCCGAACTGTGCGCGAAGGTGCACGACGCCGGCGGCCAGGTGTACGTCGACGGGGCGAACCTCAACGCGCTGCTCGGGTACGCCCGGCCGGGCCGGTTCGGCGCGGACGTGTCCCACCTGAACCTGCACAAGACGTTCTGCATCCCGCACGGTGGTGGCGGCCCGGGTGTCGGGCCGGTCGCGGTGCGCTCGCACCTGGCCGGGCACCTCCCGGTGGCGATCTCGGCGGCGCCGTACGGCTCGGCCGGAATCCTGCCGATCCCGTGGGCGTACCTGCGGATGATGGGCCCGGAGGGGCTGGTCGCGGCGACCGGTGTCGCGGTGCTCGCGGCCAACTACGTGGCGGCCCGGCTGCGGGACCACTACCCGGTGCTCTACGCGGGCAACAAGGGCCTGGTCGCCCACGAGTGCATCCTGGATCTGCGGCCGATCACGAAGGCGACCGGGGTCAGCGTGGACGACGTGGCCAAACGCCTGATCGACTACGGCTTCCACGCGCCGACGATGTCGTTCCCGGTGGCCGGAACGTTGATGGTCGAGCCCACCGAGTCCGAGGACGTCGCCGAGTTGGACCGGTTCGTCGACGCGATGGTCGCGATCCGGGCGGAGATCGACAAGGTGGGCCGGGGGGACTGGCCGGCGGGCGACAACCCGCTCGCGAACGCGCCGCACACCGCGGCGGCGGTCAGCGCGGACGGGTGGGAGCATCCGTACCCGCGGTCGGTGGCGGCCTATCCGGCGGGTACGACGGAGGGCAAGTACTGGACGCCGGTACGGCGCATCGACGGCGCGTACGGGGACCGGAACCTGGTGTGCTCGTGCCCCCCGCCGGAGGCGTACGGCGAATGACCCACCGTGGGTGGGTGGTGGCGAGTGACCCACCGGGGGTGGGGCGGTGCGGCGTCAGACGTGGCAGAGCGTGTGCGGCGCGGGACCGCGGTGCGGAGCCACGCTGCTGCCGTCGGGCAGCAGCTCACCGGTGTCCTCAAAGAAGATGACTCCGTTGCAGAGAAGGCTCCAGCCCTGCTCCGGGAACGAGGCGACGACGCGGGATGCGTCCCGGTCGATCGCGTCGGCGGGTGGGCAGGGTGGTTGGTGCTGGCACATCAGGGGGCTCCGGGCGGTACAGCTAGGCGTTGGAAGGTGGGTGAGGATGTGGGGTGTTGTGG
>DASXOA010000537.1:0-9819 GCA_036494675.1 Rugosimonospora sp.
CAACTGCTGCTGCTCCTCCAGGAGTGGTACATGCACCCCAACGGGCAACTGCCCGCCTACGAGTGGGCGTTCGACGACGTGAACCCGCCGGTGCACGCGTGGGCCGCGTTGAAGGTGTTCGAGATCGACGGTGCGGGGGACTTCGACTTCCTCAAGCGGGTCCTGCACAAGTTGCTGATCAATTTCACCTGGTGGGTCAACCGCAAGGACAACACCGGAAACAACGTGTTCGAGGGCGGCTTCCTGGGGCTGGACAACATCGGCCCGTTCGACCGGTCGAGCCACCTGCCGGTGGACGGCACGCTGGAGCAGAGCGACGGGACCGCGTGGATGGCCTCGTACGCGCTGAACCTGCTGGAGATCTCCCTGGTCCTCGCGCACAAGGACCGTACGTACGCCGATCTGGCGCCGAAGTTCTTCGAGCACTTCGCGTACATCGCGGCGGCGTCCCGGCAGGCCGGGCTGTGGGACGAGAACGACGCGTTCTACTACGACGTGCTGCGCGAGCCCGGCGGCACGACGGTACCGCTGCGGGTGCGCTCGGTCGTCGGCCTGCTGCCGCTCGCGGCCACCGCGACGATCAGCACCATCGCGCTGGCCCGGCTGCCCGAGCTGTCCAGCCGGCTGCGCTGGTTCCTGGCCAACCGGCCCGAGTACGCCGACGTGGTCGGCGGGCGGCGCATCAATCAGGGGCAGCAGCACCGCCTGCTGTCGATGGTCGGCCAGGACCACCTGCTGCGCATCCTGTCCCGGATGTTCGACGAGAAGGAGTTCCTCTCCGAGTACGGGCTGAGGGCGCTGTCCAAGGCGCACCAGGACGAGCCGTACACGGTGAGCCTCGGCGGCGCCGAGTTCAGCGTCGGGTACGAGCCGGGGGAGTCCACGACCGGTGTGTTCGGCGGCAACTCCAACTGGCGGGGACCGGTGTGGTTCCCGGTCAACTTCCTGCTCATCGAGGCGCTGCGCCGGTACTACCGCTTCTACGGCGACGACCTGCTGGTCGAGTACCCGACGGGATCCGGCCGCAAGCTGACCCTCGGCGCCGTCGCCGACGACCTGTCACACCGGCTCGTCAAGCTGTTCCTCGACGACCCGGACGGCCGGCGGCCGGTGTTCGGTGACACCGCGAAGTTCCAGAACGACCCGGACTGGCACGACCTGATCCCGTTCTACGAGTACTTCCACGGTGACACCGGCGCCGGCCTGGGTGCCTCACACCAGACCGGCTGGACCGCTCTGGTGGCCAACCTGATCCTGCGCAACCGCCGGTAGTGCGCCGAAGAACGTGCGCAGGTCGGCGGCGAGCCGGTCGGGCCGGTGCATGGCGATGAAGTGGTGGCCGCCGGGGTTGTCCTCCGGCCAGTGGACGATGGTGTTGTGGCGCTCGGCGAGCCGCCGGATTCCGGGCGGTCCACTGTAGACACCCGTCGGTACGGCCCGCTGCCCCGCGGGCCAGGCGAAGCCGGTGCTGTCGTACATGGGCCAGGACGAGGACCCGAACGTTCCGGTGAACCAGTAGAGGCTCACGTTGGTCAGCAGCAGATCCCGGTCGATCACCTGATCCACCGTGCCCGGGCCGGTGTAGAACTCCTGGAACTTCTGCACCATCCAGGCCAGCGCGCCGACCGGGGAGTCGTGCCAGCCGTACGCGAAGGTCTGGGGTGCCGCGCGCAGGAGCGCGTGGTGGTCGACGCCGTTCATCCAGTCCTGCGCCATCAGGCGCGCGTACGCGTCCCGCTCGTCCCCGGTCATCTCCGGCAGGTCGGCCTCGGTGGGAATGCCGAGCCCGGCGATGACGTAGACGCCGATCACGTGGTCGGGTGCGGCGATGGCGACCTCCGGGGCCAGGTACGCGCCGAGGTCGCCGCCCTGCGTCCCGTAGCGGTCGTAGCCGAGGCGGCTCATCAGCGCCGTCCACAGCCGGGCCACCCGCGCGACGGTCCAGCCGGTGCCGTGCGGCGGCTCGGAGAACCCGAACCCGGGCGGCGAGGGAATCACCACATCGAAGGCGGGTGCGCTGCCGGCGCCGTGGGCGCGGGGATCGGTGAGCGGGCCGATGAGGTTCGCGAACTCGACGAACGAGTTCGGCCAACCGTGGGTGAGCAGCAGCGGGATGGCGCCGGGTTCCGGGGACCGCACGTGCAGGAAATGCACGTCCTGGCCGTCGATCTCCGTGATGAACTGCGGGTACTCGTTGAGCGTCGCCTCGGGTACCCGCCAGTCGTAGCCGGTCCGCCAGTACTCGGTCAGGTCCCTCAGGTAGTCGAGCGGAACCCCGCGACTCCACCCGTCACCGGGGAGTTGCCGTGGCCAGCGGGTCCGGGCCAGGCGATCGCGCAGGTCGTCCACATCGCGCTGGGGAATGTCGATCTGGAATGGCCGGATAGTGGTCATGGTGCCCTTCCCGTCGGTCGTTCGCCTCACGACGTGGACGCTAGCGGCCATGTAGGTCAGGTTCTGTCACACACAGGCGGCATCCTGGAGTCCATGAGCGACACCTCCGGCCGGCTGCTCAGGCTGCTGTCCCTGTTGCAGAGCCCGCGCGAGTGGCCCGGCGGCGAACTCGCCGCGCAACTGCGGGTCAGCCTGCGTACGGTGCGCCGCGACGTCGAACGGCTGCGCGACCTGGGGTACCCGGTGCGGGCGACCATGGGGCCGGTGGGTGGCTACCGGCTCGTCGCGGGCAAGGCGCTGCCGCCGTTGCTGCTCGACGACGAGGAGGCCGTGGCCATCGCCGTCGGCCTGCGCGTGGCCGCCGTCCAGGCGGTGGCCGGCATCGACGACGCGTCCGTCCGTGCCCTGGCGAAGCTGGAACAGGTGCTGCCGTCCCGCCTGCGGGCCCGGGTCGGCTCGCTGCGCGCCGCCACCGTCCCGCTGCCGGTGCAGGACGCGCCGGCCGTCGACCCCGACACCCTCACCGTGCTGGCCACCGCGGCCGCGAACCGGGAGCGGGTGCGCTTTGGCTACCGGAGCGTCGACGGGACGGACAGCGTGCGGCTGGTGGAGCCGTACCGGCTCGTGCCGGCCGGGCGCCGGTGGTACCTCGTCGGGTACGACGTCGACCGCGAGGACTGGCGCAACTTCCGGGTCGACCGCGTCGGCGAACCGCGGCCGACCGGAGTGCGCACCGCGCCACGCGAACCACCAGGCGGGGACGCCGCCGCGTTCCTCACCGGCAGGCTCTACTCGCTCGCGCCGACCTACACCGCGGTCGCGACCCTGCACGCGCCGCTGAGGGACATGGCGGCCCGCCTCGGCGGCGCGGCCGCCGACCTGGAGCCGGTGGACGACCGTAGCTGCCGGCTGCGCAGTCACGCCGACACGCTGGAGTGGTTGGCCGTGAGGCTGACCACGCTCGGCTGCGAGTTCGAGGTGCACGAGCCGCCCGAACTCGCCGAGTATCTGCACGCGCTGGCCGCTCGCGTGACCCGCGCGGCTGGTGGTACGTCCGGGTCTGTCGGGTCCGGCGTGTGCGATGCCGGAGCGGCGCGGGCCGCGGTCGGCGGGTCGAGCGGTTAGCCTGTAGCGCGTCCTATGCTCCCGGGAGGAGACGAGCATGCGGAACTGGATCGCCGGCGCGATGACGGTGCTGGGCACTTTGCTGGTACTGGGCGGTGCCGTCACCATTATCCTGCGGGCCTGGTGGAAACCTGCCGCCGACGATGCCCAGCCGGCGTCCGCGCCGTCGGGAGCCGACCTGTTCAGCACGGCGCCCGTGGTGCCCGCGCCGGATACCAGGCCGGCGCGCCTGTTCGGGCGGCTCGACGCCCCCGAGCGCCTCATCGCCTGGGGGATCGTGCTGCTGGTACTGGCCGCGGTCGCGGCCGGTGCGATCGGCTTCAACCTGGGCGCCAGCGCACCGGTCAAGTAGCGATCGGCAGCGCCCGGTCAGTGGCAGTGCCCAGTCAGTGCCAGTGCCCGGTCAGTGGCAGCGCCCGGTCAGTGGCCGGGCGCTGGTCAGTGGCCGGGCGCGGTGCTCGCGCGGGTCCGCTCGTCGGCGACGACGCGGCCGTCGGCCAGCGTGAGCACCCGGTCCGCGGCGGAGATCACCGCCTCGTCGTGGCTGGAAATGAGCACCACGTGTCCCGCGTAGGCATGCTGGCGCAGGATGCCCAGCACCAGGTCGACCCGGCCGCGGTCCTGGTGCCCGGTCGGTTCGTCGCCGATCAGGATGGCCGGTGCCAGCCGTAGCGCCCGTCCGATGGCGGTGCGCTGCTGTTCGCCGCCGGAGATCTGGCTCGGCAGCCGGGCCGCCAGGTGCTCGATCTCCAGCCTCTCCAGGAGCTCCTCGACCGGAGTACCGCCGGGGGCCGGGTCGAGCCGGTTCGGAAGGTCGACGTTCTCGGTGACGGTCAGCTCGTCGATCAGCGTCACCGACTGCGGGACAAAGCCCAGGTCGCTCCAGCCGAGCTGCCCGGTCGGTCGACCGTCGGCGGTCGTCGTCGAGCCGGTGTCGGCCCGCTCGTACCCTGCGACGATCGACAGCAGAGTGGTCTTCCCCGAACCGGAGGGCCCGGCGGCCACGGTCAATTCGCCGGGGTGGATGTCCAGGCTGACGTCGTCGAGCGCGGTCACCGTTTCTGAACCCCGTCGGAACCGCCGGCTCAGATTGCGGATCTCTATCATGAGTGCTCCTCGATGACGCCGTCGCGCATGCGTACCACCTGGTGAGCCCGGCGGGCGACCGCCGGATCGTGGGTCGCGGCGACCACCGCGACCCCGGCCTCGGCCATCGCCAGGAACGCGTCGAGCACGGCGTCCACGGCCCCGTGGTCGAGTTGCCCGGTCGGCTCGTCGGCGAGCAGCAGCGCGGGCGGCCCGAACGACGCGAACGCGATGCCGACCCGCTGCTGCTCGCCACCTGACAGCTGGCGGGGCAGGTGGTCGGCCCGATCGGTGAGGCCCAGCCGTTCCAGCAGTTCGTCCGCCTGGCCGGTGCCGTGGCGCAACCCGCGCAACTGCGCGGCCAGCCGCAGGTGCTGCCGTACCGTCAGGTACTCCAGCAGGTTGTCGGCGGGTGACTGGAACATGAAGCCCAGCGCCCGGCGGCGCAGTCGCAGCCTCCCACGGCGGGACAGCGAGGCCGCCTCCCGTCCGTCGATCAGGATCGATCCCTGATCCGGACGGTCGACGCAGGCCAGCAGGCGCAGCAGGGTGGACTTGCCGGAGCCGGACGGCCCGACCAGCGCGGTGAACGTGCCCGGGGCGAGGTCGAGGTCGACGCCGCGCAGCGCGCTGACCTCGGAGCCGTCCAGATGGTACGTGCGCAGGACCCCACGGCAGCTCACCGCCGACGACCGGTCAGATGGCGTCACGCAGTACCTCCGAGGGGTTGGCCCGTCCGATCCGGCGTTGGGCGTAGCTGGCGGCGCCGATGGCGATCGCGACGACCGCGGCGGCGATCAGCCCGACCGGCAGGTACGGCACGGCGATCACGGTGTCCGGCGGCTGGTCGGGGTTCAGGTCGTAGTTGCCGCTCAGTGCCGCGGCCAGCGCACCCGCCACGACGACGCCGCCGATCAGCCCGGCGATCAGCGGCAGGGCGAGCTCGCCGAGGATCGCCCTCCGGTGGCTGCGCGGGGTCAGCCCCATCCGGCGCAGCAGCACGTAGGCCCGGCGGTGCACGGGAGCCTGGGCTTCCAGGTAGAGCAGCAGGCCGACCAGGGTCACCAGGCCGGTCAGCAGGGACAGCGCGGTCAGGTACTCGAACGTGTACGTCAGCGGCTCCCACAGCGAGTTGCTGTACAGGTCGGAGGCCACCAGGATCTCCTTCACCGGCAGGTTCGCGGCCTTGGCCGCCCGCTGGATCTGTACCGGGTCGCCGCGCACCCAGAGTTGCACCGCCGCGTACTGGGTGTCGTCGCCCAGTGCCGCCTTCGGCACCAGGGCCGCCGGGTAGCCGGTGCGCTGGGCGGGCAGCAGGTTGGTGGAGACGATGTTCACATTGCCGCCCAGCACCTCGTCCCCGGTCCAGGTCGCCTGCTGGCTGCCGGACGGGGTCTGCGCCGAGGCGACCACGGTTCTCGGGCCGGCACCGCCACCGCCGGCACCGCCACCGCCGGCACCGCCGGGGCGGATCGGGGCCATCAGGTCGCTCAGGGAGGCGCCGTCGAGCCGGTTGTCCCAGTACGCGTCCCTCGCGAAACTGCCAGGGTCGACCCCGAGCAGGTCGGTCTGCACCCCGCCGATCATCGCGCCGTCCAGGCGCAGGACCTCGGTCGCCTGGCCCCGCAGCGACGCCGGGATCGGGACCCGGTGGGTCAGGGTCAGCACCACGTCGCTGCCGACGCGCAGCCGGGCCTCGTCCGCCACCGTCGTGTGTACCGAACCGGTGACCGTCGCGCCGTAGATGGCCAGCGCGATGGGGACCGAGGTGGCGCCGGCCAGTACCGCCGTCATCACCGCCTGCCGGCCGATGCGCCGCCAGCTCAGGAACGCCGCCGGGGTACGGGGGGTCCGCCGGATGCCGCGCCGGCGCAGGTAGGTGACGGACAGCCGGGCGGCCAGGATGGTGACGCCGGCGACGACCATGATGGGTACGATCAGCAGCCGCCCGGGTACGTGGATCGCGGTACCCAGCCCGTTGGACGCGTTGCCGGTCACCGTGCTGTCGCCCAGGGCGCGCCAGACCGGCAGGGCGGCGGCCAGCAGCACCAGCTCGTACGGCACCGCCCGGAGTCTCCGATGATGGTGCGAGCGCACCTGGTCGGTCAGCGAGCGGCAGGCCACACCGGCCACGAGGGCGACCACGAGTACGGCGGCCACCAGGCTGCCGGCGGCACCCACCGCGGCCCACGGCGCGGCCTCACGGGACAGCACCGGGTCCGGCCCGACCCAGCGGACCAGCCCCCAGGCCGCCCCCCAGCCGGCGACGGTCCCCACGACCAGCGCCGGCAGCGACTCGGCGACCGCCTTGAGCGCGAGCGCCTTCGCGCTGACCCCGTGCGCCGACAGCAGGGTCAGCTCACGCCTGCGCCGCTGTACCCAGAACATCGCGGCGGCGGCCACCACCAGGAGTCCGACCAGCACCCCGGCGGCGGTCACCGGGACCACGGCCGGCAGCATCGACCGGCGCGCGAGATCGGCCCGCGCGCTGAACTGGGCCAGCAGGGAACCGCTTGAGCTGGGGGTGCCCGGCCTGTTCGGATTCACATAGAACGCGGAGCTGGGCGATTGGAGCAGCGCCTTGTTGAACCGGGCGACCCCGGCGACCGTACGCCTGGCCTGGTCCTGGTTCAGGTTCGGATCGGTCAGCGGAAAGGTGATCACCTGCTGCGCGGACAGGTGGAGCCGCGGCATGGCGTTCAGAAATGCCGCCTGGTCGACGAACGCCACGACCGGCGTGGCCGCGTTGCCCTGCGGCCCGTCGTAGACCGTCTTCAGGTCGCACCACCACGGATCGTCGGGCAGGTCGCGCAGGTCGCGGTAGACGGCCGCGACCGGCAGGGTCGTGGAGAACTGGTCGCCGCTGAAGTGCACCTGGGACTGGCCGTCCACCTGGGTGACGGTGCTCTTGTTGGCGCCGTACAGGGTGATCTGGTCGCCGACCTTGAGGTGGACGAAATTCGCGTACTCGTCGGAGATCCAGACCCCGGTACCGCGTGGGCCGTCGAGTACCTGGAGGTGGTTCTCGGCGCCAGTACGCGCGATCAGATAGACGGGGAAGTCGGCGTTGCCGGCCACCTCGCTGGGCCCCTGGACGGCGGTGAACAGGGTGGTCTCGGCGCTGCCGAGCAGGGGGACCGATCGCGCCGCAGCGCTGGCCTTCGCGGTGCGGCTGGCGACCTGCGCCACGTTGTCCTGTGGGGCGAGGTTCCCCGAGCCGCCGCGCAACGCCTGATCCCCGGGTGGGGCCAGTTGGCCGGTCGCGCCCGCGCCGAGTGTCCACTGGCAACTGGCCGCTATCTGGTGGTGCAGGGTTGCGCTGCGCGACGAGGACAGGAACGGGGTGGCCGCCGCGGCGGGCAGCGTCGCGACGAGCGCGGCCGCGACGAGCGCGACCATCACGCCGCCCCGGCGCAGCAGCAGGATCGGCCCGCGCCGCCAGGGTGCCATCCGCAATGCTCCGAAGATCCGCATTTGTCCCCCGTCTAGAGCGGCGCGGCGGCACCTCTCGTGCGATTTCCCGTGCGAGCAAGACGACTGGGAACGGTACGGGGTTGCGTCCGACCCGAAATCGAGATCCGACCTTGACCGGCCCGGACCGTGAATGGGGCTCCGACTTGAAGGGTTCTGACTTTGAAGGGTTCCGACTTTGAAGGGCTGCGACCCTGAAGGGCTCCGACTTTGAAGAGGCTCGCGCTTCTGAATGGGGCTCGCGCTTCTGAATGGGGCTCGGACTTCTGAATGGGGCTCGGACTGTCGCGCGGCGGAGTTCATCGCGGGTTGGACACCCCTTGGCCCGGCCTCGCTGGCCCGGGGACTATTCTGCCTCCGAGGTACGGCTGCGGATCATCTCGCGGCCGCGCGGTGACCAGCCTGCAGGAGGCCCCACGTGACCACCGTCGCACCGAAGCCGATCGTGACGCGGCCCTGGCCCGTCCGCCAGCCCACCAGGGGTTCGGCGATCGCGCGGCTGCTGCGTACGACCGACGCCAAGCAGATCGGCCTGATGTACCTGGTCACGTCGTTCGCCTTCTTCCTGATCGGCGGCCTGCTCGCGTTGCTCATGCGTGCCGAGTTGGCCCGCCCCGGTCTGCAGTTCCTGTCGCCGGAGCAGTACAACCAGCTGTTCACCATGCACGGCACGATCATGCTGCTGTTCTTCGCGACGCCGATCGTGTTCGCGTTCGCCAACTACGTCGTACCGCTGCAGATCGGTGCGCCGGACGTGTCGTTCCCCCGGCTCAACGCGTTCGCCTACTGGCTGTACCTGTTCGGTGGCACCCTGACCGTGGCCGGGTTCCTGACCCCGGGCGGCGCGGCCGACTTCGGCTGGTTCGCGTACCAGCCGCTGGCCAACGGGGTGAACTCGCCGGGCGCCGGTGCGAACATGTGGTTCATCGGGTTGGTGATCTCGGGTCTGGGTACCATCCTCGGCGCGGTCAACATGATCACCACGATCCTGACCCTGCGCGCCCCCGGCATGACCATGTTCCGGATGCCGATCTTCACCTGGAACATCATGGTCACCTCCCTGCTGGTGCTCATGGTCTTCCCGATCCTGGCCGCCGCGCTGCTGGCCGCGATGGCAGACCGGGAACTCGGCGCACACGTCTTCGACGCCCAGACCGGCGGCGCCATGCTCTGGCAACACCTCTTCTGGTTCTTCGGCCATCCAGAGGTCTATATCGTGGCGCTGCCGTTCTTCGGCATCATCTCGGAGATCATCCCGGTGTTCAGCCGCAAGCCGATCTTCGGGTACAAGGGCCTGGTCGGTGCGACCATCGGCATCGCGGCACTGTCCATGAGCGTGTGGGCGCACCACATGTTCGCCACCGGTCAGGTGCTGCTGCCGTTCTTCTCGTTCCTGTCGTTCCTGATCGCGGTGCCGACCGGTATCAAGTTCTTCAACTGGATCGGCACGATGTGGCGCGGCCAGCTCAGCTTCGAGACGCCGATGCTGTTCGCGATCGGCTTCCTGGTCACCTTCCTGTTCGGTGGTCTGTCCGGGGTACTGCTGGCCAGCCCGCCGATCGACTTCCACGTCTCGGACACGTACTTCGTGGTGGCGCACTTCCACTACGTACTGTTCGGCACGATCGTGTTCGCGGTATACGCCGGCGTCTACTTCTGGTTCCCCAAGATGACCGGCCGGATGATGAACGAGCGGCTCGGGAAGTTCCACTTCTGGACCACGTTCCTCGGATTCCACACCAC